>NZ_JBWKQJ010000005.1:0-526705 GCF_059418705.1 Duganella sp. GW821-FHT07F09 | reverse complement strand
CGAAGTCAGCTCACCATCGCTCTTGATGAGCTGAGATCGTTGATCCCGACATTTAAAATTTGAGGGGAAGGCTCAGGGTCAGGTCCACCATTTCTACACGAGCCGGGCGCTAGGCCTTGCCAGCGTCGGGCTCGTGTCCGAATGTCGGACCTGAGGTGTTCCGGGTTTCGCGGACAGTTAATGAAGCACACGAAACTGCGCTTCAAGGGATGCGGGCGTTTGATAGCCCAAGGTCTGGTGCAAGCGCATCCGATTGTAGTACACCTCGATGTAATCGCGAACCACGCCCAGGGCCTCTGCTCTCGTTGAAAAGAGTTGCCTGTGCATGGTTTCGTTTTTCAGGTTCGAAAAGAAGCTTTCGGCCACAGCATTGACGCTCCTATGTCAAGTGGTCGAGCCAGTCACCTGTAGATCGCTCAATATAACGCGGTAAAGCTCCCTGATGAGGTATCTCTTCAGGCAGCGATGGATTTCCTTGTTGGACATGCCTTCATTGGTTCGCCTTTCAACATAAGCACGTGTTCTCGGCTCACTTCGCATCCGGACCATCGCGATGGTCCACAAGGCATTGTTGCCTTGGCGATCGCCACCGCGATTTAGTCTATGCCGTATCGTCTTTCCGGAGGACGCGGGCAGCGGATTTACTCCGCAAAGTGCCGCTAGTGCCGCCTCGCTGCGCAGACGTTCAGGATTGTCACCGGCTACTGCAATCAAGGTTGCTGCGGTCTGCGGTCCCACGCCGAACTGCTGACGAAGGCTTGGTGCAAATTGACTCGTCAACTTATCAAGCGTGTTGTCGAGTTCTTTAAGTTCATCCGCCAGCGTCAGCCAACGCTTCGCCAGCAGGCGCAGCGTCGCGGTCAATGCCATGAGTACAGTTGTCGTGCCTAACTGTTCAAGATCAGCGCACGCCGCGACGCATTTCTCAGCCTTGGTTTTCCAAAGACGTTCACGGATTTCCTGCGGTGCACTAACCAGGATGGCTCGCAACTGATTGATCGCTTGTGTTTTTGCCTTTACGGCACTTCGCCTGGCAACTGAAACAGTGCGCATGGCCTCTGCTCCTCCTGACTGGGACTTGGGGATTGCTGTCGCCTCGCCGGCAAGCACCGCGCGCGCAGCGTTCTCCGCATCCGTCGGATCTGACTTCCCTTTTAGACGACGCTTGCTCCGATTGGGCCTGTTGACTTCGAGAACCTCAATTCCTTGCTCGCGTAAAACGCGAGCAAGGCCAGCGCCATAGGTCCCAGTGCCCTCAACGCCGGCACGTCGAATACAACCCAGCGAGCGTGCCCATGCGACTAGTTCCAGATGGCCACGTGCGCTGGTTTCTACAGCAAATGTTCCAAGAAACTTGCCTGTGTGACTGATGACTGCGCCGACGTTGACGTCCAAGTGCGTGTCGACTCCGAGAACAACTTCGTTTTGTAGTTGATCGTCCATTTGCGCTCCGAAAGAATGGTAGGCGCATCACCAACCCCACTTCCCGGACAGGACACTCACGGTGCAGGACAAAGCTCCTATTAGGTCACAGGCAACGGGCCCGGCAACGCTCGGGGAACGCTCTGCCAAATCGACAGGTCAACGCAAAGGCACAGAACCAATCCCAGCACGGGTCAGATTTGGTAGGCGTTCGCTGCTCATCATAGACTGAGTGTCCCAACAATTGCCCTTGCGGCTCATGCTCGGCAGCGCGCCGTGTTCGGCCAGCAAGTTGCGGTAATCGGCGCAGCCATACACAGAGCCTTGGTCGCTGTGGAAAATGATCCCGGGCGCAGGTCGTCGCTGTTGCATCGCCATAGACAACGCCGCCATCGGTAACGTGGCTGCCTGCCTGGTGTCCGTCGACCAACCCACCACCCGGCGCGCGAACAAGTCCAGTACCACGGCCAGATGCAAGAACCCCTCTTTGGTGCGTAGCACGGTCATATCGCCGACCCACACCTGGTTCGGCGCGCGCACCTCAAAGGCGCGCTTGACCAAGTCCGGCGCTGGTGGCAGCACCCGTTCTTTCGCTTTAATGGCACGAAAGCGCCTGGCGCGGACCGTTTGAATGCCCTCCAGCTTTCTCAACTTGGCCACCCGGTGTTTGCCACAACGGATCCCTGCCGAATTGAGCAGGCGCCACGTTTTCAATATCCCGGGCGTCGCGCGGTGCCGCATATGGATCTTGACGATCTCTTGGCGCATGGCGAGATCTTCCCGGCTGCGCAGGCTCGGCGGCGCCGTCTTGAAGGCGTAATACCCACTGCGGCCGACGTCGAGCGCCAAACACAACGCTTTGACTGAGAACTCGCTGCGATGCTCATCGATGACGGCGTACTTCACTTCTTGAGGCGAGTTAAGTACGCATCTAACTTTTTTAAGATGGCCAGCTCCTGTTCGGCTTTGGCCAGTTGGCGACGCAGTTGCTCGACCTCGCTCAATTGACTGACGGCAGGCCGGCCTGCCGAGCGCAACTGGCCTCCTGCTGGCTGCTCTTCGAGTTGCTTGGCCCATTTGTAGAGCTGATTACGACGCAAACCAAGCGCCAACGCCAAGGCGGTGGCGCTCTGCTTGCCATCATGTAGCCGGGAGACCGCAGCGCGCTTGAATTCATCCGTAAACACGGCCCGCTGCTTCGGCACCGGCTGCGCCGATATCGGAATGATCTCCCGTTTGGAAGGTAACTGCTTTTTATTCATGAATATCCTCTCAGGACGTATTGTCCTCTATTTGGATGTCCATGAAACCCGGGCTATCTCAACCTGACCCCGCTGGTTTTTCGGCGTTTTGGAAGGCGGCGGCGTCGCCGGCGAACATTTCCTCCAGCTCCAGGCGTCCCTTGCGCGTGAGCGAGACCATCTCGTCCTGGTCCTGCTGGTGCGGGTACACTTCCATCAGCATCTTGAGGTTGTGCGTGCGGAAGGTGCGCGCGGCGTGCTCGGCGCGCTCGGCGGCAAAGCCCAGCTGCTGCAATACCTTGGCGCCCAGTTGCAACGACGATTCGAAGGTTTCGCGCTCGATCAGCGTCACGCCACGGTCCAGCAGCTCGTAGTAGTGGGTGACGTTGCGCGCCCGCGCCAGGATCGTCAGCGACGGATAGCGCTCGCGCACGGCGTCGACCAGCGCCAGGCTGTCGTCGACGTTGTCGATCGCGATCACCAGGGTGGTGGCCTTGCCGATACCGGCCGCCTCCAGCAGGTCGATGCGGGTGGCGTCGCCGTAGAACACCTCGTAACCGAATTTGCGCAGCAACTCGATCTGGTCGGGGTCGTGGTCGAGCACCGTGACGCCGATGCGGTTGGCCGACAGCAGGCGGCCGATGATCTGGCCGAAGCGGCCGAAGCCGGCGATGATGACCGGGTGTTCGACCGTGATCTTGTCCGCCTCGCGCTTCTTTTTGGCCGTGCGCAGGCGCGGCGCCGCCAGCTTGTCGTATAGCAGCAGCAACAGCGGCGTGGCCACCATCGACAAGGTCACCACCATCACCAGCATGGCCGAGGTCTCCGGCGCCAGCACCCTGGCTTCGACGGCCGTTCCGAACACCACGAAGGCGAATTCGCCGCCCTGCGACATCAGCAGCGCGAAGAACAGGCGCTGGCCGCGCGGAATGTCGAACCAGAACGACATGCCGTACAGCAGGCCGCCCTTGAGCAGCAGCAGGCCGCAGGTGAGCCCCGCCACCAGCAGCGGATGGGCCAGCAACACGCCGAAGTCGGCCGACATGCCGACCGCTATGAAGAACAGGCCGAGCAGCAGTCCCTTGAACGGTTCCAGGTCGCTGACCAGCTGGTGGCGGTATTCGGAGTCGGCCAGCAGCACGCCGGCGGTGAACGTGCCCAGCGCCAGCGACAGCCCGACCGATTCCATCAGCAGGCAGATGCCGATCACCAGCAGCAGCGCGAAGGCGGTGAACAGTTCGCGCAGGCCGGTGCGGGCGAGGAAACGCATCACCGGGTTGACCAGGCAGCGGCCGAAGGCGACCAGGGTCAGCAGCACCGCCACCAGCTTGACCGCGCGCATCCAGCCGCCGCTTTCATGCTCGGCGGCCACGCCGGCCAGTAGCGGCACCAGCGCGATCATCGGTATCGCGGCGATATCCTGGAACAGTAAAATGGAAAAGCTCGCCGAGCCGGCCGGGCTGGGCATCAGCTTGCGCTCGCCCAAGGTGGCCAGCACGATGGCGGTCGACGACAGCGACATGCCGAGGCCGGCGACCAGCGCGATTTTCCAGTCGACGCCGAACGCCATGGCCGCAGCGGTGAGCGCGGCGCTGACAATCACCACCTGCACGCCGCCCCAGCCGAAGATCGGCCGACGCAGCGACCACAGCTTTTTGGGCTCCAGCTCCAGTCCGATCAGGAACAGCATCAGCACCACGCCGAACTCCGAGACGCTGAGCACGTCCTCGACATTGCCGATCAGCGACAGGCCCCACGGTCCGATCAGGGCGCCGGCGGCCAGATAGCCGAGCACCGCGCCCATGCCGGCGCGCTTGGCCAGCGGCACCAGCACCACGGCCGCGACCAGATAAAACACCATGTGTAAGAGAAAGCCGTGTGCCATAGGATTCCGTTGTGGGCGCCGCTGCCGGCGCTGATTGTCGAGCCAGCAAGTATCTCATCCGGCGGACCTTGCCGTCCACCATCGGAATGGAGAGGGCTCGTAAAAAAATACCAAGTTTCTTGAACTAATTTTAAGGTATCGGGAATCTACGGTAGGCAGCCGAGTGGCGCCTCCCACAACGATAAGGATGACGAGAATGAAAAATTTACTCAAGAACACCCTGGCCGTGGCCGCGCTGGCCCTGGCCGCCCAGGCCCACGCCGTGACCGACGTGGCCGGCGATTTCCTCGCGGGCTACACCGGTAGCCGCGACGCCGCCTTCGACGTGCTGTCGGCCGACGTCAGCTTCAACGCCGCCACCAATGAATTCGTGTTCAGCACGACGGCGGCGGGCGCGATCGCCGGCGTCAACGGCGCCGCCTACGTCTTCGGCCTCAATGCCGGCGGCACGGCCAACGCACCGTTCACGTCGGTCGGACTGCCGGGCGCGGTGTTCAACCGCACGGTCACCTTGCGCGCCAACGGGACGGCCGGGGTCGGAGCGACACCGATCACCGAGCAAATCGTCGGCGACCGGATTTTCACCACGGTGTCGGCATCGCTGCTGCCATCGAACGGCCTGGCGTTCAAGGATTACACCTGGACCGTGTGGTCCATCGATACCAACGTCGCCGGGCTCGGCCGTCTGGCGGACTTCGCGCCAGACGCCAACATCAACGTCACGGCCGTGCCGGAGCCGGCCACCTACGGCATGCTGCTCGCCGGACTGGGAATGCTGGGCATGGTGGCCCGCCGCCGCGCGCGCGGCCGGGACTGAGCCGGCCGGCGTTGGACTTTTCACTGTTTTTCATCGGAAGCGACCAACCGATGACCGGCGGCGGTCAACAGCGCCACCGCACGCTGCAGATCGCCGCGTTGCACCAGCAAATGGTCGCCGTCGATGATCGCGCCGCCATGGCGAGCGGTCAGGAAGTTGTATCGCACATCAAAAGATTGCGCTATCATTTCTCCCGACGCAGTTCAGTTCGAGAGGGTTTGATGAGCAAATTGGCAGCGATACTGTTACTCGCCGGGACCGCCTTGACGGTCGGCACGACCGCGACGGCGGCGGTCAAGCCGGCGCAAGGGACCTGTGCGGACGGCGCCGGCGGCGCCCCTCGGACCAGCCTGACGCCGGCGGAGAAGGCGGAGGGCTGGCGTCTGCTCTGGGACGGCAGCACGTCCGCCGGCTGGCGCGGCGTCAAGTCGGACGATTTCCCTCAGAAAGGCTGGCAAATGTGCGGCGGCGTGCTGTCCGTGCAGGGCAAGGACGGCGAGGAATCGCAGGGCGGCGGCGACATTATCACCAAGCAGCGCTACGCCGATTTCGAGTTGAGCGCCGAATTCAAGGCCACCCCGGGCGCCAACAGCGGCATCAAGATCTTCACCCAGCCGACCCTCAGCGCCATCGACAAGGTCACCGGCAAGCCCACCCAGATCGGCTCGGCCATCGGCCTGGAGTTCCAGGTGCTCGACGACGAGCGCCATCCCGACGCCAAGCTCGGCCGCGACGGCAACCGCACCATCGGCTCGCTGTACGATCTCATTCCCGCCCCCAAGGACAAGACCGTGAAGCCGGTCGGCGAGTGGAACCAGGCGCGCATCGTCTCGAAAGGAAAGCTCGTCTCGTTCTGGCTCAACGGCAAAAAGACGGTCGAGTTCGAGCGCGGATCGCAGGCCTTCCGCGCCAGCGTCGCCGCCAGCAAGTTCAAGGACATCCCCTCGTTTGGCGAATGGCCCGATGGCCACATTCTGCTGCAGGACCACGGTAACGATGTGTCGTTCCGCAACATCAAGATTCGCGACCTGGGCGGAAAATAGGCCATGCCGGGGGCGCCTGTTTTCCAGCACACGTTCGCGGCGATGAACACCCGCTTCACCATGGTGCTGCCGTCGGTGTCCGCCGACGAGGGCGCCCGGCTGGCGCGCGAGGTGGAGGCGTTCGTGGACGGCCAGGAGCGGCTCATGAGCCGGTTCGTGGAGGACGGCGCCGTGGCGCGCATCAATCGGAGCGCGGCACAGGCGGCGGTGGCCGCCGGCGACGCCTGGGACTTGCTGGTGGCCTGCCGCGACCATTGGCGGCGCACCGGCGGCGCCTTCGATATCGCCCAGGGCGCCCGCATCGGCGGGAGCTCGTTCGCCGCGGCGGACAACGGCATGCAACACGTCGAACTCGATGACGCCGCCCGTACCGTGCGTTTCGCCTCGCCCGGCATCAAGCTCGACCTTGGCGGCGTGGGCAAGGGCATCGCCCTCGACAATGTGGTGCGGCGGTTGCGCGCGCGCGACGTCGAGCGGGCGTTCCTGAGTTTCGGGGAAAGCTCGATCGCCGTTATCGGCAGCCACCCGGCCGGCCCCTACTGGCCGGTGGGTGTTGTCGATCCCGCGCGCGACGATACCGCGCTGCACAGCTTTCGCCTGCGCGACGGCGCCATGTCCACGTCGGGCAACCGGACGGACCAGGGCCACACCGTCGATCCGCGCACCGGCCTGCGGCGCGACGGACGATGCGTGCTGTCGGTGGCGTGCGCCAGCGCGGTGGACGCCGAAGTGCTCTCGACCGCGCTGCTGGTCACTCCGTGCGCCGCGCGCGCCGGCATATTGAACAACTACCCCGGGGCGGAAGGCGTCGAGTTCGTAAGCTCGGCGGATGCCGACCCGCGCGGCCTGCACAAGAGATGGCATGATGCATCCTGACGTCCCCGAAAACACCGGCGATCTGGCCGAAGACCGCCTGCGCCGCCGCCAGTTCCTGACCCGGCTGGCGGCCACCGTGGCCGGCTCCGGCGTGTTGAGCGCGCTGCCGTGGATGGCGCCGTTGCGCGCGGCGCCGCTCGGTTCGGCCGCGTCCGACCGGGTCCGCCTCGGCGTGATAGGCACCGGCTCGCGCGGCCGGAGGCTGATGCAGGACCTGTTGCGCACCCCCGGTGTCGAGCTGGTGGCGCTGTGCGACAGCCACGCGCCCCATCTGCGGCTCGCCATGCAAATGGCGGGCGACAAGGCGCTGGCTTTCTCAGACCACCGCGCGCTGCTGGCGACCCCGCACCTCGACGGCGTGGTGATCGCGACGCCGCTCCATCAGCATGCGCCGATGTGCCTCGACGCGCTGGCGGCCGACAAGCACGTGTTTTGCGAAAAAAGCCTGGCGCTGACCATCGACGAATGCCGCGCCGTCGCCCGCGCGGCCGGCGCCAGCAAGCGCGCGTTCCAGATCGGGCACCAGCGCCTGTTCAGCAACCAGTTCCTGCAGGCGCACCAGATGGTGCGCGAGGGCGCGATCGGCCACATCACCCAGATCCGCGCCCACTGGCACCGCAACGCCGACTGGCGCAACCCGGCCGCCACCCCGGAACTGGAACGCATCCTCAACTGGCGCCTGTACCGCGCCTACTCGGCAGGACTGATGGGGGAGTTGGGCTCGCACCACCTGCACGTCGCCAACTGGTTCCTGGACGCGGCGCCCTTGTCCTGCGTCGGTTACGGCAGCATCAACCATTGGAAGGACGGCCGCGAAGTGCACGACAACGTCAACGTCGTCTACCGCTATCGGGACGGGGTGTCGGTGGTCTACGACTCGCTCAGCAGCAATCGCTTCCACGGCATGGAGGTGCAGATCATGGGATCGAAGGGCACCATCGAAGGGGAGAGCGCCAAGGCCTACTTCGAGCAGGCGCAGCCCGCGCCCGGCGTGGCCCGGCTGGTCACCCAGCTCGAACAGGGCCGGTTCGACACCGCCGCCGTCGCCGCGCCTTCCTGGAAGCCCGAGCTCAAACAGGGCGGCCAGGGCCTGGCGTTGCGCCGCAACGCCAACGGCGACGACGGCACCGCCGTATCGCTGGCCGCCTTCGCCAATACCATCCGTTCCGGCCAGAAGATCCCGCAGATGATCGAACACGCCTACCGCGCCGGCGTCGCCACGTTGATGGGGCTGGCAGCGGTGGAACAGGGTGGCGAAATCCTGTGGCCGGGTCATTACGAATGAGCCGGTTTTCCGGCCCGATTCAAACCGCCGTGGTCGTTGGCGGCCTCGGGGAACGGCCGCGACGCCCGGCCATGTCAAACACTTGTCAACCAGAACTGGAATCATCATGACGCACACGCCTTCCTCGCCGCGCCGCCGCGCCTTCGTCCAGGGCGCGCTCAGCGCAGGCGCTTCGGCGCTCCTCGCGCCGCGCTTGGCCATGGCAGCCACTGCGGGCGACAAGGTCAACCTGGCCTGCGTGGGGATCGGCAACCGCGCCGCCCAGATCATCCTGGACCTGCACGCGACCGGCCTGGCGAACATCGTGGCCCTGTGCGACACCGACATGGGCGCACCGCACACCGCGCAAATC
Organism: Duganella sp. GW821-FHT07F09; assembly: GCF_059418705.1. NCBI lineage: Bacteria > Pseudomonadati > Pseudomonadota > Betaproteobacteria > Burkholderiales > Oxalobacteraceae > Duganella > Duganella sp. GW821-FHT07F09. Next base: position 517,784 of record NZ_JBWKQJ010000005.1, on the reverse strand, counting down.
CTCAAGCTGTTCCCCGACGTGCCGCGCTTCCGCGATTTCCGCCAGATGTTCGACAAGATGGGCAAGCAGATCGACGCCGTCAGCGTCGGCACGCCGGATTTCTCGCACTTTCCGATCGCCATGCTCGCCATGTCGCAGGGCAAGCATGTGTATTGCGAAAAACCGATGGGGCAGAGTTTCCGCCAGATCGAATTGATGATGGCCGCCGAGAAGAAATACAAGGTCGCCGCCCAGATGGGCAACCAGGGCCATTCCGGCCCCAATTACTTTCAGTTCCAGGCCTGGGTCAACGCCGGCGTCATCAAGAATGTCACCCGCATCACGGCCTATATGAACAACCCGCGCCGCTGGCACGGGATGCGGGTGTCGGGCTACCTGCCGGCGCAGCCGCTGCCGGATGGGCTCGACTGGGACGGCTGGCTCGCCACCGAGCGGTTCCACGCCTATAACAAGGGTTATGTGAACGGCGACTGGCGCTCGTGGTTCGACTTCGGCAACGGCGCGCTCGGCGACTGGGGCGCGCACATCTTCGACACCGCCCACGAGTTCTTGCAACTGGGTCTGCCGACCCGGGTGGACGCGGTCAGGCTGGACGGCCACAGTCCCTTCATTTTTCCGCAGGCGTCGACTCTGGGCTTCCATTTCCCGGCGCGTGGCGCGCTGCCGGCGCTGGACCTGACCTGGTATGACGGCAAGGACAACCTGCCGCCGCTGCCGGCGAACATGGGGGCGTCCGTGGTCGATCCATCGATTCCGCCGCCGTCGAAAGGCGCCAACGCCAGCGCCGACCAGCTGGCGCCCGGAAAGATCATTTACGGGGAAGGGCTGACGTTCAAGGGCGGCACGCATGGTTCCGAGCTGCAAATCCTCGACGGCGAAAAATCGGAGGCGATCCGCGCGCGCCTGCCGGCGGTCCCGGTCAGCCCTTCCAACCACTACGCCAACTTCCTGCGCGCCTGCATGGGGCAGGAAACCTGCCGCTCGAGTTTCGCGGTCGCCGGGCCGTTGTGTCAAACGATGAGCCTGGGCGTCATCGCCCAGCGCGTGAACGCGACGCTGGAATTCGATCCGGTCGGCAAGCGCGTGACCAACCACCGGCTGGCCGACTCGCTGCTGGACGGCGTGCCGCCGCGCAAGGAGTGGGAGCAGTTCTACAAACTCTGAGGCGCGGGTCCGCGCCGCCGGTCGCACTCCCTCATACGGCCGGACGGCGCCGCCAGGGCCGCCGGCTTTTTCTCGACCACGCGCCATCCGGCGCCGTCCCCCGTTTTTGCCCGGCCCGTTCACGGCCACCGTCCACCATGCACCCAAAGCAAGGGTTCTTGAATTGAGCCACGTCAAGGCGGGCGTTGAAAACGTTGTTAATCTGAATTGATTGAAGCGTACTCCGCCATAAAAACGCCGCGACTACTTTGACGAAAGTCCAGCCGCGTGCTCGTTGACGACGTCGTTCCGTTGCCCGCCGCTCCCTCCACCGCCACGAAAGGACACATGGACATCACCGGCTCCCTTTCTATTTCGCAGGGTCGAGGCAGCGGCGCGGCAACGCCGATCATCACCGACGTGGTGGCGGGTTTCGAACAGCAGGCGGGCCGGCACGGCCACCTCATCGCCGTCAAGAGCGAGCGGCACGCCCTCAGTTATGCCGAGTTGAACCGCCGCGCCGACCAGCTGTGCGCCACGCTGCTGGCGCGCGGGCTGCCGGGCGAGGCGCGGGTGGCCGTCTGTTTCGAACCCGGACCGCTGACCGCGATCGCGGTGCTGGCCGTGCTGAAGGCGGGCATGGCCTACGTGCCGCTGTCGCCGGACGATCCGGCCGCGCGCCTCGCCTATATCGTGCGGGACGCGGGTGTCGCGCTGGCGCTCACGCAGGCCGATCTGCAGCCGAAGCTGGGCGCCTTGATCCGCGACACCATGGTGCTCGGGCCGGTCCAGCCGCTGCCCGCCGTCCCTGTGGAGCCCGCGCCGCGCAACCCCGCCGACCCCGACAGCCTGGCCTATCTGCTGTACACCTCCGGCTCGACCGGCAAGCCCAAGGGCGTGATGGTGACCCGGCGCAACCTGGCGTACTACCTGGATTGGCACTGCCATCACTTGCGACCGGAACTGGGCGGCATCGACCTGCCGCTGACGTCGTCGATGTGATTTGCCGCCCATGCCGCGCAGTTCTATGCGCCTTTGCTGCTCGGACGCACCCAGCATGTGCCGGACCGGGACGTTCTGCGCCAGCCGGCGCAGCTGCTCGACTGGTATCGCGACCGTCCCGGGTTCGGCCTGTATTGCGCGCCGTCGGTCTGGAACGAGGTGCTCAAATGCGTCGAGGCGCTGCCGCCCGGCGAACGGCCGGCCGGCCCGGCCTGCGTTCTGCTGTCCGGCGAGGCGGTGCACGACGTGCTGCTCGATCGCAGCGCCCGCATCTGGCCGGCGCTGCGCATCTGGAACCTGTACGGACCGACCGAGGCCACCGCCAACGCCAGCTATGCGGAACTGCGCGCCGGCGCGCCGGCCGGCATCGGCAGGCCGATCGCCGGTTCCGAGATTTTCCTGCTGGACCAGGAGTTGCGTGAGGTCGGACCGGGCGAGCCCGGCGAGATCTGCATCTGCGGCGACGGCGTGGCGCTTGGCTATGTCAACCTGCCGGAACTGACGCGCCGGCGCTTCATCGCCAATCCCTTGCCGCACTTCGCCGGCCGGCCGCTGTTCCGTACCGGCGACCTGGGCAGGTACAACCCGCGAGGCGAGCTGATGTATCTCGGCCGGCGCGACTTCCAGGTCAAGATACGCGGCGTGCGCATCGAGTGCGGCGAGGTCGAGGCGGCGTTGACGGCCCATCGCGCCGTGCGCATGGCGGCGGTCGTCTGCCGCGAAGAGGGGTTGGACAAGAGCCTGGTGGCGTATCTGGTGTTTCATCCCGGTGCCGACGTGCCGGTCGACCAGATCCGCGCCGCGCTGGCGGTGCGGTTGCCGGAAGCGATGCTGCCGTCGGCGTGGGTGGTGCTCGAGGCGCTGCCCACGCTGGCCAACGGCAAGATCGACCGGGGCGGCTTGCCGCCGCCCGGCCGGGACCGGCCACGGCTGGCCTACGCCTGCGTTCCGCCGCGCACCGCCATGCAGCGCAAACTGCTGCGCATGTGGGAGCGGGTGCTGGGGTTCGAAGGACTGGGCATCGACGACCACTTCTTCGAACTGGGCGGCGATTCGCTGAAGGTGGCCGCCGTCATCAGCCGCGTGCGCGCCGAGCTGGGCATCGCGCTCGATTATCGGCGTTTCTTCGACCATCCCACGCCGGCCGCGCTGGCCGGGCGGTTGTCGGCTCCCGCCGCCCCGGACCAGGTGGCGACGGTGACGATATCGGCGGCATCGGCGATGGCGCCCGGCCTGTGCTCGCCCGGCCAGGCCGGCCTGTGGCTGCTGGCGCAAACCTATCCCGGCCTGGGCGCCTATAACATGCGCTTTTCGCTGCGCCTGAACGGCGACCTCGACGAAGATGCCGCCGACGCCAGCCTGGCCGCCGTGGTGGACGCGCACGACGCGTTGCGCACCGTGTTCGCGCAGGACGGCGACCGCCTGCTGGCATCGGTGCGGACCGGGCTGGCGGTCGCGGCGCGCCGGGTCGACCTGCGCTATGCCGTTCCGGCCACCGCCGGACGCGAGTGCGAGCGGCTGGCCGACGACGATGGCGGCCAGCCCTTCGATCTGGAACAAGGCCCGCTGTTCCGCTTCACCTGCTTCAGTTTGCCCGGCAACGAGCACCGTTTGCAGGTGACGGTGCATCAAGCCGTCTTCGACGGCCGCTCCATCGGCTTGTTTTGCCGCCAATTCATCGACCACTACCGGTCCCGCACCGGCGGACCGGCGCTTGCGACTACCCCCGCGATGGGCTACGCCGACTGGGTGCGCTGGCGGGCGGCGCAGGAAAGCGCCGCCGGCCTGGCGTTCTGGCGCCGGCATCTCGACGGCTGCCAGCCGGTGCTGGCGATGCCGACCGACTACCAGCGTCCGCCCGTGCGCGGCTTCCGCGGCGCGGTCAGCCGGCTGACGGTTGCGGCCGGGCTGCACGACAGCCTGGCGGCATTCAACCACCGCCACGGCACCACCTCGTTCATGACCCTGTTCGCGGTGTTCAACCTGCTGCTGCACCGCTATTCCGGCCAGAACGACGTGCTGCTCGCCTGTCCGGCCGCCAACCGCGAGCCGCTGGCGGCCGCCGACACCATCGGCCTGTTCGCCAACACCATGGTGATGCGCACCCGGATGAACGCCGGCGACACCTTCGGCGCGCTGCTGGCGCAGGTGCGCGCCGCGTCGCTGGCTTGCCTGGAACATCAGTCCTTCCCGTTCGAAAAATTGGTCGAGGTGTTGCAGCCGGCGCGCGGCGCCAGTCGTACGCCCCTGGTGCAGGCGATGTTCTTGTTCCAGGAAAAACTGTTTCGGGGCGCGATCAACGAACGCCTGCGCTGTACGGTCCAAGAGGACGGCAACGACGACGCCAAATACGAGCTGACCCTGGAGGTGCAGGACCGGGAGCAGGGGCCGGAATTGCGCCTCTCCTATAACAGCGACCTGTACGCGCAGGGCAGCGCCGAGCGCATGCTGCGCCAGTTCGTGATGCTGCTGGAGCAGGTGCTCGACGAACCGGGCCGCGCGCTGGGCGCCTACGAGCTGTCCAGCGCCACCGACCGCGCCCTGATGGCGCACTGGAACGCGACGGCCGACGGCACCCCTCCGGACACGGTGTTGCGGCTGTTCGAGCGGCAGGCGGCCGCCACGCCGGACGCCCCGGCCCTGGCTAGCCGGGAGCGGGGCCTGGCCTACGGCGAACTGGACCGGAGCGCCAACCAGTTGGCCCACCACCTGATCGCGGCCGATGTCGGCCTCGGGCCGGGCGCGGCGGGCCGCCGGGTCGGCGTGCACCTGGAGCCGTCCGCCGACCTGGTCGTCACGCTGCTGGCGATACTCAAGACGGGCGCGGCCTACGTGCCGCTGGACCCGGGCTACCCGCGCGAGCGGCTGGCCGACGTCATCGCCGACGCCCGCCCGGCCCTGATCGTCACGCAGCGTTCCCATTTGCCGCGCCTGCCCGCCTGCGACGTGCCGCTGGTAGTGGTCGACGACGAGCGGGCGCAGGTCGCCCGGCGTCCTGCCGGCGCGCCGCTGGCCGCCGTCGATCCGCACAGCCTGATGTATGTGACTTATACCGCCGGATCGACCGGCCGCCCCAAGGGCGTGAAAGTGCCGCACGCCGGCGTGTGCAACTACGTGCGGTGGATGCGCTCGCGCTTCCCGCTGCGCCCCGCCGACAAGGTGCTGGGCAGCGCCTCGATCAATGTCGACAGTTCGGCGTGGGAGATTTTCCTGCCCTTGATCAGCGGCGCGCAGCTGCACCTGGGCCGGCGCGACCAACTGGCGGCGCCGGAAGCGCTGGGCGCGCTGATACGGACCGACGGTATCACCCAGATCCAGTTCGAGCCGTCGGCGCTGCGCTCCTTCGCCGACGCCGGGCAGCTGCCGTTGTGCCCCTCGCTGCGGCGCATCTTCTGCGGCGGCGGGACACTGTCGCTGACCTTGCAGGACGACGTGCTGGCCAGCTATAACGGCGAGTTGCACAACCTGTACGGGCCGACCGAAGCCTCGATCCATGTCTGCCACTGGGCCTGCCGGCGCGGCGAACGCCTGCGTTCGGTGCCGATCGGCAGGCCGGTGGCCAACACCGTGATCCACATCCTCGACGCCGCGCTGCGGCCTGTGCCGATCGGCATGGCCGGCGAGCTCTATATCGGCGGCGTGCAGGTCGCGCACGGCTACCACCAGCGGCAGGAACTGACGGCGCGGGTGTTCATACCGGATACCTTCACCTACCTGCCGTCCGGTCCGTCCCTGCCGGCGCCCGCCACGCTGTTCAAGACCGGTGACCTGGGGCGCTACTGGCACGACGGCACCATCGAGTTCCTGGGGCGCGCCGATCCTGCGGCGGCGCCCGGGTCGGAATACCGGCCGGGCCCCGCCGTCAACGCCGGCTCTGCCCCGGCTGCGGCGGCGCGCCGCTACGTCACCGCGACCGAACTGGCGCTGGCGGCGATCTGGGAGTCGGTGCTGGGCGACGCCAATTTCGGCCCGGAGGACAGCTTTTTCGACGTGGGCGGCCATTCACTGTTGATGGCGATGACGCGCAGCCTGATCGTGCAACGTTTGCAAGTGGAGGTGAGCAACATCGATCTGCTCCGGTACCCAACCATCCGCAGCCTGGCGCGCCATATCGCCTGCGGCGGCACGCCCGGCGACGCGATGCTGTCGCGGATGGCGCAAACGGCGGCGCGACGCGACGAGCGTGCCGGCCAGCGTTCGCCGATTCTGGTTGCCGTTGCCGTTGCCGCTACGGCTGCTTCCGGCCGCGACTCCGATGACTCGGATCCGCTCTCATTGCGATGATGATCGCGGCAACGTGGGAGTGCGCAGAGAATCGAGAATGATACGGATAGATTTCCACTTCGTGCGAAAATAGTACATAATTACGTGGTATGTAATACAGTACGAATCAAACGGAGGAAATATGGCGAGAGCAGGGCTTGAGAAATCGGACGTGAGGAAGGCGCGGGACAGCTTGATCGCGCAATCACAGTATCCATCCGTGGACGCGGTTCGCATCGCTCTCGGCAATACCGGGTCCAAGACCACGATCCATAAGTATCTCAGGGAACTGGAAGAGGAGGAGGGCGGTAGCGGCGGGCAGAAGGCGTCGATCAGCGAAGCGTTGCAAGATCTGGTCGAACGACTGGCGGCGCGCCTTGCTGAAGAAGCCGACGTTCGGATCGAGCAGGCGACACGGGGGTTCCAAGCCAAGGAACAAGCCCATGCGCAGGCTTACCGGCAACTGCAAGGCGAACTACTCGCCAATCAAGAGGCCGCCCGTGGATTGGAGGAGCGCCTGCGGAGCGAGATTGCCGGCCACGCCAAAACACGTGCCGCCCTCCAGGCCGAAACCGTCGCGCGCCATACGGCCGGACAGCAAGTGACCGATTTGAAAGATCGGCTTGAGCAGGTGAAGCTGGAGCTGCGCCAGCAGCAACTGGCGGCGCGGAGCAAGCAGGACGAGGTCACCAAACTCAATCAGGAGGGCGCCCGCCTGGTCCTGGAGTTGTCGCATACGAAGCAGTCGCTTTACGAGCAACTAACCAATGGCCGCAAGCTGGAACAGAAGATCGAGCAGCTTCAGGCCGCCCACCTGCACACGGGCGATCTTCAACGCCAACTCGTCAGCAAAATCGCCGAAGCCGAAGTGCTGAGCGAGCAACTGAAGAGCGCCGAAGCACGGCTGGAACCGGCCAGGGCGCGGTTACGCGAGTTCGAGTTGCTTCTGGCCCAGGCCAACGCCAAGGCGCAGGCGCAAGATCAGATTGGCGAGCAGTTGCAAGCCTATCTCGACAAAATGACAGCAGGTGCAAAGACGAAAGCTAAATAGCTGGATGAAATCCAGCAGGTCACGGGCCGTCGCATGGGTTGGGAATCGAGCCGGTCCCTGTTAGTTCGATCCCGGTTCCGGTATCATTCGGTATGAATAAGATTTCTTTCCATCCTTTTGTTATCGGTGTCGCCGGCGGAAGCGGCAGTGGCAAGTCAACGGTGTCCCAGCAAGTGCTCGCTTCGTTCGGCTCCGATATGGTCTCTGTCGTGATGCAGGACGATTACTACTGCGACCAATCCCATCTCACCCCTGAAGTCCGCCGCAAGCAGAATTACGACCATCCGCAGGCCTTCGACTGGCCGTTGCTGGTAAAGCACGTCCAAGCCTTGCGCAACGGCGAAGCGATCGAGATGCCGGAGTACGACTTCACGCTGGACAATCGCTCCAACCGGACCATTCCGGTCAAGCCGGCGCCGGTCATCGTCATTGAAGGGCTGTTTGCCCTGTATGACGCGGACCTGCGCAAAATGATGTCGCTGAAGATCTTTGTCGATACCGCCTCCGACGTGCGCTTCATCCGCCGCATGCAACGCGATATCACCGAACGCGGCCGGTCGGTGGAAAGCGTCGTCGACCAGTATCTGGAAACCGTGCGGCCGATGCACCAGCAATTCATCGAGCCAACCAAGCGCCACGCCGATGTCATTATTCCGCATGGCGCCAATGGTCCGGCGGTCGATGTCATCACCACCAAGGTGGCGAGCGTGATCGGCCAGCTGAAACGGCCCTGATTTTGTCGCCTGAAGCTCCCTGGAAACGGTAGCCGGCCCGCAGCGTCGCCGCTAGCGCGGCGCCGCGCACGCGTTCAATCCGCCCCGGTCGACTGCACGTAGGGGCCGATGACGACGCCGACAAAGCCCTTGGCTTTTTGCGTGGACAGGAAGGTCACGTCGACGTCCTTCTTGAGCGCTCTGACCTGCCCGCCGCTGCGGTAGCTGTAGGCGGAACGGCCGCCGCGCATCTCCATGATCAGCTCGACACGTTGGTCCGTCACCGGCGCCGATTCCAGCAAGGTTTCCTTGCCATCCTCGTATTTGTACAGCGCAACCATGCGGCGGCCGGCCGTTTGCGTCACGCCCATGAACAGGTAGTTCGCATCGTTTTGGATGGCGATCAGGCCGGCGCGGTCGCCGTCGCGCCGCGGCGCGTAGTCGACCACGGTCGACACGGTTGCGTCATGGTGTTGCTGGCGCCGGCCGATAAAGCCCGGCACGCCGTCAAGCTTGCCCAGCGGCTGGCCGGAGTTCAGCACCAGGTCGCCCTGGTCGATCTTGTACAGCTGGCCGCGCGGTGTGCGCATGCCGATCCAGGCGGCGGAGAGCGGCTTGTCGAATTCCTCGACGTAGCTGAAGTCGCCGTTCATCGGCAGCGCGGGCGCCGGCTGGGCAGGCAGTTTGGGCTTGGCCAAGGTGTAGGGCACCGGCTTGCCTTGTTCGAGGATCATCGGCCAGCCATCCTTCCACGTCACCGGCAGCAGGAAGGTTTCACGACCGATATTGTAGAAATTGCCGGGGTAGGGGCGGGTGGCCAGGAAAACCGCCCACCAGTCGCCCTGCCGGGTCTGCACCAGCTTGGCGTGGCCGGTGGTCGTGACCGGATTGGCGCGGGCCGGATCCAGATCGCGCTGGGTCAGGATCGGATTGGCCGGTCCGGGCACATACGGCCCCATGACGTCCTTGGAGCGCAGGATCACTTCGGAGTGATTGTCCCCGGTCCCGCCTTCGGCGCACATCAAATAATAGTAGCCGTCCTTCTTCAGCAGATGCGGGCCTTCGATCCAGATCGGATTCTTGGCCGGGACCACGCCGCCGTCGATCAGCACCTTCGGCGTGCCGATGCGCTGGAAGCTGGCCGGGTCGATCTCCGTGATCCAGATGGCGCGGTGGCCGTCGTAGCGCGGAGTGCCGACGGGCGCGTCGTTGTGGACCACGTAGGCCTTGTCGCCGTCCCAGAAGATCGACGGGTCGATGCCGTTCAAGCCTTTGATGGTGACCGGTTGGGACCAGGGGCCGGACGGCTTATCCGCCGTGATGACGAAGTTGCCCATGCCGCCGGGGCAGCTGGAGCAGGTGGTGATGATGTAATAGCGGCCGTTGTGGAACGAGATGTCCGGCGCGTAGATGCCCTGCGAGCCGCGCACGCCGGTGAAGTCGACCTGTTCCGGGCGGTCCAGCGCGTTGCCGATCTGCGTCCACGTGACCATGTCCCTTGAATGCATGACCGGCAGGCCCGGGAAGTTGGTGAACGATGAATTGACGATGTAGTAGTCGTCGCCCACGCGGGCGATCGACGGGTCGGGGAAATAACCCGACAGAATGGGGTTGAGGAATTCGCCGGTGCGCGGCCTGGCCTGCTCCAGCGATTTGCCCGCGTAGCTGAAGCGCTCGAAGCGCGCGCTCGCGGCGGTGTCGGCGGCCTGGGCCGTCGACACCGCGCACAGTGCCGCGACAAGTAAGATTTTCTGATTCATTTACAAACCCTAAAAGTGCGGCACCGGCTGCGTTAGAACTTCATGCGCAGACCGAGGGCGAAGGTACGGCCCGGATCATACTGGGACATCGTGGCGTTCGGGAACTGGAAGTATCCGCGACGCTTGGCCTTGTTCAGGTTGACGATGTCGAAGGTGATCATCGGCAGTCCATCGCGGTCGAACACCTGGTCGAGCTCGATGCTCGACGAGAAGTCCCACTGCTTGTAGGTGTCGCTGAACAGCGCCGCCTGGGTGATGCCGCTCTGGTTCGCCGTCGCCACCTGGCTTCCCTGCGAGTAGGTGTGCATGAAGCGCGCCATGTAGCCGTGGTTCTCGTAGTAGACGCCGAAGTTGTTGGTCTTCTTCGGCACGCCCAATGCGATGAAACCTTTCGAGCCCTCGCCGCTGGCCTTCTGGTTGATCAGGGTCAGCGTTTCGTTGAAGCCGAAGCCCTTGATCGGCAGCCACTTGTCGAGCGGCTGGACCCAACCCACTTCCAGGCCGCGAATGCGCAGGATGCCGTCGGCGTTGCGTGGACGCGTCATCACGACGGTGGCCACGTCCGGGCCGCCGCGCGAATCGATCGCCAGCTGCTGGGTCGGAATCAGGGTGCCGTAGTTGATGCCGTACTGTGCCAGCGCGGAGAACGGCATGGTGACGTTCTCGTCAATGGTGAAGCCGTTGACGCGCTTCTGGAAGCCGGTCACCGAAACATAACCTTCGCGGCCGGTGTACCAGTCGATGCCCAGGTCGATGTTGTCCGACAAATAAGGCTTCAGGTTTGGATTGCCCTGGGTGCCCGTGTCCGCCGAGACGCCGGAGAAATTGACGCCAGGACGCAGCGAATTTGGATTAACCCGCGTCATGCTGCGCGACAGGGCGGCGCGCACCACCACGTCCTTCATCACGTCGACCGCCAGGGTGCCGGAAGGCAGCGTATTGCTGTACTCCGAATCCTGGTAGACCCACGAATCGATGTTCGGATATTTGCTGCCGTTCAGCGGCAAGGTGGCGTTGCGTGGATCGCTGAAGGAATTGCGCGAACCGACCTGCTGTTGGGTGCGGACGTAGCGCACGCCGACGTTCCAGCGGGTGTTGAAGCCGGCCGGCGCCAATTCGCCGCTCGCCTCCAGATAGACAGCTTTCGATTTCTCGCGGATGTAGCCGGCGCTGGCGCCGGTCGACGAGGCGCCCGTGTCCGGCGCGTTGCTGTTGAAGAAGTTGTAGTTGGAATCCTGGCGGAAGCGATCCCAGTCCAGCGCCAGGTTGCCGTACGGGCCAGGCGACAGATAGCTCGGCAGCGCCGCGTTGGTGATCAGCGAACCCTGGTAGGTCAGCGGAGCGGTCTGGCCGGCCGTGTAGCCGGTGCCGTAGCCCGGGTACAGCGCGGCGGCGCTGGCGCCCGGGGTGTTGGCGCCGTTGCATGGCGGCGCGCCGTTCGGGCCTTGCAGGAACACCGACGGATTGTTGCCGCAGACGGCCGCCTGCCAGGCGGCGGAGTTGTCCTGGCCGCGGATGGTGCGGTCGATATCGTCCCAGGCGAAGCCGCCCTTGATCAGCAGCTTCTTGTCGCCCCAGGCCAGGTTGGTGTGGAAGCCCTTGGTCTCGGTCTCGCGCAACTCGTTCTGGACATTGACGCGGCCGCCGATCCACTGGTAATTGGCCGGGTTGTTCAGGTCCATATTGGACACGATGGACGGCACGCCGCCATTGTTGGCGTAGGTGATCGTGTTGCCGCTGTTGGGCGCGGTGATCGGCATGACCGTCGGCGCCTCGTGGGTGAAGCGGCTGCGGTTCCAGTTACCGGCGACGTCGAGCGACAGCTTCGGCGTGATCTTCCATTCCATGCCGGGGTTGATGCCCAGCAGGTCGACCTTGTCGCGGCGCGGGCCGAACTCGATGAAGTTGAGCGCGTTGGCGAAGGTACCGGAGGTCACCGTGCAGCCGTTGGTGCAATCGGTTTTGTCGACCGTCATGTTCAGCGGAATGGCGCCATTGTTACGCACGGCCCACGTGTAGCCGTTACGCGTCATGTCGTCGTCCTTCTTGCTGTACATGGTGTCCAGGTAGAAGTGCAGGTCCTGCGTCGGCCGGTACTCGGCGGCGAACACGCCGGAAATCTTGTCCTTGGTGCCGTAGTACTCCATGGTGCGGCCCAGGCGCGGAATGATTGCGTTGTCAATCTGGCCGATGGTCAAGCCCGGATTGTTCGCCAGCAGGAACGCCTCGTTGATCGGCGTACCCGCCACCAGGCCGTTGCCGGCGCCGGCTGGAACGGTGGCCGGAATGGTCCAGTTGCCGCCGCCGGTGTTGTTGCGGGTCGGCGAGCTGCTCTGCGACGCGGTCAGGTTGGGATTGGTCCAGCCCACGGTCTCGAAACCGGTGGTGCGGGCCTGCTGGCGCGAGAACGAGATGCCGCCCAGGATACCGAACTTGCCGTCCCAGGTGTTGCTGGCCATGATATTGCCGCGCATGCCGGCCTTGTCGGCGATCTGCTGCTTGGTGCCGGTCAGGCCCATGGACAGCTGCTTGCCTTCCTTGTCGAACGGGCGCGCGCTGCGCAGGTTGACGACGCCGGCGGCGCCGCCCTCGATCTGGCCCGCGGTCGGGCTCTTGCTGACGGTCAGCTTGGTGAACAGGTCGGTCGGCAGCAGATCCAGGTCGACTTCGCGGTTGGTGTTGGCACCGTCGATCGGGCCGGACGAGGCCACGGCGATCGGGGAATTGTTCAGCAGAATCTTGGTGAACGACGAGCCCAGGCCACGGATCTGGATGGTCATGCCCTCGCCGGTGACGTCGCGCGACACGCCGACGCCGGGAACGCGGCTGAGCGATTCGGCCAGGTTCTTGTCGGGGAACTTGCCGAAATCCTCGGCGTTGATCGAATCCTGGAAGCCGACGGCCTCCTTCTTGTCGCGTGCGGACGACAGCAAGCTGTTGCGGTAACCGGTGACTTGGACGCTGGTGATCGGCGCCTCCGCGGTGGTGGCGCTGGTGGTATCGGCGGGGGTGGCGGGGGCGGTTTGCTGGGCGTAGGCCTGGGCGATCATGCTGGCCATGACGGTCAGCCCAAGCGCCGCGCGCCGGCTGGCGGTCGTACGTTGATTCATTGCGGTCTCCTGTTTTTTATCGGTACTGGCGTGCTTTTCCTGTTTTTTTCAGCACGACAACGCCAAGTCTAGGAGGCGGCTTGAGCAAAGTCAACAACTTCAAACAAAATTTGATAAGCGCAACCATTTTGAACAACACAAGGCACGGCGGGGCGCGGGTCTATGTTATGCGGTACGGAAATGAAGTGTGAAGCGCGGCGTGATAAGCGTAACCATTGGGACATAGCGAGGCTTACGTCAACCAAATTCGCCACGGATGTTATCAATATGTCTTTTCTAATAGTTATTGATTTATTGACTTCGTTGATTTTCCGCATGCAGAATGTCAACTTAAATCTTGCAAATACCACATCGGTGATGTAGGCGGATCTGACAAGAATAATATTAAACAATGGTTTGTCCATACCAGGAGTTCTCATGTCCAATCAGCTGCCTGCTGGGCCATTTAAGGTCCTGGAGTCTGGTGCGCCCGTTTACCTGATACCTTTTGATAAACATGGCGAATGCGTGGCGCCTCTTACGCGCGAGCACTTGCTAAAGACACTTTCTGAAGGCGGGTTCACTCACGTCATCATTTTCTCCCACGGTTGGAATAACGATTGGGCTGCCGCCACCGCCCGCTACGAAAACTTCATCCAGGGCTATCTGAAACAGCATAAGGGTCTTGTTGCTGAGAACGAAATCGGAATAAAACCGTTGCTCGTTGGAATATTCTGGCCGAGTACGGCATTAGTACTGCAGAGTGAAGACGCCCCAACCATGGCCGGGACCGCCAATGTCCCATGGGCACCGGCCGTCGAAGATGCCTCCTGGCTCGAGCAGGCGACAAACAATCTGGCTGACGATCTGCCGGAGGGCGAGCGCGGCCAATTCCGGCAGTTGCTAAGCAAAACTTCACCGATCAGCGCGCAGGAGCGTAGCGAACTAAGCGTTACGATCGCTCCGCTTTTGGCGAGCTGGGGTGCGGATGCGGCGGATATTATCCTCGCGGCCGGCGAAGTTGCCGTGCCAATGACAGCGACGAAGTCGGACGATGACGGCGGAGGCATGCTGGCCGACGATGTCGCCACCGCACCTAACGCGGCATTTAATTTGCTCGGCGTTTTGACGTCGCCGCGGTGGCTGTTACGCGTATTCACAGTGCTGCAAATGAAGGATCGCGCGGTACGTGTTGGCGGCGCAGGCGTTTCGCTACTGTTGCGGCACATTTTGCAAACTTGTGATGCAAAGGTCAGTCTGGTTGGCCACTCCTACGGGTGTCTCGTGATGCTATCTGCTGTCGCGGCCATACCCGAAGTGGAGATGCCCCGCAAAATCAATTCCATCCTGCTGTTGCAGCCTGCGGTATCCCAGTACTGCTTTGCCGCCCATGTTCCCGGAAAACCCGAGTCCGGCGGCTATCGGATTGTCTTCGAGCGCGTGCACCAGCCCATCCTTAGCACCTACAGCGCACACGATTTGCCGCTCACTAAGCTGTTTCATCTAGCCGCCCGCCGCGCGGAAGATCTCGGTCAACCGAAAATCGCCGCCGGCGGCGCACCAAGCCAATATGCCGCGCTCGGCGGATACGGTCCGGCTGGCTGCTTAGCGGCCGAGTACACCGATGTGCCCATCCCTCAATTCAATCACCCGTACACACTGGGCCAGTCCGAAGTCCGTCTGATCGCGCTCAAGGCAGACTCCGCGATCATGGGCCATGGCGCCATTAGCGTTGCCGCAACATGGTGGGCGCTGTATCAGCAAATTCATGCGGCATAGGGGAGGATGCCATGACCGCTTCGAAGGAAGAGCTGCTGGTCCTTGCGCTGTCCGTGGATGCCGCGCCCGCTCCGCGTGATGAGGACCTGCCCACTGCCGCCTCCTTCGGCCTCAGGGCGGAGCGGGCACTGGAAGATGTGAGCCGGCGCATTCAGGAATCCACCAACCAGATTGTCCCGGATCGGCTGCGCGTCAAGATGGAGCTGAGCTACGGTGCCAACGTATTTGGCAGTTGGCTATTTTCAGCGGCCGATCTGAATCTGCCGCTGGCTCCGGAGGCATTGATCCAGCTGGAGGAGCGTGTAGCCGGGCTAAGGCCAGCCATCAACAGCATTGCCGCACGCAGCACCTGGGCGCTGACCGACCGGCTGTCCACGCGGACCCTCGACTTGCTCGATAAAGTACGTCAGCGATTGAGTGCGGATCCATCGTTGCCGCTGGCGATATCCAAATCACTGAGCCAAACCGTCGAATCACTGGCGACCGATCAGCAGACTATCTGGCTGAAGTTATCGCAACCTTCGGGCTTCTTGCCATTGCTCCCGTGGGAGCGGATGTTAAGGCCTGCCTTGGGCAGGCCTATTGCACGCCTGGCGCGGCGCCTTACACAGGGAATGTCGGGGATCACGGCCCAGGACTTGATACTGATTTGCACCGGAGTCGATGCTGCCCCGGTAGTCGATCCCGAGTCCGTTGTTGCCATATGCCGGAGTATGCTCGACTCCGGCCGGCCGCCAAAGCGCGCTGTCGTGCATTTGTTTGCCGATGCGCTGCATCGCCCGCTCATTGCCGATGCCCTCGCTCAACATGGTTTGCAGACGATCGCTGAAGGCGAGCCAGAATACGGGCGCGGAATTGTGCTCTACGATAGTCCTATAGAAGAGCAACTGGGGGGCGCCGATCCGGCGTCATCGCCGCCGGAGCGCGCCCAGAGCATCTGGGACCGGCCATGGGCCCGCTGGATCAAGACGTCAATGGCGGGCAGGGCAGCGGACGTGATCCATATCGTTTGCACCGCACATTTCTCGCACGCGCAGGCGGTATTGCATTTTTCCCCCGACCCGGGCAAGGCGCCGGTCTCCCTTGGCAGAGTGGGCAGATGGTTATCGAAAGAAGAAAAAGTGCGTTCGCGCTACGTGGACGCGCAACTGGGGTGTGACCTGGCCACCGAATTGGGCGTTTGGGCCATTGTGCTATCTGCGCCGACCCAAGCTTCCCTGCGTTGCCAGCGCGCGCTCATGTACCAGCTATCTGCCTTGTTGCCGGCCCTTGTCGCGGTGCATGACATGGTGTCCGACCCTGCGGCGGCCGCGTGCGCGCCTCTATACCGAATGCTGACAGGAGGCGCATGGCAGATGGCTACGTTTACCCATCCAGCTTTAGTGGTGCAATGCGACCCCTCTGATTTTCAGCCCGAAGTTTCAGAAGCCTGGTTGAAAAATTCTCTTGGCAAGGGATTTATTGAAGCCTATGAAGCGGTTAAGACCGAGATGAACCGCGACGCGGCAACGCCGACCTGGGCCGCCGTCATGCAGCGGAACATCGAGCAGTCGGCTTCGATCCAGTTGAGCGATACGCCCCTGACCGAGCGCGACAAGGCCGCTCGTGACGGTGTGGCCAGCGCCTTGACCGAAGCGATGGCCATCCTGACCAAGCATATGGGTCCGAATATTCAGTAGGGGTGAAAAATGTGCCGTGGGCTAGTGATAAATATTTTTCCTGCGAAGACCTCCGTAGCGGAAGTACTCATGATGGCCGTCGCCGAGACGCCGGACAATAGCGCGCAATCGGCGCTGGCGATCCAATTGGATGCCCGGTCGGACCAAGCGCCATTTTCCAACCTGACGCTGCTGCCGTTGCAAAAAGACATGGTCAAGACCTGCGGCGTCAAGTTGTATGACTGCCTTCACCAGATTCCGCGCTTTAGCGGAACCCGGCTCGACGCGGCATACCGAACGCCAATCTACTTTAAATTGGAAAGTCCAGCGTCCGAAAACTTGCCCTGGGAGGCATTGTGGCATCAGGATCGTTTTATAGCGCTGGAACCGAACTGGCCCATCGCGCGCCTGCCACCAACCAGCCGGCAAAGCGACAGAACGCCCTGGATCGAACCGGAAATCACCATTCTGTTGATCCTTGCCGCCGCGTGGGGGGCCGGCCCTGAAGGTGTTAGCGCGGTCGGCGAGTGGGAGGCAATCTGGCGGCAACTCCAAGCATCCCCCTCACCAGGCCGACTACGGGTGCATGTACTCACCTGCCAAATGGAGATCCTCGAGCAGATCGACTTAGCGGAGGAAGGGGACGTACGGGTAACGGGCGAGCTACTGGCGTCCGCCCAGACTTTTCACCAAGCGGTGTCGATCCTCGCGCCAAATATCGTACATTTCTTCTGTCACGGCGATGCCCGGGAAAGTGAACCTCAACTCAACCTCGCCACGATGAGCGATTATGATGCCGAAATAGAGGTCGGACGCATATTCTTCGGTATCGCCGAGCTCGGCCCATTGGCGCGCAACGAAAGTCTGTGGCTCATCACGCTCAACTGTTGCCAAGGCGCGCGCGCGACGGGCGGTGTGCATTCGCTGGCGGCTAAGCTGGCAGAACAGGGCGTGCCGGCCGTGGTCGCAATGCGTGAAAGCGTCGACTTCAGGAAGGCGCACACCTTCGCAGGCGAATATTACCGGGCCTTGATCGCCTCGCTGACCCAGTTACTACCTAGCGCGCAAGCGGCGAATGACGGCGAGTCCGTCACGATTCCCGAGCAGGTGTGGTTGGATTCGATGTACCTGCCGAGGGTTTTGCTCGCCGGCCAGGAACGGCACCAGGATCCAGCCTGGACCTTGCCGGTGGTATATCTGCACCGGGGAGAGCTGAAATTACGGGCGCGTCCGCGGTCCGCGAGCGTGATGATGCTACTGCAGCTGCATGAACAGGCCGGCATCACCAAGCTACGCAGCCAAGCCGCCACCTTTCGCACCCTGCAAGTACCAGAGACAGACGATACCTCGGCCACCGTGAGACATATGCTCGTCGCAAACGCAGAACGATACGAGCGGGAAGCGGACGAGCTTGAACGCAGGGCGTTGCAGGTGTATGTGCGGAACGGCGTAAAGGGTATAAGCTTGCGCGTGGCGCAGGAGCGGCTGAGCGACCTCATGGAGCGTTACGCTGCGGGAGTCGGCGACGATGAATAATCGGCTGGAACTGCAAATTAACGGTTACGACCCCTCGGGCGCCAGTATGGCCGACGCCATCAGCCTCGACAGCCGGCTGTCGAAACGCTTCGCGTTGCGTGAAAAAGGCCAGCCGGCCGGCGCCGCTCTGGCGCCCGGGCCGGTGGCCGATCTGAACGACTTTATCCATGCCGACGTCGGTTGGGGCTTGATTGTGTCTGCAACGACGACAACGCTGCCGCCCGCGTTGCAGGCCTTGGTTCATCACCGCCAAGGGGAAATCTTCCATTATTTGCCCGACTGGGAGCGGCGCCAGACGTTTCTGCGCAATCCGGCGCTGAACAGGGATGTCGCCATCGCCGCTTCGGCAAGGGGGAAGGGACCGGGAAGACTTCCGTATTACCTGATGATCTACGGAGGGCCGGACGAGATACCTTGGGCTTTGCAGTTTTCGCTTGCCGCGACGCGCGCGGTAGGCCGTTTGCCACTGGTCGGCGCCGCGCTTGATAACTATGTCAACGCGGTGTTGAGCGACTTCGATAAAGAGTCGGCCGATCCCTATACGACAGTCACCTGGAGCGTCGACACCTCGCCTAGCGACATCAGCCATTTAATGCGCGATCATCTGGCAGCCAAACTGCATCAGCAATTCCTTACAGACAAGGAAATGGGACTTACCAAATCAGTTTTCCTAGACGGCGGAGCGGACCCGCAGCTAGCGACCACGGAGCGCCTGATGGCCGAGTTGAAGACGCGCCGGCCCGGGATTATCATCACCACCAGCCACGGCATGACCGGTCCGCTGTCCGAAGTAGCGCAAATGCGACGGACCATGGGATTGCCGGTCGACCAGAACGGCTCGCCGCTCCTGCCCGATGACCTGCTGGACGGCTGGCGTCCTGGAGGCGCCATCTGGTACTGCCACGCCTGCTGCTCGGCTGGCAGTGAAGCGCCAAGCTTTTTCGCACCGTTGTTCGAGGAGGGGAGCAACCTACGCGCGGTGCTCGACGGGATAGCGGCGGCGGGGTCGCTCGTGGCACCCTTGCCAATGCGGTTGCTTGGCGACAGCAATCCGGCACGCGCGTTTATCGGGCACGTCGAACCGACGTTTGACTGGACGCTACGCAATCCGAGTAATAGGCAAGTCATGACGGCGCCGATTGTCGATGCGATCTACCCAAGGCTGTTCCAAACACAATTGAAAACACCGGTCGGGCATGCGTTTCGCGAAGTCCACAACAATATTGGAGGCTATCTGGCGGCATGGGAGCAGGCCTCTGAACTCTATGCAGCAGGCTCGCGGAACCTCGGCGACCTGCTGGCGATGCAGTTGGCGGCACGGGATCTGCAAAGTCTCGTCATTATCGGGGACCCAGCCGTTAGCCTGCCGCTCAAGGTATAACTTGTCCGAGACGAATTACCCATCCATCGCGCCGTGCCCGGAAAAGCGCGAGCTGCTGATCCAGCACTTATCGCGACTATATTTCCGCGCGCGGGCGCTGGCGGTGGAAGACCAGCGGGCTGTACGGAATGTTCGACGGAGGAGGGGACTTCAGGATGCCCGGCTTCATGGCGCCGACGACGTGCATCTCGCAGGGTTTGCAGTCGAAACGCAGGGTGTAGGTGTGGTCGCCGCTGACCAGGGTCATCGGCTCGGCGCGGACCTGGCCCTGCACGCCTTGCACGCCCTTGGCTTGCTTGGGGCACAGGTTGAACGAGAAGCGCAGGCAGTGCTTGGTGATCATCAGCGGCACTTCGCCCGGCTCCTCGTGCGATTCGTAGGCGGCGGCGACCAGTTTGACGCCGTGCTTGTGGTAGAAGGCGCGCGCTTTCTCGTTGTAGACGTTGGCCAGGTAGCTGAGCTGGGTGTCGGGGTAGACCGCCGGCGGTTCGGCGCCGGCTTTGCGCGTCGGACGGTCCCATGCGGCCAGGCGCGCCGCTTCATGCGCTTCGATGGCGTCGCGGCGCAGCGCGTTGATCGCGGCAGCCGGTACGAACCACGGTTTGGACAGGCTCAATTCCACGCTGGCGGCCGAGAACATCGTGCCGCCCAGCTTGCCCAGGCTGGCACGCAGCGAGGTTTCCGCCTGCTCGGCTTGCTGTGCGGGCTGGTAGGCGATGACGGCGTCGGTTACGCTGACGATGCCGTCTTCATCGCGCAGCGACAGGCGCAGCCCGTCTCCGTGCTCGCTCAAGGACAGGTGCAGGTCGACCTTGCGGTCGGAGGACTTCTTGCTCAGCGTGCCTTCCCAGTGATGGTCGCGGTTGCGCAGGATGGACGCGCCGACCTTGAAACCGGTCAGCAGCCCGATCGTCTCGTTCGGGAACACGCGCCACTGCTCGCCATCGGCGCTGGCGCCGATTTTCTTCACCGTGTTGGCCTGGATGCCGAACGATTCGCGCTTGTACATGTAATTCAGGCCGTCGCCGTTGGCCATCGGCCCGTTGGTGGTGATGTCGAAGTGGTCGGTGGCGATGCGCGTGACCGTGCCCAGTTCCACGCCGACGTATTTCGGGCTGTCGAAGGCGCCGATCTCTCCACCTTCGCGGCCGTGGGCGAAGTAATCCGTGTGGCCGCGATGGAAGGTCTTGTCCACATCCGGCGTGAACAGGATGTCGGTGCGGCCGCTGGCGGCGCGCGTGAATTCCGTGCGGCGCTCCAGGATTTCGTCCAGCAGCAGGCGGTAATGGGCCGTGATGTTCTTCACATAGCCCATGTCCTTGTAGCGGCCCTCGATCTTGAACGAGCGGATGCCGGCGTCGACCAGCGCCTCCAGATTGCGGCTCTGGTCGTTGTCCTTCATCGACAACAGGTGTTTTTCGTACGCCACCACGCGGCCTTTGGTGTCGCTCAGCGTATACGGCAGGCGGCAGGCCTGCGAGCAGTCGCCGCGATTGGCGCTACGGCCCGTGTCCGCGTGGGAAATGTAGCACTGGCCGGAATAGGCCACGCACAGCGCGCCGTGGATGAAGTATTCGAGCGGGGTGTCCACCTCGGCGCGGATCTTACGGATCTGTTCGATGGTCAGCTCGCGCGCCAGCACCAGCTGCGAGAAGCCGACGTCGCCGAGGAACTTGGCCTTTTCCATCGTGCGGATGTCGCACTGGGTACTTGCGTGCAACTGGATAGGCGGCAGATCCATCTCCAGCAGTCCCATGTCCTGCACGATCAGCGCGTCCACGCCGGCCTCGTATAGCTGCCAGATCTGCGCGCGGGCGGCGTCCAGCTCGGCGTCGTGCAGGATGGTGTTGAGCGTGACGAAGATGCGCGAACGGTAGCGGTGGGCGAACGCCACCAGTTTGGAGATTTCCTCGATCGAATTGCTGGCGTTGTGGCGCGCGCCGAAGGCGGGGCCGCCGATATAGACGGCGTCGGCGCCGTGCAAAATGGCCTCCCGGCCGATGTCGGCGGTTTTGGCGGGCGACAGCAGTTCGAGCTGATGGGCTAGCAAAGTCATGGCGTGATCCGGTGCGATGAAAGCAGCAATTATAGCGAGAAAGCGCGGCTGGCCGGACAATGTGCGCCGCACGATGGGCTAGCCGAAGTAATCGCACAGAAATTCGACGAACGTGCCCACTTTGGGGCTCACCAGCTGACGCGATGCATGTAATACCCAGCATTCGATGACAGGTCCTTGCGCCGTTCCCCAGGCGACCAGGCGGCCGGCGGCCATTTCGTCGGCTACACCAAGCTGAAGGCGGTAATGGATATTCTTGGCCTTGACATGGAAACCGTGCAGCCTTCCGGCTTGAAAAGCGCGTTGGCGGTCGCCGCACGCAGCATCAGTACCAGCTACCGGGACGTGGTGACGCCGGATATGCTATCGACTATGCTGCGTTCGGGCCAAGCGCCGGAGCAGTTCCAGCCTCATTTAATGGCCTTGCTGGATGAGACGCCATTGCCCATCGTGGTGAAAGCTGTCGCCGAGGCGGCCACGCCCGATGTGCCGGCCAAAAAAATCGTGAAGAATCTCAGCCAGGGGGCTAAACAATGGAAAGTATGCAGAGCGGTCTGGTAATGGTCTGGGCTCCGGGAATTCCCCGCACTTGGGAGACGTTGTTCACCCAGGCGTTAAAGGTTATCGGCGAGATCGGCAGGCACGGCCGCGACGATCCCTTCTGGACTTTCGGCGGCGGCACGGTTCTGATGTTGCGGTACGGCCGCCGTTTCAGCAAAGACATCGATATATTCGTACCCGATCCCGCTGGTCGCCATGCTCGACGCAGGGCGAGTGACGAACACGCGAACGGTCAGCGCGGCGCGCTGATCGCGCGATTGCGTTCGATGGTGTGTTCATGCGTCGGCGGCGTGGTGGCCTGCATAAATTCTTCAATCACCGCATCGCGATTCGCCGGAGCGCGATCCTTGTCCGCCGACGCTAAAGCTAGTCGCAGCTTGTCAACCGGCAGCTCGGTGCAATAGGCCGGCGTACCTGGTTGTTGGCGCCAGGACTCGGCCAACGTTCCGGCATCGACAGGATCGAATCCCGCTTCATCGACCAGTTGTTCCGCGATTTTTTTGCTGCGACTGTCATCACCGGCCACCGGGATGGCAATACGTCCATCAGCGCCGGCTGGACGGCCGTTTGCCGACAGCGTATGCGCCAATACCGCGTTGAACGCTTTGATGACCGGCCGGCCGAGTTGCTCGCCGGTCCACACGCTCTCCGGTTTGCCCTGCTCAACGTCGGCGATCTTTTGATCCCGCATCGGATAGTAGTTGGACGTGTCGATCACGCAAACATGCGCAGGCACATCCGCGAACAAGGCGTCAACGTCCGGAATGCTCGCGAAGGGAATGGACAAGATGACGACATCGACGTCTTTCACCGCGTCGAGCGATGCGACCGGACTGGCGCCAATTTTTTCAGCCTGATCACGTATCTGTTCAGGACCTTTTGAACCCGCCAGTTTGACCAGGTGGCCCTTTGCCGCGAATTTGCGCGCGAGCGTTCCGCCAATGTTACCCGCGCCGATTATGCCGATTTTCATGTTTTTCTCCTATAAGAAATACTGCGGCTCTTCGCCGATTGCCGGCGATACAAAAGAGGGGAGGGAGGACTTTTGCCGCGTAACAGAACCCGTGTTGGTTTCACTCCGGCGCCGGATGGGCCAGCGCTTCCAGGGTAAGGACCAGGTCATACATGTCCTTGTCGCTCAACTTGCATAGCGTCTTGATCTGGCTGGTGACGCTGCGGACCGGCATCTCAAGCGAGCGTCCGTGCGTGGTAAGGTCGACCATCACGCGCCGCTCATCCGCCGGGTCGCGCGTCCGCGTGACCATGCCGGCGATTTCGAGGCGCTTCACCAGCGGCGTGATCGTGCCGGTATCCATGCCGAGGCGTGCGCCAAGCAAGCCGACCGGCACCGGCGATTCTTCCAACAATTCGAGCATCGCCAGATACTGCGGAAACGTCAAACCTAGCGGTTCCAGCAGTGGCTTATGAAGGCGCGACATGCGGTTCGCCGCGCCGTAGAGCGCGAAGGACAACTTGGTTCCGATCGATCGTTTGGGTGTCTGCATTTATCTATTGTACCAGACTCTAGCGCACTAGATATTTGGCCGTTTGAGTGTCTCTGCGGCGAGGGCGACTCTTGTAGCCCCGGCGGTCAACGAGAAGCCGGCTTCTAGAGAAGCCGGCGGTGATGCTCAAATTTTACTGAGCCAGTTTGATGGTTGCTTTTTTAATGGTCACCGTACCCGCCGTACCGGGGAATTGGATGCCCACGCCCACCGCATTCTGGACGCCGAAAGCAGAACACGTGAATGCCGTATCCTGACCCGCGACCAGCGCTTGATTGGCGGTCCAGCACTTGAACTCGTAAGCGGCCCAGTTGGCGGAGTAGGTAAAGAACTGCAGGAAGCCATCCGTCCCGCCATTTCGATTTGAAATAAACGCCTGGTCAAAATTGAGGACCATGTTCAGGGTGGCGCCGCTCCAATTAACGGGATTGGTGAAATTGTAGGTGGCGCCCGCGCCCGCCTGGTTAATGGTGAATCGCATATTCGAGGCGGTACTGGTGTTCGTAGCGCCGCCGCCCAGGGTCCAGCTATTCGGACCGGTACCCAATACGACTGCTTTCCCGGCTCCTACCAAAAGTCCATCCAGTATTTGCTGATCGCCCACCGCCGGCGTGGTACGGTTGAACAGCAGGCCCGGATCCATCCCGATCTCCCAATAGAACGGCAACATGCCATTCGCCAGCGCCGCCTTGGTGACGTATTGCGAGTAGTACGCCCGCGAAGCGCGATGCAGGGCAAGGTCGGCGCCGGTCAGCTGGGTGCGCAAGACGGCGGCGAACTCTCCCAGCACGACGGGAATTCCCTGGTCCGCAAACTTTGTCTTCATCTTGGCAAATTGCGCATCGACGTAAGGCTCTTCCTCACGAGTCGAGTTGCGATAAGGATCTGTGGTCGAATGGAAGCCATTGCCCCAGTAGTAGAAGGCCTGCGAGTAATCCGCGTCTTCAGACTGGTTCGTGAAGCTCCATGGGTAGAAATGGACTTCCGCCATTTGACGACCCGTCACGGTATCGGACGGCATCGCATGCCAATCATTGGCGGCACGATCGATGTCGGTCAACGGGGCTTGGATCACCAGCACGCGATGCGCGTTTCTACCACCCGTCGAGCGAACCGCATTGACAAACGTTTGGTGGAAGCCGTCGAGGATGGCTATTTGCTCTGTGGTTTTTGCTTCGGGTTCGTTGGCGCTGGCAAACAAGACATGCTCGTCGAAGTCGCGCAGCTTCGTGGCGATTTGCTCCCAGTAGGCTTTCTGTTTGGCGTTGACGGCGACCTTCTTTTCTTCGGTAATATTCCGCTCCAACCAGCCACCGTCCCAATGGACGTTGACGATCACGTAGAGCCCGTTATCCACCGCGTACTGCACCACTTGCTTCACGCGGTTAAGCCAGGCGTCACTGATTTTTCCTGTGTTCTGATCGGCGTACTGATCCCAGGATACGGGGATCCGGATCGCATCGAAACCGCTGTCCTTCACTAATTTCACATAGGCGGCGGAAACCGCCGGATTGCCCCAACAAGTCTCCGCCGGGGTGCTGCAGCCGTAGGCGTCCAACGTGTTTCCGATGTTGGTTCCCAGCTTTATTTTGGCAGCCAACTGAACAGCATTGCTGTTCATGCCTGTCGCATTCGCGGCAATCGGATTGGTGTTGTAGTTGGGATACGTCTGAGCCTGCACGCTGGCGACGCTTCCCAATAAAGCGATCAGAATGGATTTGAGGACTAGATTTTGTCTCTTCATTTCAATGTCTCCTGCTTATTTATACTTATTGAACTGAAATCCGGCGCAGGTCCTGCCCGCGCCGGGCGCTTACTACTCCAAAGCGACCACCATCACGGCCTTGGCAGGCACTTTGATCGAGAGCTTGCCACCGGCCGCGCGCGCGCTGAACGCCGACGGCTTGATGACCTGCGGATTTTGGAACGTGTTGTGCGCATCCATCGCGGCCGAGGTCAGCACCTTGCCGGCCGCGCCTTTGACCTTCGTGCCGGCGACGTCGACGGCGACATCGACCGCCTTGGACGGATCGGTGTTGACCAGCGCCAGATATACCTTGCCGTCCTTGGCGCGCGCGGCCGAAGCGCTCACGCCGGGGATGGTGGTCGCGCCAAGGGTGTAGCTGGTGTTGTTCTTGATCGCCAGCGGCAGCGTCTTGGCATCCTGGAACGGCACATACATCTGGAACGCGTAGTAGGTCGGGGTCAGGACCATCTTCTCCTTGTCGGTCAGGATCATCGCCTGCAGGACGTTGACCATCTGGGCGATGGTGGTCATGGGGACCCGCTCCGCGTGCTCATGGAAGATGTTGAAGCTAAGCGCCGCCACGAGCGCGTCGCGCAGGGAGTTCTGCTGGAAGAGGGCGCTTGGGGCGTTTTTCTCTTCGTCATACCAGGTGCCCCACTCGTCGATCATCAGCCCGATCTTCTTCTCCGGATCGTTCTTGTCCAGTACGGCCAAGTGGTCTTTGATGATCTTATCCATTTTCGAGGCGGCAGCAAGGGTCGAGATCCACTCGCCTTCCTTGAAGCCGAGGGTCTTGCCCTTGACCTCCCAGATACCGCTCGGGATGGTGTACTGGTGGATGCTGATGCCGTTCGTGCGGCCCTTCAGTTCCTTGCTCAGCACCTCGGTCCAGGAGATCTCGCCGCCAGCGGCGATCATTACCGGTTTGTTCCGCTCGGGCGTCCTCAGGAAGGTCCAGTAGTTGTTGTACAGGCCCGCGTAGTACTCGGGCTTCATGTTGCCGCCGCAGCCCCACAACTCGTTGCCGACCCCGAAATAGGCAACCTTGAACGGCTTCTCACGCCCGTTCTTGGCGCGCAGCCTGGCCAGGGGCGAGCCGCCGTCCGCGGTCAGGTACTCGACCCAGTCGGCCATCTCCTGCACGGTGCCGGTACCGACGTTGCCGTTGATGTAGGCGTCGGCGCCCAGCATGTCGATCAGGTCGAAGAATTCGTGGGTGCCGACGGCGTTGAACTGGTCCACGCGGCCGCCGCTGATGTTGGCCGGACGCTGATCCTGCGGGCCGATGCCGTCGCGCCAGTGGTAGGAGTCGGCGAAGCAGCCGCCCGGCCAGCGCACCAGCGGCACATGCAATTCCTTGAGCGCGCCGACGACGTCATTGCGCCAGCCCTTGGTGTTGGGGATGGTCGACTTCTCGCCGACGTACATGCCCTCGTAGACGCCGGTGCCGAGGTGTTCGGCGAATTGGCCGTACACGTCCTTGTTGATGACCGGGCCGGGTTTGGCGGCGTCGATGCTGACGCTGACCTGGCCGGCGGCAAAAACGGGGGCTGCGATCATGCCGAGTACGGCGAGGCTGTGTTTAATGAGGTTCAACAGGGGTCTCCAGACAGTGGTGATTAAGGTTTGCTACAAAGATAGTGGTTGCTACAAAGCCGCCGTGCGGCTTGAATCTGGTCATTCTTTTGAGTGGAGCGCCGCCAGCGTGTCGGCCGGCGGTCGTCCGATCAGCTTGCGCGGCAGATAGTCGAAATCGGCCGCGCCGGGCTTGCGCCATCCAAGGATCAGCGCCAGGTTGAAACCCGGGCCCTGGAAATAGCGCACGCGGAAGTTGCGCAAGCCCTTGTCGAGCTGCACCTTGGCCGTTTCCGGCGACGCTCCATGGATGCCGTCGTTGTTGATCACGTCCTGTCCGTCGATGCTGAGGATGGCGCCGTCGTCGGACAACAGCATCAGCTCCCACGTGCCGGCTTCGGCGACGTTGACGGTGAACCGGATATCGAGGCCAAACCATTCGGTGGTCGTGCCCAGGCCCGGAAAACCTTCGCGGAAATCGCGCGGCGCGATATTGAGCTGGGCCAGGCAGACGCGCTTCACCGGCTTGCGTCGCCGCATTTCGTTTACCGATTGGGTGCCGGTGCGCAGGTTATAGACATCGGCAACCATGTTCCGGTCCGGCGAGTCCGCACATTCCTCGAACAGCTTGGGCGGCGTGGCCGCCACTTTGACCTCGGGCGGCGGCGGAGGGGGAGGAGGAGGAGGCGGTGGCGTGACAACTGACGGCGCCGGAATGGCCTGTGCCAAGGGCGGCGGGGCCACCTGGACCTCGGCTACCTTGACGGGCGCGAGGTCCGGCAGGGCAGGGACCTGCACTGGGGGAGGCTCGACGGGGCGCGGCTCGGGCACGGTTTCGGGCGCTTTTTTCTCCGGCACTTTCGCCTCGAACAGCACGACATCGACGGCGCGCGCCTCCGGCTTGGGCGAGGGCCGCGAGTTCGACAGCAACGCGAACAATCCCAGCGCCAGATGGAGCAGGATCACAAGGCCGATGGCGTAGCGATTGTGCTTGCGCTGCCAACGCGGCTCACGTTCTGCGTTGGGCGGCAAACTGGTTTCCGGCGGTATGAGGGACATAAGTTTTCACAAAAAATAGAATAGATCGAAGTCAGCGCGTGGCGCCGCGTTGCCCGATCCGGTAGTAATCGAAGTCGACACGGCCGCCTGCGGTCTTGGTCGAATAGAAGAACAGCGCGTAGCGGTAACCCATGAAGTGCGGGAAGCTGTATTCGAGGCGCGAGGGACGGCCGATGGCCTTCCACGATTTGCCGTCAAGGCTGTACGAGAAGCGGGCCATTTCAGGCGCAGGCTGGAACTCTCCCTCCACCTTGAGGTGAACGGTTGTGCCGGACAGGGGAATGGAGGCGATCTCCTCGGGCTTGTCCGAGTCCGCGCTCACCATGACGAGCGATTTGACGCCGCCGCTCATTTTCACGCCGACAAAACCATACTTCCTCTGAAAAGCGGACAGGCCGGCCCAGTCGCCGTCCTTCATGCCGCTGACGTCGATGCGGGTGGTGGCCGAACTGTCGGGACCGAAGGCGCGCTGGGTGAGTGTGTTCCTGGCCTCCGGCAGGCTGGCGTCGACCCGGCCCGTGACCAGGCTCAGGTAGCCCGCGCGCCTGGTGAGCGACCAGTTGCGCGGATCGGGATTGTGATTCCATTGCCAGGCGAGGGGCAGGGCGGGGCTGCCGGGCCGGCGGGAGAATTCATCGGAGGCGACAATGCCGGAGGTGCCGGACGCGCCTTGGCCGCCGGCCGGAATGTCGAGCGTCATCGGCACTTCGCCGTCCTTGCCGAGCACGGGCCAGCCGTCCGTCCAGGTCACGGGCACGAGGTAGGGGATGCGGCCGACGGCGCCGTTGTCCTTGAACAGATAGGCATACCATTTGCCTTCCGGGGTGTCGATCAGGCCGCCCTGGGCGATACCGCGATCGTCGAGCGCGATGCGGCCCTCGTAGGGACCGTCGATGGTGTCGGCACGGTGGACGATGGCGGTGCGCGCCCAGCGGGTGCCGGGCGAGGCGATGTTAAACAGGTAGTAGCGGCCGTTGGCTTTGAAGAGCTGCGAGCCCTCGCCTTTGAGCCCGCCCTGGTCGGGGCCGAACAGGGCGTTGACGTTTTCGACGATGACTTTGTTCACACCGCCGGGCTTGACGCCGGAGAGATCGGGTAGCATCTCGACCAGCGAGATGCGGGCGCCCCCGTACACCATGTACACGCGGCCGTCGTCGTCGAAGAACAGGCTGTGGTCGCCCAAGGATGGCTTGAAGCTCGTCTCTTTCCACGGACCGCGATCCGGATCGCGCGTGCTGTAGATGTGGGTGCGTTCCGTGTTGGCCGAGAATGTCGAGGCATGGAATACGCCGTCGTGGTAACGCAGGCTGCTGGCCCAGGAGCCGGCGCCGTAGGCGTTCTTGCCGTTTTCGAGGCGGAAGGCTTCGTCGTCGGCCAGCGTCTCGTAGGCATAGGAGGCCATGCGCCAGTTGACCAGGTCGGTCGACTTCATGATCGGCAGGCCCGGGCTCATGTGCATCGTCGTGCTGCTCATGTAGTAGTTTTTTCCTACGCGGATGATGGCGATGTCCGGCACGTCGGCCCAGATCAGGGGATTATGTGCGGGGTGCGCCGGTAGGGGCGGGGAGGCGGCAGAAGCGTCCGCCGCATCGCGCGGGGCAAATTTCCAGTGATCGAACTTGAACAGTTCTTCGCCGGCCGCGCCGCGGAACACGAAGAACAGATCGTGGACGCCCGGGGCGGCCGATACCTGCGCCGACTGCGGCTGCCATTCGCCGCCGGTGCCCGAGACCGGCAGGGTGCCGATCAACTGGCCGTCGAGCTTGCCCAAACGGATCTCGATCTTGGCGCCGGTGGCTTGCTTCGCGTTGGCCTTACTGGAGAGACTGGCCGTGAAGGCGCGCGCGCCGGTTGCGCCGAAGTCGACATTGCGCACCTGGATATGGTCGCCGTCGTGGATGTTCCAGACATTCTGGCCGCCTGCGCTGCTGCGCTCGATCTTTACACCGGACGACCATGCGATGGTCTCCGCTTCCACCCGCTTGTAGGGATCGAGGGTCGCGATCGGCGCCGGCCCTTCCTTGGTCGGTTGCACCATCGGCACCGAGCCGTCCGGGTTGAACTTCAACTCGTCGACGGCCACGGAGCGTTTGAAGCCGTCGCCGCCCGGCAGCGCGGCGTTGTGATAGAAGAGGTAGGTCTTGCCCTTGTAATCCACCACGCCAGGATGGTTGGTGAAGGCGTCTTGCGGAGGCATGATCACGCCGCCGTAGGTCCACGGGCCTTCCGGCGTGGGACCGGTGGAGTAGGCCAGATGCTCGGGGATGGGACCGCCGGCAAAGAACAGGTAGTTGAGATTCTTGCGTTTATAAAGCCAGGGCCCCTCTTCGTAGGACGTGCCGCGCAGGGCGGGCTTTGGCAGCGTCACGCCTTGCGTGTCCGGCGGGGTGCGCTCGCCCAAGGCCTTGACGGTCATCGGGTGGCCGATGATGCCTTTCTCCCCGACGCTGGTGTCGTAGGAAATCATGTCCTTGTTCAGCTTGACCGACCACAGATTGGGATTGCCCCAGGCGAGATAGGCCTGGCCCTTGTCGTCGATGTAGACGGTCGGATCGATGCTGTCGTACAGGCCGCCGGCGTGGCCGGCGATCAGCGGCTTTTTGATGGGGTCGGTGTAGGGGCCGAGGGGACTGTCGGCCACCAGCACGCCGATGCCGCGGCCTTGCACCGGGGCGTAGAGATACCATTTGCCATCCCGCTCGATCGCCTGTGGCGCCCAGGCACCGTTGTTAAAACCGTCCCAGCCGGAGATCTCCTTGGCGGCCCACGGGAAGTCGCGCAGCGAGGCGATCACCCCATGCTGGGTCCAGTTCACCATGTCCGTCGTCGTGGCGAGCACCCAGTTCTTCATGTTGAAGTTGTTGGGTTCGCCGACCTCTTCGTCGTGGCTGGAAAACAGGTAGAGCGTGCCGTCGTGGACCATCGGGCCGGGATCGGCGGTGTACATCGTTTGAATCACCGGGTTGAGCGCGTAGGACGGCAGGGGCAGCACTGCCAACACGGATAGCAGGACGACGGCGGAGCAGGTTGTTTTTTTCATGGGCTTGAAAAGGGGAAGGGCGGACGGGCGGGCTCGGCGCCCAAGCGAAAGAAAACACCGGCCCGAACCGGGCTGGCGTTTTGGTCGGTGGCGCAAGCGGCCCCGTTGGGGGCCGCCCCGCCGCGTCTTAGTACGAGTAGCGCAGCGCCAGGCGATAGCTGCGGCCAGGCTCGAACCAGGCACGGGTCATGTTGCCGATATGCTGCTGCTGGGTTTGCCTAACGACGACATCGGTGAGGTTGCTCGCCGAGAAGCTGGCCTGCAGGCGCTCGGTGATCTTATAGTCGATCCCCAAGTCGAGCTGTCCGGTCGCTTCCTGCCAGGTCGGCAAACCCCAGGCCACGTCCGTCGGATAGACGGTCTTGCCGTCGACCACGGTCGCGCGGGTCGGATCGGCGCTGGTGGCGCCGCCGTTGCCGTCGGACGTGCCATTGACCGCCACGCCCTGCAGGAAACGGCTGCGCCAGCTGTAGGCAAGACGCATCGACAGCGGCCCCTTGTCGTACAAGAACATCAAGTTGAACGCGTTGGGCGACAAATACTGCAACGGCATGTCGGTGAATGGCGTGCCGTCGGTGTCGCAGCCGTAGGTGCTCAGCGACGTGTTGTTGAAGGACCCGGCCGCCGGGCAGTACTTCAACGCGAACGGACGGTGCAGCTCCTGCTTGCTCTTCAGGTGGGTGTAGTTGGCGGAGATGCCGAAGCCCTTGGCCCATTCCGGCAGCTTGCCCTCCAATCCCGGCACGTTGTTGAAGTAGGTTTGACCGGCGATCTCCAGCCCGGCCACGCGACCATCGGAAGCATTCGTCGGCGCGCTGATCAGGAAGGTTTGCGCGTTGCCGGCCAGGTCGTTGTAGTCGGCGGTGTAGGCCGAGTTCAGCACGATGTCGCGCACCTTCTTGTAGAAGAAGGCGGCCGTCAGCGACGAGCCGCTGCCCGGATACCACTCGAGCGTCGCGTCAAAACTGTTGGCCCGGGTCGGATTGAGCCTGGCGTTACCCTTGTTGACCCCCTTGTAGTTGATATTGGCGATGGTGCCATCGGTGTTGCTGCTGACCTGTTGCTCCAAGGTGACGTACTCGGCCAGGTCGCCAAAGCTCGGCCGGTACATCGACTTGGCGAACGCGAAGCGCGCTTGCAACTTGTCGGTCAACTCCACCTTCAGGTTAATACTCGGCAGCAGGTCGAGATAGCTGTGCTCGATATCGATCGGCTGGTTGATCTTGCCGAACTGCGGGATGGACGGGGGCGTCGTGCCGCTGTAGGTCGGCAGGAACACGGTGTAACCATGGGCGGTCGTACTGGTGTGGACCACGCGCACGCCGACGCTACCTTCGACCGGGAAGCGCAGCTCGTCGAAGCCGAAGCGTGACGACAGGTAGGCGGCCTGCGTCTTCTCTCCCTGACGCCGGACGTTTGCCGGATCGCCATCGTAGGCGAACGGCTTCCAGTCCGCGCCCGCGGTCGAGCAGTCGTCGCTTCTGTGCCAGTACGCATTGTTGTCCTCGCAGGCGTACCTCTTGATCGTCGCCAGCTTGGCGTAGGCGTTCGGATAATCCTTGACCGCAGCCAGCGTCGGCTGCACCAGGGTGCCCGGCACGGGAACCTTGCCGTTGAAGAAGTTGTTGTAGTTGGTGGTGCCGACCGGAATCAGGGCCGCGTACTTCGGGTCGCTCAGATAGCTGAAGTTGGCGCGCGGTTGCCAGCCCGGATCGTTCGCCGTGGGCAGGCTCCCCGGCACGGTCGTCGGCCGCACCGCCCATGGCTCGCCGATGCTGTACCATTCCGAGCCGGTCGCCTTGGTGTTGTTGGTCGAGCGCTTGGTCAGGCGCACGCCGAAACGCACGTCGCGCAGCACCGGATGGTCGAACTTGTAGCGCACGTCGCCCTTCCAGGCGTACAGGTCGGCGGTCGCCTTGCTCTTGCCCGCCTGTACGTTGGAAACGTAATAATTGCCCGGATCGGTCAGGAATTTTTTCGCCGCGTCGTCGAAGCTGATCTGGCCGGGACTGCCGGTGAGGTCGATATCCATGCTCGGCACGAAGGTGCCCAGGACCATGCCGGCGCCAAAACTCTTGGTCGTCGCATGGACCCACTGCAGGTCGTTCTGGACGGTCCAGCGCTCGTTGATGTTCCATTTGGCGTTCCAGGCGATCTCCCTGGTTTGCGAACTCGATTCGCTGAAGGCCTGGTTGGAGTTGAAGCCCAGGCCGCCGGCGGCGAACTGATTGGCGCCGGCGCCGCCGATCGGATAGGTGTACTTGGCCTTCTGCAAGATCCCCCGGCTGTCGAACACGGGGTCGACCAGCTTGGACATGTAGGGGTTTTCCACCCCCGTGAACAAGGCGTTCTCGACCGTTTTGTCCTTGTAGCCCGAGTGGAAATAGGTCAGCGCCGACTCCATGCCCGCCTTCTTCCACTGCAGCGCGCCATACACGCCGGCGCGGTTGGTCTCGCTGGTGTTGGTGCGCCACGATCCCGATTTGGGCACCCACAAGGTTTGTCCGTCGACGATGTCGGTGCGGGGGAAGTAGGCGTCGACCTGGATCGTGTCGTTGTGGGTGTTGTTCTTGTTGGCGGACACGTCGATCAGCGCGCCCCACTGGCCGAAGTCGTTTTCCCAGCGTTTGGACACCAGGCCGGAGAGGGCTGGCGAGGTTTTCGAGCCGAGCTGGTTGTAGTTGAGGTAGGTCGAGGCCGAGAATTTGTCGCCCTTGTAGTCGAACGGCAGCGCGGTGCGCAAGTCGACCTGGCCGCTGACGCCGCCCTCGATCAGGTCGGCCGGCGGATTCTTGTGCACGATCACCGCCGACATCAGTTCGGCCGGAATGTCACCCCAGCTCAATTCGCGCCCCGGCCAGCCGGCCGAGAACGATTCACGGCCGTTCAGCGTCGACGATCCCCAGGTCAGGCCGCGCACGGAAATGCCGGACCCCTCGACCGAGAAGTGCTCCGGGTCGCCGCGCGATTTGTTGCGGTCCATCGTCACGCCGACGATGCGCTGCAGCACCTCGGTGATCGATCTGTCGGGCAGCTTGCCGGCCTCCTCGGCGACGACGCCGTCGACGACCTCCTCGGAATTCTGTTTGAGCTTGGCGGCCGATTGCATCGCCGCGCGCTGGCCCGAAACCACCACGGCGGTGATTTCCCCATCCTTGGCGGCCGGCGCGGCGGGCGCCGTCTGTGCATGCGCAGCGCCGCTGTAGAACATTGCGACCTGCGCCGCCGCAAGTGCCAGCGCCGTCATCCGCAGCGGTTCGCGCTTGATTGGTGTTCCGATTGTTTTCATTGTCTCCGTCCTGTTGGAATCTTATAAGTGCTTTGCTTGCCCGCCGGGCACCGCCGGCGGGGTAAATCATCGCGCGCCATCATTGGAATGTGATGGTTCCCATCGTCACGCTGGTGGTGTAGGTGCTGGTCCCGGCGTTCGGCTGCAGATTGTTAATATCAGGCACGTTGAACTCGATCTTGGAGATCGCGTGGTCCTGCAGCTCCTCCGAGACGTCGAGCGCGTCCAGGCCGCAACTCTCCACAACGGTGAACGACTTGAGATCGATACTTTGCTGCTGCACGCCCTGCACGGACGCCGAGAACACCGGTGTGATGAACTTTTCCAGGCGCACGTTGCAATCGTTGTTGTTGAATTTGGCGTTGTGGCCCAGGTAGAGCCAGACTCTGAGCCGGGTCTTGTTCGCGGCCACCATTTCGGGGTTCATCATCAGATTGAACTTGATCGCCTGCTGGCCATCGATCACCACACCGCCGGTCTCGCCGCCCTTGACCATATCCTGCAGGCCGGCGGCGTAAACCGTGAGACCGTAGTAGCCGCCGAAATTAGGCTCGTTCGACTGTTTGTCCATGGCGAGCGCGAAGGTGCCGCCGTCGGCGGCCACGGTGGTTTTGGTCGGATCCGAGGAATACCATTCGATTTTGCCGTTCTCCAATGTGCGCCCGACATCGTTTGTCTTGTAGCCGCTGGCGAAATTCAGCGGGGGCAATACCGCGTCGCCGATCGGGATGGTCTTGTCCACTTTCGCCGCCAGGTAGATATCGTCGCCGCCCGCCGTGGCGCTGACCACGCACAGGCCGTTGGCGCGCTTTTGCAACGTGCTGCCGCTGACCGAGCACACCTCCGGCGTGCTGGTGCTAAAGGTGACCGGCAGTGCTTCGGCGGCGCTCGCCACCAGCGGCAACGGCGCCGCGTCCAGCGGCTGCGCTCCCGGATTGCGGAAAGTGATCACCGCCGGGCGCTTGGGAATGACGAACAGTTGGCGCGCCGAGGCCGGAGCGTAGCCATCGCCGCCGGCCTGGTTGGCGTTGACCGAGCACTCGCCGGCTTTCA
Organism: Duganella sp. GW821-FHT07F09; assembly: GCF_059418705.1. Lineage (NCBI taxonomy): Bacteria > Pseudomonadati > Pseudomonadota > Betaproteobacteria > Burkholderiales > Oxalobacteraceae > Duganella > Duganella sp. GW821-FHT07F09. Next base: position 482,524 of record NZ_JBWKQJ010000005.1, on the reverse strand, counting down.
GCAGCGACAGCGTGGCGCCGCTGACGGTGCAGGTGCCCGGCGTGTTCGACACGTAGGTGACCGGACCGCCGGAACTGGCGGTCGCCTTGAGCTCGATGGTGGCGACGGTGGCCGGGGCGCCCACGGTCGCGCCGCCCGGGAATGGGAAGGAAATCGACTGCGCCAGCCCGCCGTCGGCGCCCTTGTCGCCGCCGCCTCCGCAGGCGGCCAACAACGTGGCGCAGGCCAATCCGACAGCCGTAAGCTGCATTTTCATTTTTTGTCCCCTCATGATTTTATGGTTTCTCTCTGGTGCTTTTAGTGCTGGTTAGCTGTCACCGGCCGCGCCGCTGGCAAACGAAAATGCGCATCCGCTCCGCTGCTTCCGGCGGCGTCGACGACGACAATTCGTTGTCTGCGGTATCACACTCGTGGGGGCTATTATGTGGAGAGGAAATACTTGCGGCAATTACAAAAAACATCAATACAACATATTAAATTCAGTAGATTGCGACTTCGCGGACCGGCATGTTTTTTAGCGCGGATTCGTGCGAGAATTATTTCGCTCCACCGCCGCGCGTCCAATGCTGACGGCGCGGCGGCGGGCTCACTTCACCGGCATCGACACGCCGGCCGCATCCTTGCCCGCGGGGGCGAGCACTCTAAAAAGAAGCAATGACATGTCCGACAAAAACATACGAAAAGTCGTCATCGTGGGCGGCGGCACCGCCGGCTGGATGGCCGCCGCGCCGCTGGCGCTCAAGCTGCCGAAGAGCTGCGAAGTGGTGCTGGTCGAGTCGCCCGAGATCGGCACCGTCGGCGTCGGCGAGGCGACGCTGCCGACCATCCGCTACTTCAATCTCGCACTCGGTCTGGACGAATCCGATTTCGTCAGGAAGACCCAGGCGACCTTCAAGCTCGGCATCGAATTCAAGGATTGGGGCCATGTCGGCAACCGGTTTTTCCACGGCTTCGGCGACTTCGGTCCGGCCATCGAGAACCGCCCGGCGACCATGTACTGGCTGCGCCTGTCGCGCGTGTTCAAGGACATGCCGTCCTACGAGCAATGGTCGATGGCGACCATGATGGCGCGCAGCAACCGCTTCGTGCCGCCGCAAGACGACATGCCATCGATCACCGACGCTTATGGCTACGCCTACCATTTCGACGCCGGCCTGTATGCCGCCTATTTACGCGACTATGCCATGCAACGCGGCGTCAAGCGTATCGAAGGCATGATCGAGCACGTCGAGCAGCACCCCGACACCGGTTTCATCACCGCCCTCAGGCTGCGCGACGGCCGCCGCGTCGAGGGCGACCTGTTCGTCGATTGCTCGGGCTTTCGCGGCCTGCTGATCGAAGGCGTGTACCAGGCCGGCTACGAGGACTGGAGCGCCATGCTGCCGTGTAACAGCGCGCAGGCCGTCCCGTGCGCCAAGGCCGAGCCGCTCACGCCGTACACCACCTCCACCGCCAAGGAAGCCGGCTGGACCTGGCGCATTCCGCTTCAGCACCGCACCGGCAACGGCCACGTCTATTGCGACGGTTTCACCAGCGACGCGCAGGCCGGGCGCGTGCTGCTCGAAGGCCTCGACGGCGAACCGCTCGGCGAGCCGCGCCAGTTGCGCTTCACCACGGGCCGGCGGCGCAAGTCCTGGGTCAAGAACTGCGTGGCCATCGGCCTGTCGAGCGGCTTCCTCGAACCGCTCGAATCGACCAGCATCAACATCATCGAAAACGCGGTCGGCTGGCTGCTCCAGTATTTCCCCGATCGCGACTACCGCCCCGAGCTGGCCGACGAGTTCAACCGCCTGGTCGCGCAACGCTACGAGTACGTGCGCGACTTCATCATCATGCATTACAAGCTCACCAACCGCACCGACTCGGACTTCTGGCGCTACTGCGCCAACATGGCGATTCCCGACACGCTGCGGCACCAGATCGAGACGTACCGGGAAACCGGCCGTGTCGTGGTCTACGATGCGCTCGGCTTCGCAGAACCGTCGATGGTCTCGCTGCTGATGGGGCTGGGCGTGGTGCCCAAGCGGGACGACCCGCTGATCGACAGCCTCAATTTCGACCAGTTGCTGGGGCACTTGGCAAGCCGGCGCGAGACGATCGCGCAGGTGGTCAAGGCGATGCCCGCTCACGCCGGGCACATCGCCCGGCACTGCGCCGCGCCATGAAGCCAACGTTCAAACGCATCGTGGTGGTCGGCGGCGGCGCGGCCGGCTGGATGGCGGCCACCGCGCTGGCCACCGCCCTCGAGGGCGCCACCACCATCGAGCTGGTCGAGTCGGAGGAGATCGGCATCGTCGGCGTGGGGGAGGCGACCTTTCCATCGATCCGCAACCTCCACCGCCTGCTCGGCATCGACGAAGCCGAGTTCCTGCGCGCCACCAACGGCAGCTACAAGCTGGGCATCCAGTTTTGCGACTGGCGCGCGCAGGGCGAAAGCTATTTCCACACCTTCGGTGATTTCGGCGAACTGAGCGGTTCCCGCGCGGTGTGGGGCCAGCACCATCGGCTGGGCGAGGCCGGCCTTGGATCCCTGGGGGAGCAATGCCTGTCGAGCGTGATGGCCGGCCAGGGCCGCTTCGCGGTGCCGGGAGAGGCCGACCGCTACGACTACGCCTACCACTTCGACGCCGCGCTGTACGCCGCCTTCCTGCGCAAGCTGGGCGAGCGGCGCGGCGTGCGCCGCACCGAGGGGCGCATCGTCGAGGTGGCGCGGCGCGCCGACGGCGGCGTCGACCGGCTTACCCTGGCCGACGGGCGCGTGGTCGCCGGCGACCTGTACATCGACTGCTCCGGCTTCGCGTCGCTGCTGCTGGGGCGCACCCTGGGCGAACCGTTCGTCGACTTCAGCCACTGGCTGCCGGTGGACCGGGCCTGGGCCTGTCCGACCGAACGGATCGGGACCGAATTGACGCCGTACACGCGCGCCACCGCGCTGGAGGCGGGCTGGGCGTGGCGGATACCGCTGCAAAGCCGCACCGGCAACGGCCACGTCTTCGCCAGCCGCTACATCGACGAGGATCGCGCGCGCGAACAATTGTTGGGGCAGCTGGACGGGCCGGCGCTGGCCGAGCCGCGCCTGCTGCGCTTCCAGACCGGCCACCGCGCGCGCGCCTGGGTGCACAACGTCGTCGCGCTGGGCCTGTCGGGGGGATTCCTGGAGCCGCTCGAATCGACCAGCATCTTCCTGGTCCAGCGGGCGCTGGGGAAGCTGATCGATTTGCTGTTGACGGCCGCGCCGTTGACCGAGCACGTGCTGGCCGACTACAACGGCGAAATGGGGCGCCAGTTCGCGCGCGTGCGTGATTTCATCATCATGCACTACTGCCTGAGCGCGCGCCGCGACAGCGCGCTGTGGCGCGCGATGGCAACCATGGAGCTACCCGAGACCTTGGTTTTCAAGCTCCACGCGTGGCGCCAGGCGGGCGCGTTGCACCAGTACGACCTGGAGGGCTTCGACGCGACCAGCTGGCTGGCGATCCATGCCGGCATGGGGCATTGGCCCGAGCGCGCCGACCCGTCGTTGGGCGACATCGAGCGGGCGGTGGCGCTGCAGGGATTGCGGTGGCGCCGCCAATGCATCGCCACCGCCGTGGCGGCCATGCCCAAACACGACGCCTACCTGCGCGGCGTGCTGGGGCGCGGATGAACCCTCGGCCTTAGGCTGTGCTGGACGGCGCCGGCTCGGGCGCCTCCTTCTTGAAGACTTCGCGGAAGGCCTTGGGCGTGCAATGGTATTCCTCCTTGAAGAGGCGGTTGAAGTACGAGGAATTCTTGTAGCCCACCGAATAGGCGATCTCCGCGATGCTGGCGTTGGTGTTTTCCACCAACAGGCGCGACGCCTCGGTCAATCTGAGCTTGTTCAGGTAACCGGTGAAGGTGTAGCCCATTTCCGCCTTCAGTATTTCGTTGACCTTATTGCGGTTGACGCCGGTTTCCGACACGACCGTGTCCAGATCCAGTTCCGAATCCGCGTAACGCGTCGCCAGCAGTCTCAGAAGGTTGGATTTTTCTTTTTCCCGGTGCGGCTCCAGCGCCAACTGCTGGTAGGCCACCAGCGGCAGATCTTTCTGCATCCGGGCGTGCAGGTCGTTGGCCAAGGCCACCGCGCACTGCTTGACGAACCAGTACCCGAAACCACTCCAGGCCACGATCAGGAACACGGCGAAAAAATACAGGTAGGCGTAATTCCGGTCGTGCAATTCGATGTTGGCGATTTCGATGCGGGATGGAATGCCGAGCCGGCTGGCCTTGCTCGTGCCCACTTCGATCTGCGCGACCTTATCCAGCGAGTAGCCCTGGTCCGATGGGTCGAGTTTGTTCATTTCGCTCCACCACAGCGGAACGGTCAAACGCGTCAGGTCGACCTCGGCGATGGCTCCGTCCTGATTGCAGTTGACGAAAGCCGATGGCGCGCGATAAGTCTGCAGCTGATCCGGCTTGGACAGCTTGTCATCGAAGGTGTTCAGGCCGATGCGGATGGTACCGGCTGGGAAGCAGCGCGCCTCGAAACTCATTTTGCCGAACCTGGACCAGTTGGACAACGTCGGTTTGCCGGTGCGGTCTGTCAGCAGCAGGGCGGTCAACGCAAAGGGATAGGGATTGTCGCGCGACAGGACGAATTCCATGATCAGGCGCCCGGCGTCGACTTTCGCCTGCAGCGGGGCGGTCGCGTCGTCGCCGTTGTGCGACGCGCGCAACTGCCAGGAAAAATCCTCCTGCCCGAACAGGGGGACGCGGTGATAGCTGCGGTTGACGCATAGATACCCGATCAGAATACTGATGCAGAGAAGCAGGACCAGCCGAACCAGTGCTTTTGAATATAAGGTGTGCATACAAGTGAAAGTTGAGAGCTCTGACAATGGCGGGTCCGCCGCACGCCGGGGCGGCGCAGTTGTCAGGTCTCGCAATGTACAGCATGTCATGCAACCTGTAAATTTTTATCTGTTATCAGAATTTATCTTAGTATTTAATCCTGAACCAGTCAAAATCCACGTATCCACCCGCATGCTTTGTGGCATAGTTGAACAAGCCGAAACGATAGCCAATGAAATGCGGAATCGTATATTTCATTTTCAGGGTTTCACCTATCGGCTTCCAAATCTTGCCGTCCAAACTGTAGAAGAACTTGGCTTCGTCTTTTTTATCGGCAAAATAGCAGTCGATTTTGAAATGGATATTATTTTGATGCAATGGAATTCGCTGCATTTCAACAGCTTTGTCTTTATCGGTGCTGGTCATCACTATCGTTTTTTTACCGCCCTCGATTTTGACGCCCACCAATCCATAGTCTTTTTGCAAAGCCGATAATCCAGCGTAATCGCCTTCCTTCATTTTTGAGGCATCCAGGACGACAGAAGCCGAACTAGTCGGGCCGATCGTGCGCTGCGTGAGCGTGTTTCTGGCCAAGAGAAAATCAGGGTCTATTTTTCCTGTCTTGAGACGCAGAAATCCTTTTCTTTCGCTAACGGACCACAGCGCGTTGTCCGGATTGTGGTTCCATTGCCAAACCAATGGTAGCGCCGCCTCGCCATTTTTACGGTTGAACTCATCGGAAGCAACCAAACCCGGAATCAAACCCGTACTGGCGGGCAGGTCCAGCTTTTCCGGGGCTTTGCCATTTTCGCCCAATACGGGCCAACCATCCTCCCATTTCACGGGAACGAGATAAGGAATCCGCCCAACGGCACCGAAATCGCGAAAAAGGTAAGAGAACCAACGTCCGTCGGGGGTGTCTATCAATCCTCCCTGGGCAATTCCCAGGTCCTGGAATGCGATTTTTCCTTCCCAGGGACCGTTGATGCTGTCTGCCCGATGTATGATTTCCGTCCGCATTCCCCAGTTCGCCGGCGCGCAAATATTGAATAAATAGTATTTCCCACTGACTTTGAATAGTTGAGACCCCTCGGCATTCAGGCTAGGTTTTTTGCCGCAAGGCGCACTGGAATTCTCGATAAGCACTCGCTCGGGAACATCTTGCCTGACGCCGGTCAGATCATCATTCAGCTCAACAATTTTCAGCTGGTTAGCGCCGTAAATCAGATAGACCTTGCCATCGTCATCGAAAAACAAAGAACTGTCATGATACGAAGGCTTAAAGGACACCCTTTGCCAGTCTCCTTTTTCTATATCTTTTGTTTTGAAGATGTAGGTTTCGCCCGGCGTGTCATGTGCAAAAGTGGTGACGTAATATGTACCCTTGTGGTAGCGCAGGCTACTCGCCCATGAACCTCTACTATAGATGCCTTTTCCGTCCGTCAAGTTCAACGCCGGCAAATCCGCCAACGTATCGTAGGCATAGTTGAGCAGCTTCCAATTGACAAGGTCGGTGGACTTCATAATGGGCACACCAGGGTTCATGTGCATCGTCGTACTGCTCATATAGTAATTATTGCCCACCCTGATCATGGCCACATCAGGCACATCGGCGAAAATGATCGGATTTTCAGCTTGCGCAAAAGAAGTACCCGGAACAAATAAAACAATGGAGGCGGAGATAATCCCGACTATTTTCCGAATAAAATATACTGAAATTATTGATGGAATCCTGGTGTCAAATTTCATGGTCACAGTTTTTACTGGTTATATGGGGAATATTAATCGGGTATGCTGCCCGTTGATAGTGGCTGTCGTTTGCTGCGAGGAGGCGCGGGCCCCGGTCGCCCGGCAGAACTGGCGAAGTGTAGCTGTATCGTCGCGCGGCGAATGCAAGGGCGTGCACTATCAATGCGATTATCTGCACGGATGCAGTAATTTCATCAAAAACGCCACTTCGGTGCGGTTTAAATAAAATTATTCGTCCCACCGGCGGATTTGATAATTGTCTTCCCGCTGGGTGTGAATCACAATCCGTGCTGCGAGCTAGCCCCTTAATTCACGAGAGATACGATGCGACTACTTCCAACCACTGCCCTGTTGGCGACTGTCCTGACCTGCGTGCCTGCCGTTTGCCACGCCGAACCGAAACAACGCCTGATTGTCCTCAGCGATATCGAGGCCGATCCCGATGACAGCCAGTCGCTGGTGCGCTTGCTTTTGTACGCGAACCAGATCGATATCGAAGGCATCGTCGCCACGACCTCCACGCATCAGAAGTCGCGCATCGCACCAGCAACGATGCATACGATTATCGACGCCTACGGCCAGGTGCAACCCAATCTGTTGAAGCACGAACCGGGCTTTCCGAAAGCGCAGGCACTGAAAGCGCTGGTGCGCTCCGGCTCGCCGCTCTACGGCATGCAAGGTGTCGGCGACGGCAAGGATACGCCGGGATCGGACGCCATCGTCAAGGCGCTGGAGAAAAATGACACGCGGCCCCTATGGGTTTCTGTGTGGGGCGGCGCCAATACGCTTGCTCAAGCGTTGTACCGGATAGACCACGACAGGACGCCCGAGCAGGCCGCCCGGCTGTTGAAGAAGTTGCGCGTCTATACGATCTCCGATCAGGACGATACCGGTATCTGGATGCGCACCAAATTTCCCGATCTGTTCTATATCGTCAGCCCCGGCGGCTACGGCAACGGCACCTGGACCGGCATGCACTCGACCGAGCAGGGCTTCGACAGCACGGAGATAAGCAACAGGTGGATCGCCACACATATCCAGCAGGGGCATGGACCGCTGGGCGCGGTGTATCCGGATGTCTCTTTTGGCATCGAGGGCGATACACCGGCCTTCCTGTCCCTGATACCGAACGGCCTGAACGCACCCGAGCATCCGGACTGGGGCGGCTGGGGCGGGCGTTACGAGTTGTACACGCCGGCGCTGGAAACCACCGACCCGAAAGGCTTCACCGGCAACGTCCCGGTCCTGCAAGAGCCGCGCCCCATCTGGAGCAACGCCGTGGATAGCTACAGGCCGTTTATCCACAACGACTATGGCCGCACCGTGAAAGCCCACGACAAGGTCTCCACGGGATACAGGACCACCATCTGGCGCTGGCGCAAAGATTTCCAGAACGATTTCGCGGCGCGGATGGATTGGACCACCAAGCCGTACAAGGGGGCGAATCATCCGCCGGTCGTAAAGCTCGGCAATAGCGACCGTCTGACCATCAAATCCGGCGAAGTGTTCATGATGAGCGCCGCCGGCAGCTCCGACCCCGATGGAGACAGCTTGAGCTATCTGTGGTTCCAGTATCCGGAAGCGGGCAGCTACAGGGAGGAGATCAAGCTGGGGTACGCGGAAAATCATCATACCGTTACAGGGCAGGCGCCGGTGGTCACCAAGCCGGAAACCGCCCACTTCATCGTCAAGGTGACCGACAAGGGCAGTCCGGCGCTCACGCGCTACCGGCGCGTGGTCGTCACCATCGTGCCGTCGACTCCCTGAACCACCACGGGCACGGCCTCGTCAAGGGGCCGCGCCGTTGTGTCGGGACGACCGCCGGTGCGGAAGCTTCGGCTGCGCTTTTAGAAAAGGAAAATATGAAGAAGACGCTATTGACCGCTGTTTGCTTACTGCTGCTGGGCAATTGGGACGTGTGGGCACAAGCGGCGGCCGTCACCGATGAGGAACGGTCCGCCCTCAAATCGAAGTCCGATTCCGGCCACCTCGCGCCGGAGTTGCTGTTACCTGCTGAAGACATGCGCTGGTGGCGTGACGCCAAATTGGGCATTTTCATCCACTGGGGCCTCTATGCCATTCCCGCGAAAGGGGAGTGGCACATGTTCAATGACAAGATCGATCCGAAGGAATATGCGGCACTTGCGGATCGTTTCAAACCGAAAAATTTCGATCCGGACGCTTGGGCAATGTTGGCGAAGGATGCCGGGGCGGCGTACATGGTGATGACCGCCAGGCACCACGACGGCTTTGCGATGTTCGACAGCCCGTCCAGCTATGGCAACTATGACTCCGCGCATTCCGCGGCGCGACAGGATTTCATCGGGCCTTATGCAGACGCGGTGCGCCGGCATGGCATGAAAGTCGGCATTTACTATTCGCCGATGGACTGGCGCTTTCCGGGCTACTTCAATCCCAAGGGATTGCCGGACAATGCGGCGCTCATGAAGAAGCAAGGCTACGGGCAGGTCGCCGAGTTAATGAGCAATTATGGGAAGATCGACATTCTCTGGTACGACGGCGGCTGGCTTGCGCATCAGGGATCGGATGCCGACGCTGCCTGGCTATGGCGCCCTGAAATCCTGAATGCCGAGGTCCGCAAGCGCCAACCCAAGATCGTTATCAATCCGCGCTCGGGCTGGCAGGGCGATTTCGATACGGAGGAGGGCGCGCACACAGTCACCGGGCCGGTGCGGTCGAAACCGTGGGAAAAAGCCTTTTCGATAGGACCGGGCTGGGGATTCATAGCCTCGGGCAAGACTATGGGGGCACAGGAGGTGATACGTCTCGTGGTCGATGCTGTCGTTCGCAACGGCAATGCCCTGGTCAATATGAGCCCCGATGCGGACGGGAACATCCCGGCGGCGCAGATCGAGACCCTACGGGGCCTGGGGGCGTGGATGCGCGTCAATGGCGAGAGTATTTACAACACCCGGCCAGGTCCATTCCAGCCGGTGGATGGACTGTACGGTTCCACGGTACGCGGTAAGAACGTCTACCTGCATGTTCGGTCATGGCGCGGCGATACCCTGAAATTACCGCCGCTGGCGCAGAAAATCGTTTCGGCAAGCACGCTGGCGGGTGTGCCGGTACGCTTCACTCAATCCGCCGAGGGGATTGTCCTGGGCGAGAATGCAAGTATGCACGAGGGAGTAGATATGGTGGTCCGGTTGCAGACCAGCGCGCCCGTTCTGTCGCTGATGCCCTAGGGAGTATTGCCAAATTCCCGACCGCACCACCGAGGTCCGTCCGAATGCGACGTGGTGGTGGATTACCAAAATGATTTAGTTGCTTTAAATTATTAAACTGGATTACTATCGCGGCACATCAGATACGGAGGGGTTATGGCATTGAGCATCGGCAGCAGCGCCCGCAGCGTCACCAACAGCGCCGGCGCACAGAACCAGATCATGCGGATCATGGCGCAGATCAAGGGCGTGCGCAAGCAGCTCGCCTCGATGCAAAAGCAGTTGCGTGAAACCAGCGATCCGGAGCTGCAGAAGCTGCTGTTCAAGCAGATTTTCGACCTGCAGCGAACGATCCAGTTGATGGAGCAGCAGATCGCACAGATCGAGGCCGCCGAACAGCAAAAGGCAGCCGCCAGGCAGGGCGACAAACATCAACCGGCGGACGAAGAAAAGGCCAGGCAGTAAATAGCAAGCCGAACCTCACAAAAAAACGCTAGCGATAGCGGTTTTTTGTGAGGGCTGGGCGCTGACCGATGTTGCTCAGGTGGTCGCGCGGCGGGCACTGGCAGTGGAAGACGGCGGCTATACGGGATGTTCGACTTGGCGCGATTTAGGTGAAAGACACCCCCATGTCGTAATACTATATTTTACATAATATAAATTATGCGAAGTTGTGACGACATCTGAACTTGGCCTTGACATGTGATGTGATGACTACGTCGTGTTTCGTTGATGCAGCTCAAATTGAACGTCAGGGAAAAACGACGGAAGTTAAATAGCAATTAAAATCACAGGGTTAGCCATTTTTGTCGAGCTTGCGAACGCTTTTTGCACCACCTGAGCCCCATCTGCACGTCGTTGAGGTAGTTTCAGTTGTTCGAGCTGGGCGCTAGTCAAATTCGATCGCGCTAGTCTTTTCACTGAGGGATCCCCGCATGCTCCGAACCTTTCTGTATCCGTATGTCTCGACCCTGCATGGCGCGGCGTGGAACATACAACAAAACATGGAAGGACTGGGAATCGCGTCATCGAATTTCGTTCAGCGCGATCCACATGGACATATCGCCAGTAGTTACTGGTCTCCCGCGCAAGCTACCATACCGCTGCTCGGGATACTTGCGCTGTGCAGCTTGGCGCTGGCCGCTCTGTTCGTGGTAAGCAGCTACGTCCTGGGCCGCAAACGCGGCGCCATGGGTGCCGCAGGCTTGCTTGCGCTGCCCGGATGCCTCAACCTGGTTTCGCTATGGCCGATGCTTCGCTATCTTCCCGATCGATTCGACATCAACGGAACCGGGGTGCTGGGCGCACCGCTCGGCTTTCTGCCGCTGCTCGCACTCGGTGTGCTGCTGGGATGGTGCCTAACAATCCTACTGGCCGACGTCCTCCTCTTAGGGAATCGGTTCGGTGACCTGTACGACCATTTGTGGTGTACTGCGGGCCTCGTCGCTGCCGTGTTTTTCGTGGCTGATGCAAGCGTTGGGGAACATGCGAAGGAATTGGCGGAAAGTCAGTCCACGTCGCGCCAGGCCAGTAGTTATTTGGCTCGTCAAACGGGCGCTTATGTGGCGTGGTGCGAAGAACATCAGAGCACCGATTCAGCCTCGTGTCGCTGGGCTTCCGACGTCCAGCAAACCTTGCTGGACTACGCGAGCGACCATGTAGCGATCTTTACAGAGTTCGGTCCGCACACCTCGGCCGATATATACGCGCGCTTTCGTCGCCCCCTCCTGCCCCAGGAAGTCATTACTATACGGCGCGAGATCGCCGCTTACAACGCGGCGAAGTGCCGGGTCAAGCAGTTAGCTCCTGGCATCTCGCAGTTGGCGCCGTCTTCCACGGTGTGCCTGCGCACGCCAGCTATGTACTGCAACGCTTTTGCTGACCCACTTGATGGAAAGGTAGATAAGGAGCACATCGTTCGCTCGACCGCGCTGGCGAGCGAATGCATCATCCCGACGCTGGTTCGGCTGCGCGAGGAGCAGCAAAGGCTGCTAGCCCTAACCATCGGGGATAAGCGCAGCAAACATTATCGCTGGCTCTATTACGGGTTTTTCTCTTTGGTCGTTGGCGGAAAAATCGCCACCTCGACGATAAAGCTGCTTTCCATGGGCTCGCGCAGCCCGACCGAGGGCCGGCGCAGCGTTCAGTTGTTCAAGGATGCAGCGCAGGCTGCATGGGCGACAGGGTGCGGTACGATGCGTGCGCTCCGACGGCTTAGTGGGTGGATATCACGCGTTTTCAGGATGGCACGAAGTGCCATGCGAAGGTGGCGTGCACGGATGCAACGGGCCAAGCCAGCGCCACCGCAGGCGCGATAGCGCGGTTTAGATAAGCGGCCGTCCCGCCCCACTACACGCTACGGTCACGCCGGCTTGCGCGGCAAAACCACATCGACACAGGTGCTCCCGCCAGGCCGGCTAACAATCTCAAGCCGTCCATCCAAACTGAGCGCGCGCTCGCGGATACCCAGCAAGCCAAACGATTGCGGCCGTGCCGCCGTCGGATCGAATCCACACCCGTTGTCCTCGACCCGCAAAACGCACTGATGCGCGGAACACCGCAGCGTGACCGCGGTTTCACTAGCGTTCGCATGGCGCGCGATATTGGTCAACGACTCCTGCACGATGCGGAATATGGCGATCGCTTGCGGTTCGTCCAGCCCGCCCGGTTCCAGATCCAGCGTCAGGCTGCAATCGAGTCCGCTATGCCTGCGGAACTCGTCGACCAGCCATTCCAGCGCCGAGCCGATCCCCATGTCCAGCACGGTTGGCCGCAAGGTCGTGGCGACATTGCGCACCACGCCGATGCTGCGGTCAACCAAATCGGTCAACTGGCGCACGTGCTCGTTCAGACCCGGAACATCGGCGCCGAACCGTACCCGCAGCAGCCCGGCCCGCATGCGCAAGGCGGTCAGCGATTGGCCCAGTTCATCGTGGAGCTCGTGGGCGATATGCTTGCGTTCATCTTCACGCGTGGTTTCCCGATGCGTGGCCAACTCGCGCACTTCGGCGGTGCGCGCTGCCACCTGCAGTTCCAGACTGTCGCGGTATTGCTGCAGCACGCGCTCGGCTTCACGGCGTTCCTGGTTCTCGCGCATCAGCAGCGCATTCTGGTCCACCAGTTGGGTCCGCATTGCGGCCAGCCGCAGATGGGTCGATACCCGCGCCAGCACCTCATCGAGCTGCAGCGGCTTGGTGACGTAGTCCACCGCGCCGGCGGCAAAGCCGGCCACCTTGTCGGCGGTGTCCGTCAGCGCGGTCATGAAGATCACCGGCACGGCGGCCGCCGCGCCGCCGCCGGACTTGAGGCGGCGGCACACTTCAAAGCCGTCGATGCCCGGCAACCGCACGTCGAGCAGTATCAGGTCCGGCGGGGCGAACGCCACCCGCTGCAAGGCTTCGTCGCCGCATTGCGCCACGGATAGGCGCAGGCCGTGCTGTTCCAGCATGTCGACCGCCAAGGTCAGATTGGCCGGGATATCGTCGACGATCAAGATGGTGCGGCCACGCAAGTCTGGCGGCAGGTTCATGGTTACTCCGGCTGTACACAAGATGAGTTCGTGGAAGTTGGTCCTATGCTACCAGACCCGGGTATATACTTGGGCTCGCTCCACCCTGCCCTTGCTGTTCCAAGAACCCATCGGTCCGCACATGAATCAGACGCTCTCCAGGCCAACAGCAATAATTTACTATCTGGTTATCTTATTGTTATTCCTGACGCCGACATTGTTGATCTGGCAGCATTTCGGCATGGTCCGGAGCCTTGAGATATCGCCTCGCCACCCACATGGCGTCAAACTGGCGGACGACCGTGACGACGACAACGGCGACTCGATCGCAACGCTGGTGCGCACCGACGATGCGCTCACGATGCGCTGCGACCTGGGAACCGGCGCCCAGTATCCATTTTGCAAAATGCAGTTTCTGATGGGCGAGCCGGGCGAGGGACTGGACTTTTCGCATTTCGATACGATTACCTTTAACATGCGCTATACGAGCGATCATCCCAAATTGTTCAAGCTGCACCTGCTGAATTTTGAACCGGGCTTATCCACTCCAGGTGTTTGGAACTCGCAGCGATATAACGAAGCCGAGGTCGCTCCCCCTCCCGAAACGACTTTCACGATTCCACTCAACGTGGTGCACACTGCGGAGTGGTGGCGGAGCGCACACAAGATACCGTTGTCTAAAAACCCCACGCGGCTTGACCGCGTGACGGCCGTGGAGATTGCGACCGCGGTGTTAGGCCCAAAACAGCTTATCACGATCGAATTGCGGTCGATCGAATTCCGCGGCAAATGGATGTCGAAAACAACCCTGCTCATGTATCTGGTGTCCGCTTGGATCGGATGCGGACTGTTCGGCTTGTCGCTGGGCCTGCTCCACTTTCGCGCCAGCCTTTCGGCCAGCAATTCACGCCTGGAAAATTTGACCGCCGTCGATCGCGAACGCAAGGCGGCCGAGGCGGCGCGCGAGACGGCCCTGGCCGAGGCGATCCGCTTGGCACACCAGCGCAGCAACTTCATGGCGCAAATGAGCCACGAATTGCGCACCCCGCTCAATGCCATCATGGGCTATGCCCAGTTGCTGAGGCGTGACAGCCAACAGCTCAGCGAACGGCAGGCCGTCGGCCTGGACACCATTCATGAGAGCGGCCAGCATTTGCTCACGCTCATCAACGACATCCTGGACATGGCGCGGGTCGAAGCCGGAAAGATGGTTTTGTATCCGACCGCCGTCGATCTCGACGTTTTCCTGCGGGTGGTGAGCGACATCGTGCGCGTGAAGGCCGAAGAAAAAGGCATCCGGTTCAGCTACGAGTTGGTCGCCGACTTGCCGGCCGCCGTCACGATCGATGAGACACGCTTGCGCCAAGTGCTGCTCAACCTGCTGGGCAACGCAGTGAAATTCACCGATCACGGCGCCGTTTCCCTGCGGGTGCGGCCGGCGTCGCCCGAGGAAGGCCCGGCCGTCCACGACGGCCGCGCCAGCACGCGCTTGCGCTTCGAGGTGGCCGACAGCGGTATCGGCATGAGCGCTCAACAACTCGAGCGTATTTTCCAACCCTTCGAGCAGATGGGCAATATGAAGCGGCGCGAAGGCGGCGCGGGATTGGGCCTGGCCATCAGCCAACAACTGGTGCGCCTGATGGGCGGCGACATCGCGGTCGTGAGTGAACCGGACAAGGGCAGCACGTTCTGGTTTGAACTGACGGTGCCGATCGCCACCGAGAGCCCGGCCGCCGTAGCGCCACTGCACGACATCGTCGGTTATGAAGGCGCACGCAAGCGATTGCTGATTGCCGACGACGTGCCGCAAAATCGCGCGATGTTGGTGGACTTGCTGCAGGGGGTGGGCTTCATCGTGGCTGCGGCGGAGAACGGCCTGGAGTGCCTGGTCCTGCTGGAGAGCTTCAAGCCCGAGCTGATTTTGATGGATGTCATGATGCCTCTGCTTGATGGCAATGAGACGACGCGGCGGATACGCCGGATGCCGGGTTGGGAGACCATTCCGATTGTCGCCGTGACCGCCGGCGCCAGCCGGGAGGACGAATCGAAATGCTATGAAGCGGGCGCCAACGCCTTTCTCGCCAAGCCGATCGAACACGCGGCACTGTTGCGCACGATCGGTACCCAACTGTCGCTGCACTGGATTTCCACGCGCCCGGCGCCCGCCGACCCGGCCGGGGAGGACGCAACGGATTTGGTCATCCCGCCGGCCGAGGAGATCGAGGTGCTGTGGCAATTGGCGCAACTCGGAAACATGCGGGAGATCAGGGAGCGGGCGCGCTACCTGCGGGAGCTCGATCCCGCCTACGCCGCTTTCGCCACTCGCCTGGACACGCTGGCGCGGGGCTACCAGTCGCTGGCGTTGAGCACCTTCGTCGCCGGCCACCGGGCCGACCAAACGTTGCAATGATCAGCGCCCGGGGTGCTCTTCAAGGCCGAAGTGGGATGCCACGATTCCACGACAAGGTCAAACCGCAGCCTTCGCGCGCGCCGCATGCAATTTCTTGTAGCTATCGATCAAACGCTCGTGCCTGTCGAGACCTTCCAGCTTCATGCTCGTCGGCGTCAGGCCGTAGAACCGCACGCTGCCGTCCATCGATCCCAGCACCGCGTCCATCCTTGCGTCGCCAAACATCCGGCGGAAATTGACCACGTAATCTTCCAGCTCCAGGTCGTCGTCCAGCTCAACTTCCAGCACAACATTCAAGGCCTGATAGAACAGTCCGCGCTCGAGCGAGTTGTCGTTATATTGCAGGAACGCTTCCACCAGCTCTTTTGCGTCTTCAAACTGCTGCAGGGCCAGGTTGATCAGCAGCTTCAGCTCCAGCGTAGTCAACTGGCCCCAAGGCGTGTTCTCGTCAAATTCAACACCGATCAACGTGGCGATGTCGCCGTATTCGTCCAGTTCGTTATCGTCCAGGCGTTCGAGCAGCGCCTCCAGGGCGTCCTCGTCGAGGCTGTGCAAGTTCAATACGTCGGAACGGAATAACAGCGATTTGTTGGTGTTGTCCCAGATCAGATCCTCCACCGGATACACTTCCGAATAGCCCGGCACCAGAATCCGGCATGCGGTCGAGCCCAACTGGTCGTAGACGGCCATGTAGACCTCCTTACCCATTTCTTCGAGAATGCCGAACAAGGTCGCGGCTTCCTCGGCGTTGGAGTTTTCACCTTGGCCGGAGAAATCCCATTCCACGAAATCGTAGTCGGCCTTGGCGCTGAAGAAGCGCCACGACACGATGCCGCTGGAATCGATGAAGTGTTCGACGAAGTTGTTCGGCTCGGTCACGGCGTTACTGACAAACGTCGGCCGGGGCAAATCGTTCAAGCCCTCAAAGCTGCGGCCCTGCAGCAACTCGGTCAGACTGCGTTCCAGCGCCACTTCCAGGCTAGGGTGCGCGCCGAACGAGGCGAACACTCCGCCGGTGCGTGGATTCATCAACGTCACGCACATGACCGGGTAGGTTCCGCCCAGCGACGCATCCTTGACCAGCACCGGGAAGCCCTGCTCTTCCAGCCCTTGAATGCCGGCCACGATGCCCGGGTATTTCGCCAATACTTCCTGCGGCACGTCGGGCAAGGCGATTTCGCCTTCCAGAATTTCGCGTTTAACCGCCCTCTCGAAGATCTCCGACAGGCATTGCACCTGGGCCTCGGCCAGCGTGTTACCGGCGCTCATGCCATTGCTGACATACAGGTTCTCGACCAGGTTCGACGGGAAATACACAACCGCGTCGTCCGACTGCCGCACGAATGGCAGCGAACAGATGCCGCGCTCCACATTGCCGGAGTTGGTGTCGTACAGATGCGAGCCGCGCAGTTCGCGATCGGCGTCGTAGATTTCCAGGCAATACTCATCCAGGATTTCGGTCGGCAATGCGTCCTTGCGGCCAGGCTTGAACCAGCGTTCGTTCGGGTAATGGACGAAGGCGGCGTTGGCGATATCTTCGCCCCAATACGCGCCCGCGTAGAAGTGATTGCAGTTCAGCCGCTCGATATACTCGCCCAAAGCCGACGCCAAGGCGCTTTCCTTGGTCGATCCCTTGCCGTTGGTGAAACACATCGGCGAGTGCGCATCGCGGATGTGCAGCGACCAGACGTTGGGAACGATATTGCGCCACGACGCGATTTCAATCTTGATGCCCAAGCCCGCCAGAACGCCGGACATATTGGCGATGGTTTGCTCCAGCGGCAGATCCTTGCCCACGATATAGGTGCTGGCTTCGCCTGCCGGCTTCATGGTCAGCAACGCCTGGGCGTCGGCATCCAGGTTCTCGACTTCTTCAATAATGAATTCGGGTCCGGCCTGCACCACCTTTTTCACCGTGCAGCGGTCGATGGAGCGCAGGATGCCTTGCCGGTCCTTGTCCGAGATATCGGCCGGCAGTTCGACCTGGATCTTGAAGATCTGCTGGTAACGGTTCTCGGGATCGACAATGTTGTTCTGCGACAGACGGATGTTTTCCGTTGGAATATTGCGAGTTACGCAATACAACTTGACGAAGTAAGCGGCGCACAAGGCGGACGAGGCCAGGAAATAGTCGAACGGACCCGGCGCCGAGCCATCCCCTTTGTAGCGGATGGGTTGGTCGGCGATGACCGTGAAATCATCGAATTTAGCTTCAAGACGTAGCTTATCGAGAAAATTGACCTTAATTTCCATGGGGAATTCCAATCTGGTGCGCAAAATGAGTTGGCCGCCATTATCCGTTGTTTTGGCCGTGCGGCAAAGACTGCATACGGTCACGGCCGCTATGCTGCTCTGATACTATGCGAAATCGGAATAACGATAGGCACGGCAGGGCGGACAATGGCAGTTGGCATGGGGAGAACGGACTGATGGACATCAAGTGGCTGGAGGATTTCATCAGTCTCGCGCGGACCCGCAATTTTTCGCGTTCGGCCGACGACCGTGGCGTGACCCAATCGGCGCTCAGCCGCCGCATCCAAACGCTGGAGGCCTGGGTGGGCGCCGATCTGGTCGATCGTAGCAGTTATCCGCTGGTGCTCACGCCGGCGGGCAAGATGTTTGCCGCAAGCGCCACCGAGGCGGTGCGGCTGTTGAACGATGCCCGCGCCGTGTTGCGTGTCGAGGAAACCAATGACCAGGTGCTGCGGGTGTCGGCCGGCCACGCCTTGTCATTGAACTTCTTTCCCGGATGGCTCAATTCGGTGCAGGCCCAATACGGCCCGCTGCCCGCGCGCATCCTGCCCACCAATGTGCACGACTCGGTGCTGTCGCTGGTCGAGGGCAACTGCGATCTGCTGCTGTGTTACCACCACGCCGACTTGCCGATCGAACTGGATGCACAGCGCTTTGAATTCCTGCACCTGGGCGACGAAACGGTGATGCCGGTATCGGTGCCCAACCGCGCCGGATCGCCGATGTTCGCGCTGCCAGGCGGCACGGCCGCTCCCCTGCCCTATCTGGCCTACACGGCGACATCCTACTTCGGCCGTGTGGTGCAACGCTTGCAGGCGCGCACCGGCCAGCCGGTCTGCCTGCGCAGCTGTTACGAGAGCGACATGGCCGAACTGCTCAAGACCATGGCGCTGTCTGGACACGGCCTGGCCTGGCTGCCGGAGAGCAGCATCGCGCGCGAACTGGCCGAAGGCAAGCTGGTGCGCGCCGGCGGCGATCTATGGACCATGCGGCTCGAGATCCGCCTGTTCCGCGCCATCGCCCACCGCAAGCCCATGCTGGACAAGTTGTGGGACCAGTTGCGCAAAGGCCGGGATTCCGCTTGCTGACAGGGCAAGCCGTTCAGATCCGTTTGATGGCGGCGTCGATCGCCTTCATTTGCCGTTCATTGCGCTCGCTGTAACGATCCGTCAGATAGTCCGACCGGCCGCGCAGCAACAGCGTCATCTTGAACAGCTCCTCCATCACATCGACCACGCGGTCGTAGTAGGCCGAGGGCCGCATGCGCCCCGCGTCGTCGAACTCCTTGTACGCCATCGGCACCGACGACTGGTTCGGGATGGTGAACATGCGCATCCAGCGCCCGAGCAGGCGCAGCGTATTGACCACGTTGAACGATTGCGAACCGCCGCAGACCTGCATCACCGCCAGGGTGCGGCCCTGGCTGGGACGGATCGCGCCCATCTCCAGCGGAATCCAGTCGATCTGGTTCTTCATCACGGCGGTGACGGCGCCGTGGCGCTCCGGGCTGCACCACACCTGGCCCTCGGACCACATGCACAGTTCGCGCAGCTCGACCACTTTCGGATGATCGTCCGCCACGCTGCCGGCCATCGGCAACGTCATCGGATCGAAGATCTTCACCTCGGCCCCGAAGTGCTCCAGGATGCGGGCCGCCTCCTCGGTCAGGAAGCGGCTGAACGAGCGTTCCCGCAGCGAGCCGTACAGCATCAGGATGCGCGGCGGGTGGCTCAGGTCGCCGACTTGGGCCAGCTTGTCCAGCCTCGGCAGGTCGAGCTGGTCGGGATTGATGTTGGGCAGGTTGGTGATCTTTTCCATGTTTAGTCCAGATTGTTCATGTGTTTAAGCCAAACGCAAGGCCAGCGCGGCCAGCGTGATCAACAGCACCGGCAAGGTCAGCACGATGCCGACGCGGAAGTAATAGCCCCACGATATCTCGATGCCCTTGCTCGACAGGACGTGCAGCCACAGCAGCGTGGCGAGGCTGCCGATCGGCGTGATTTTCGGGCCGAGGTCGCTACCGATGACGTTGGCATAGATCATCGCCTCGCGCACCGCGCCCTGGGCCGTGGTCGCGTCGATCGACAGCGCGCCGATCAGCACGGTCGGCATATTGTTCATGATCGACGACAGCAACGCCGTGATCAGGCCGGTGCCCAGCGCCGCGCCCCACACGCCATAGCCGGCGCATTGGTTGAGGACGCCGGTCAGGTAACCGGTCAGACCCGCGTTGCGCAAGCCGTACACCACCAGGTACATGCCCAGCGAGAAGACCACGATTTGCCACGGCGCGTTGCGGACGACGTCGCGCGTCGAGATCTTATGGCCGCGCGCGGCGACCGCCAACAGCAAGGCCGCGCCGGCCGCCGCGACCGCGCTGATCGGCACGCCCAGTTGATCGAGCCAGAAGAAGCCGGCCAACAGCAGGCCCAGCACCCACCAGCCGGTGATGAAGGTGGCGCGGTCGTGGATCGCCTCGTCAGGCGCTTTCAGCTGGGCCAGCTCGTAGTTGGCCGGGATGTCCTTGCGGAAGAACCACATCAGCGCGGCCAGGGTGGCGGCCACGGAAACCAGGTTGACCGGCGCCATGACGGCGGCATAGCGGGCAAAGCCGATATCGAAATAATCGGCCGACACGATGTTGACCAGGTTGGACACCACCAGCGGCAGGCTGGCCGTATCGGCGATAAAGCCGGCCGCCATCACGAAGGCCAGCGTGGCCTTGGCGGAAAAGCGCAGCGCGCGCAGCATGGCGATGACGATGGGCGTCAGGATCAACGCCGCGCCGTCGTTGGCGAACAGCGCCGCCACGGTGGCCCCCAGCAGGACCAGCAGCACGAACAAGCGCGTGCCGCTGCCCCGTCCCCAGCGGGCCACATGCAGCGCTGCCCACTCGAAGAAGCCGGCCTTGTCCAGCAACAGGCTGATGATAATCACCGCCACGAAGGTGCCGGTGGCGTTCCAAACGATGTGCCACACCACCGGGATATCGGCGACATGGATCACGCCGGCCAGCAGCGCCACGACGGCGCCGGCGGCCGCGCTCCAACCGATGCCCAGCCCGCGCGGCTGCCAGATAACCAGAATCAATGTAGCGACAAAAATCAAAAATGCAGCAAGCACGGCGAGTCCTTCATACTCCGGGGTCAGGTCCACCATTGCTACACGAGCACGACCGTAGCGTCGATTAATCGCCGATACAGATGAGGACGTGTAGCAATGGTGGACCTGACCCCGGATTTGGTTTAGGTGGTGATGTGACCGATTTTATCGAGCTCGGCCTTCAGTGCGGCCTTGTCTTTCGAGAGCTCCGCCAGCGGCAACGCGAGGAAGGCTTCGATGCGGGCGCGGATGATGCCGTAGGTGTGCTCGAACGCGGCGTCGATCTCTTCCTCCGTGCCGACCACGTGGCCGGGGTCGGCGACGCCCCAATGCGTGCGCGTCACCGATCCCAGGTAGGCCGGGCAGGTTTCGCCGGCGGCGCTGCCGCAAACGGTGACGACGATGTCCGGTGTCACCGGCAGATCGTTCCAGGATTTGCTGAAATAGCCTTCGGTCGAGATGCCCTTGCTGCCAAGTAGTGACACCGCCCGCGGATGCAGTTTGCCCGCCGGCTGGCTGCCGGCGCTGATCGCCTTTAACCCGGCCGGCGCCAGGTGGTTGAAAGTGGCTTCCGAGATGACGGAACGGCAGGAGTTGCCGGTGCATAGGAACAGGACGTTATAGGCTTTTTCTTGCATGTGAATTCTCCGGGTTGATGTGGATAGTGAATCTGTTCAGCAGCCGGCCGGGCCGCAAGGAACGCCACCGCAGCAGTTCTCCGTCAAGTAGCCGATCAGGCCGTTCATGACGGCGACGTCGGCCGAGTAGATGATGAATCGCCCCTCGCTGCGCGAGGTGATCAGCTTGGCGTGGGTCAGTTCCTTCAGGTGAAACGACAGCGACGAAGGGGCGATGTCCAGGTGCTCGGCGATCTTGGTGGCCGCCATGCCGCCAGGACCGATCTGCACCAGCAGCCTGAAAATCGCCAGCCTGCTCTCCTGGGCGATGGCCGCCAGCGCCGCCAACACATCCTTGGTTTCCATGATCCTGCTTCCATAATTCGATAATGATTGAAGTATCATAACCCGAAGACTACGACATTTCAAATATTATCGAAGTATATTGACAGTTTGATGACAGGGAATTATTCTTTAGGCAAGCTGGTGTGCCGAACAACAAACAGGAGAGATATGAGCAGCCTACCCGCGCGCATCCCGGCATTCCGGCCGGCCACCGCCGCCGACTGGGGCGCCATCGAAGCCATGTTGAATGACGCGCGCTTGCCGCTGGACGGCGCGCGAGAGCATCTGGACAGCTTTATCGTCGGCGAGTTCGATGGCGCGATCGTCTGCGCCGGCGCGCTGGAACATTACGGCGCGACGGCATTGCTACGCTCGGTGGTGGTGTCGGCCAACCGGCGTGGCGGCGGTACGGGCGGCCTGCTGTTCGACGCACTCAAGGCGATAGCCAGGTCGCGCGGCATTGCCAAGCTGTACTTGCTGACGACCACTGCCGCGGCGTTCTTTGCCCGGCGCGGATTCACGGAGAGCACCCGCGTCGAGGTTCCCCCCGCGCTGCACGCCTCGCGCGAATTTCAGGGCGCATGTCCCGCTTCGGCGACCTTGATGTCCATGTCTTTGACGACCGACTGAAGGCGCCCGCCAAGTCTTTATACATCGCAGGACTAAGAAAGAGATTGATGCCACATTCCTGGCGCACCGTCGGCATACTTGCCTTCACGCAAATTGCCACATGGGGCTCGGTGTACTACGCCTTTTCGATCGTCGCCCCGGCCATCGGGCGCGAGCTGGGACTACGTTCCGAGATGGTCTACGGCGCTTTCTCGTGGAGCCTGTTGGTCTCGGGCCTGGTCGCCACGCCGGCCGGCATCCTGCTCGACCGCTTCGGCGGCCAGTGGATCATGGCGGCCGGCTCCATGCTGTGCGGCG
This sequence comes from Duganella sp. GW821-FHT07F09, assembly GCF_059418705.1. Taxonomy (NCBI): domain Bacteria; kingdom Pseudomonadati; phylum Pseudomonadota; class Betaproteobacteria; order Burkholderiales; family Oxalobacteraceae; genus Duganella; species Duganella sp. GW821-FHT07F09. Next base: position 459,613 of record NZ_JBWKQJ010000005.1, on the reverse strand, counting down.
CCGGCCTTGTCTGGCTCAGCCGGGCCGGCGACACGCTGTCCTATTTCGGCGCCTGGACCGTGCTGGGCGTCGCCATGTCGCTGACGATGTACGAGGCGGCGTTCGCCACCATCAACCGCAAGTTCCATCTCAACAGCCGCCAGGCGATCTCGACGCTGACCTTGTTCGGCGGCTTCTCCAGCACCGTGTTCTGGCCGCTGACCTTGAAGCTGAGCACGCTGATCGGCTGGCGCGACACGTATTTCTGGTTCGGCATGGCGCAACTACTGTTGTGCCTGCCGCTGCATATGATGCTTGGATGCGACACGCCCGCCGCGCCGGTTCACAACGCGCCGGCGGAGCCCAGCCATACCCTGGCCGAAGCGTTGCGCCATCCGGCGTTCTGGATGCTGGCGTTCGCGTTTTCGGCCAATATCTTCATTTTCTCGGCGTTGTCGGTGCACCTGATTCCGCTGCTGACGGACCTGGGCCACAGCGCGGCCATCGCCGTGCTGATGGCAAGTTTGATGGGACCGGCGCAAGTCGCGGGCCGCATCTGCGAGCGCACCCTGCTGCGCGACGCGCTGCCGCAAACGGTCGGCAAGTTCACCTTTTCCGCGCTGCCGGCGGCGGTGCTGGCGTTGCTGCTGTTCGGCACCCAGGCCTGGGCCGCAGCCTTGTTCTGCGTGCTTTACGGCATGAGCAACGGCGTGCTGACGATCGTGCGCGGCACGATTCCGCAGGCGATGTTCGGCCGCGCCAATTACGGCGCCATTTCCGGCGCGATGGCGGGGCCATCGCTGGCGGCCAAGGCGGCGGGGCCTATCGTCGCGGCGGCGATTTTGAGCGGCTACGCCAGCCCGGCCGCCTTGCTGGTCATTTTGTTGGCGATGTCGATCGTCTCGCTGGGTTTTTATCTGCACGCGGTCAAGGGCGGCGCGCGCGGCGGCCCGGCATCTATGCCGACCGAGCCGTGAGCGGCCCGCCCGGCGAGGCCGGGGCCGATGTTTTGCGGCGCAGGCGCAGCGCGTTGGCGATGACCGACACCGAGCTCAAACTCATCGCCAGCGCCGCGATCATGGGCGACAGCAATTGTCCGGTGAAGGGGTACAGCACGCCTGCCGCCAGCGGGATGCCCAGCGCGTTGTAGATGAAGGCGAAGCCGAGGTTCTGCCACATATTGCGCACCGTCTCCACGGAGATGCCCCGCGCCAGCGCGATGCCGCGCAGGTCGCCCTTGACCAGCGTCACATGCGCGCTGTTGATGGCGACGTCGGTCCCGGTGCCCATGGCGATGCCGACGTCCGACTTGGCCAGCGCGGGCGCGTCATTGATACCGTCGCCGGCCATCGCGACCACCTTGCCTTGCCGTTGCAGCTTTTCCACCAGTGCCAGCTTGTCCTGTGGCTTGACCTCCCCGTAGTACTCGCCGATGCCCAGCCTGGCTGCTACGGATTTCGCCGTGCTCACGCCATCGCCGGTCGCCATGATGACGTTGACGCCGTCCGCATACAGGCCCCTCAGCGCCTCGCCGGTACTGGCCTTGATCGGATCCGACACCGCCAGCAGTCCGGCGATGCGCTGGTCCACCGCCAGATACATCACGCTGGCGCCCTCCACCCGCAACGCCTCGGCCGCCTGGCCCAGCGGCTTCCAGTCGACACCGTCCGCCTCCATCAACGCGGTGTTGCCCAGCGCGATGCGTTGCCCGCCGACGGCGCCGCGCACGCCGATGCCGCTCGACGATTCGAACGATTCCGGCTTGTTCAACGGCAGCGCGCGCCGTTTCGCCTCGCTGACGATGGCATGCGCCAGCGGATGCTCGCTGCCCTGGTCGATGCTCGCCGCCAGCCGCAGCACACCATCCTCGTCGAAGCCGTCGGCGGCGACCACGCGGTCGAAGGCGGGCTTGCCTTCAGTCAGCGTGCCGGTCTTGTCGACGATCAGCGTGTCGACCTTCTTCAGGCCTTCGATGGCGGCGGCGTCGCGAAACAGCACCCCCTGGGTGGCCGCACGTCCGGTGGCCGCCATGATCGACATCGGCGTGGCCAAGCCGAGCGCGCAAGGGCACGCGATGATCAGCACCGCGACCGCGTTGACGAAGCCAAATACCCAGCTCGGCTCGGGCCCGTAAAAGCCCCACACGGCCAAGGTCAGCAGCGCGATGGCGGCCACCACGATCACAAAGTAGCCGGCCACGCTGTCGGCCAGCCGCTGCATCGGCGCGCGCGAGCGCTGCGCCTGCGCGACCATTTGCACGATCTGCGACAGCATGGTGTCGGCGCCGATTTTTTCCGCGCGCATGACCAGGCTGCCGCTGGTGTTGATCGTCGCGCCGATCAGCTTGTCGCCTTCGCGCTTGGTCACCGGCACCGGCTCGCCGGTCAGCATCGATTCGTCGACCGCGCTCTCCCCTTCGGCCACGACGCCGTCCACCGGCACTTTCTCACCGGGACGCACGCGCAACGCGTCGCCCACGTGCACATGCGTCAAAGGGATGTCCTCCTCGCCGCCATCGGCAGCGATGCGCCGCGCCGTCCTGGGCGCCAGGCCCAGCAGCGATTTGATCGCCGCCGACGTTTGTGACCTGGCGCGCAGTTCCAGTATCTGCCCGAGCAAGGTCAGTGTGACGATGACGGCCGCCGCTTCGAAATACACGCTGATCGGGCCGTGCGCCGCGAACGATGGCGGAAAGACCCCGGGCGCGAGCGTCGCCACCACGCTGTAACCATACGCGGCCAGCACGCCGGTCCCGATCAGGGACCACATGTTCGGACTGGCGTTGGCGATCGATCGCGCCCAACGCACATAGAACGGCCACCCGGCCCACACCACCACCGGCGTGCCGACCGCGAACTCGATCCAGTTCTGGCCGGGCAAGGACGAACCCCATACCATGTGGCCGAACATGGCCAGCGCGAACACGACGACGGTCAGCGGCAGCGTCCACCAAAACCGCCGCCGGAAATCCACCAGCTCGGGATTTTCCCCGTCATCCACCGCCGGCATGACCGGTTCGAGCGCCATGCCGCATATCGGGCAGCTGCCCGGGGCCGGCTGCCGGATTTGTGGATGCATGGGACAGGTATAAACCGCGCCATCCGGCGCCTGGGTCGCCGACGCCGCGCAGGCAGCCTCTCCGGGCCCGGCGCGATGCCCCGGATGCCCGTGATGCCCTTCATGATGGTGCTGATGTTCGCTCTCGGTCATGGGATGCTCCTGTGGGTTCGGGCGCTCGCTCCACGTGGCGAGCCGGTCGCGGCCAACTTGGCCGCCAATGTAAACCCTGCGATGGAAAGGTCAAGCCCCTTAAGGGTTATGCACCTTCCCACGGACGGAAGGTCAAGCGCAATTTGCATCGGTGCAGGTATTTTTTCGGGTGGCTTGCCAGCGGCGGCGGCGGCTGTTTTAATTGCGCACCGCAATCCCACTCGACTATCTTTCGGAGCCCGCATGCGTCGATTCACTTCCTTCATCGCCCTTTCCTCGATCAGCCTGTCGCTGCTCGCGGCCACGCCCGCCGAAACGGTGGCGGCCTTCCACGAGGCGCTCGCCTCGGGCAAGGCCGACCAGGCCGGCGCCTTGCTGAGTTCAACGATACAGATCTACGAGTCCGGCCACGTCGAGCGCTCACGCGACGAGTATGCCGGCCACCACCTGCCGGCGGACATGGCGTTCGCGAAGGCCACGTCCAGCAAGGTGCTCAAGCAGACCGAGCGCGTCGACGGCAAGCTGGCGGTCGTGATGCGGGAGACCGAGACCACGGGTAAATACCAGAACAAAAGCGTGCACCTGTTCGGCACCGAGACGGCGCTGCTGGAAAAGCAGGGAGAGCAATGGCTGATCACGCACGTGCACTGGTCTTCCCGCAAGCCGAAGTGAGGCGCGGCCGAGTGTAACGTAAACCCAACATTGCAAATTTCTTTCTTCGGGATTAGTATTCATCCATCGACGCCGATACGCGCCCTTCAGGGTGCGCCGGCGCCGGTTCTCTGACCTGCGCGAACTCGGCCCACCGCCCTCCTCGCAACGGCGACAGGTACGCAAGGTGCCTGTTTCAGCCATCGCTGTCCGGATGCTGAATGTTTGTCCGTACCCACCCAGTTGGAAAATATCCGTCGCGACCCGCAGTGGCCTACCGCCACCGCCTTCGGCCGATATTGGTGTCGGTTTTGATCGAAAATCGCGATCGAAATTCGACCTCGCATTGCATCAGGCAAGGCGTCCACACGCGGGTACGGATCGTAGCGCGAGCAGAAAACGAAGCGTTCACCAAAGAACGCACGCCGCACGTTACTTCCACATTGGAGACACTCATGAAACTCACAGTCCTCGCCGCCAGCATCCTGTTGGCCACTTCCGCGCAAGCCGCCATCGACGCCGCCACCTTGGTCGGCGCCAGCACCCCGCTGCAAACCGCCCAGTACGGCGTGCGCAATTACTCGGCCCCGGTGCTGGTGGACGGCAAGCACGATCCCGCCAGCTACATGGCCGCGCCCAAGCTGCCGACATGGCAGTTCGCGTCGGCCGATCCGACCGGCGGCGTGCTCACCTTCGAGCGTCAAAGCGCGCCGACCGCCGGCTGGCATGCCTGGTCGCGCAAGGGCAATGTGGTGGTGACGGGCGGCGGTTCGGCCACCGCCAACCGCGTCTATACCGTCTACAACGGCCAGCAGTTGATCGCCGCCATCCAGCAGGCCGGCAACGAGCCGAAGATCATCCGCGTGATCGGCCATATCGATCTGCGCTGGAGCCAGAACAATACCGTCTTCCGCGAGTACACCAGCTATTCGGACCAGAAGTTCGGCGGCTCGATCAGCCTGCCGTCGAACACGACCCTGGTGGGTATCAACGATGCGCAGGGCCGGCCGGCACGCATCAGCGGCACCGCCCTGCTGATCGGCGGCGAGCTGGCGCTGGCGCCCGGCGGCGATCCGGAATCGGACTTCAAGAAATGGATCGCCGACGGCAAGGACGGCGACGACTATCCGACCTGGACCCGCAACGTTATCGTGCGCAACCTGGTGCTCGACACGCCATGGGACGTCAACCCCGAGGATTCGGCCAACGCCTACGCCGACGGCATCACACTGGGACGCGCGCAGAATATCTACATCGACCACTTGACGGTCAGCGACGGCGACACGCCCGATTCGATGGCGACCGGCACCTACAAAACCCGGCACGACGGCGCGCTCGACGTCGTGCGCGGCAGCGACTACGTCACCATCGCCAACAGCCTGTTCGCCAAACACCACAAGACCACGCTGGTGGGCAACGGCGATTCCGGCCGCGCCTGGAGCGACGCCGGCCGCCTGCACGTGACGTTCTCGGGCAACTGGTGGAATGGCGCGACCACGCGCCTGCCGCTGAATCGCTTTGGCCAGGTACACATGTTCAACAACGTCGTCACCGGCAGCACCACCACCACCAACCCGGACCTCAAGTTCGCGGGCGGCAGCGACGCACGCTACCAGTCGAACATGCTACTGCAGAATAACTACTACACCATCGAAGGATTGAAAGTGGAGGACTTCTGCGGCAAGGTCATCAAGGGCAAGAGCTTCCTTGGCTTCCGTTCGTCGGGGCATATCTTCAACAGCGACCGGTCGGGCACCAGCGCGATCGATGGACAGTGCGGATTTGCGCCGCCAAGCGCGGCGAACACGTGGACGCCGCCGTATGCCTACACGTTGCAGACGGCGGCCACGGCGCAGACTGCGGTGCCGGCAAAGGCCGGCGCGGGCAAGTTGAACTAATCTCCGTTCTGAACCACGTAGGGCGGATTAGCGAAGCGTAATCCGCCAACGCATGCTCCGTTGGCGGCTCATAAATGGCGGATTACGCCTTCGGCTAATCCGCCCTACGTATTTCAGATATTTTCATCGTCCTTGGGCGTTGCGCCATTTCCGCCGGCGCTGTCGTTTCCGGGCCCTTTCGCATCTCCGCCCTCGCCTGCTTGACGACCTGGCGCGCGGCGCTCAGGGCCAGGCAGCCCATGACCAGCGCGACGCCGATATCCGGCCAGCCGCTTTGCGTGCCGAACACGCCCAGCGCCGCCAGCATGACGGCGGCGTTGCCGATGGCGTCGTTGCGCGTGCACAGCCACACCGAGCGCATGTTGGCGTCGCCGTCGCGGTAGGCGTACAACAGCAACGCGACCGTGCCGTTGGCGATCAGCGCGGCGAAACCTATGCTCCCCATCATCACCGGCTCGGGCACGGGTCCCGACACCATATGCCACGCGGCCTTGCCGAGCACGAAGACGCCGTACGCCCCCATCGTCGCGCCCTTGAACAAGGCCGTGCGCGAACGCCACGCCAGCGTCGAACCCAATACCAGCAAGGACAGCGCGTAATTGCCCGCGTCGCCGAGAAAATCGACGGCATCCGCCAGCAGCGCGACCGAATTGCTGGCCAGTCCACCGGCCAACTCCACGCCGAACATTACCGTATTGACCATCAGCGCGATCCACAAGATGCGCCGATAACGCGGACCGGCCACCGGCTTGCCAGGCGCGCAACCTCCAGAACAGCAGTCATTCATGAGCATTCCTTTCCCTGTGTAGCCGCCATTAGAAACCCTGAAGCCACTATAAGGTCAAGCCCATGCAACAGGACGAGCTGTCTTGGTAAAAATGGTTGCAAATAAATACATCGATTGTGCTATCGTACTAAAAAATTTCACACGAGACAGTCATGTACAACACCATTTGTGCCGGCGCGCTTGCCGCGCTCGGCATCATCACGATGTCCCACGCCGCCGCTCAACAAAGCGAGGCGCAGCAAGTAACCCAGAGCGTTACCATCGCCAACTACAAGAAGGCATCGCCATGGTTCCGCGCCGAAAGCCAGCACTTCATCGTCTACGCCGACACCAAGCGCGAAGCGACGATCGAACTGCTCAACAATCTGGAACGGCTCGACTTCCTGTTACGGATATATACCAAGCCTTACCGCAAGGCCAATAGCTCGGATCAGAAGCTGACCTTTTACTACCAGAACCGCGTCGAGGGCTTGAACACCATCGACGCCGCGCTGCCGGCCGACGCCATCGGCCTGTACAGCAGCTGCGCCGCCGGCGTGCAGGGCTTCGGCTTCCATCTCGGCGAAACGTCGCAGAACGAAGGGCTTTCGTACATCTTCGAAGCCTATACGCGCCACTTTATTTATCGCCATACCGACATCCGTTCGCCCGCCGCCTTCATCGATGGTTTCGCGCAGTATTTCGCCAGCGTACGTTTCACCGACACGCAGATGATCGTCGGTAAAACGCCGCTGAACGTCGCGCTATACCTCGACTTCCTCGAGGAGGGGCACCGCTACAGCCTCGATTACACAGACGTGCTCGCACAAAGACTCGCCAACGCCAAGAACTACGCGGGGGACGCCGGTGTGCGCCTCGAATTCGCGGCCAAGTCCTGGGTACTGATGCATTACATGCTGTCTTCGGAGGACAATCGCGGCCGCCTGAGCAAATACCTGAACTCGGTGTACCAGGGCAAGGAAGCGGTGCCGGCGTTCGAGGACGCTTTCGATCTGAAGGCGACGCAGCTGGGGACGGAGATGTGGCGCTACCGCCGCACCTCGGTCAAGGTATTGACGGTGGACGTGCCCTACCTGCCGACCGCGACCGTCAACTTCACCGCGCTGCCGGAGGCGGCCACCGATTTCGTCATGCTCGACGCCGCCGTGAAATCATGCCCGGGCAAACGGGCGGGCGAAGCGCTGCTGAACAAGATCGCCAGCGAGGCGAGCAAGTTCCCAAAGAACGAGTACGCGCAAATGACGCTCAACCGGGCGCGCGTCGCGTTCGGCAATCCACAGGAGGCGTTGCCGTGGCTGGCGCAGGCCATCGCCAAAAACCCCGGTAATTTCGACGCCGTGTATTTGTCCGGTCTGGCGAATCTGCGACTGGCGGAACAACACCAGGGCGCGGGCGCGCAGGCTTACCTCCAGACCGCACAGCAACAGTTGCTCAACGCGCGGGAACTGAATCACGAATCGGCGGACGCCGCCTATGCCTATTTCCGCGCTGAATTGCTGGGACGATCCGAGCTGAGCGAAACCGCGCTGGAGGGCGCGCTGACGGCCTGGCACGGCGCACGCGAGGTCGGCGCCTTCGCCCGATCCGCCGCGTTGACGCATGCCTACCTCGGCAACACATCGCAGGCCAAGATCCTGCTGAAGACGCTGGCCCTGAATACGCTCGATCCCCAAACCGCGAGCTGGGCGAACACCTGGCAGCAAAAACTGGCGGCGGGCGCCGGCCGCGACGATATCCTCGCTGAAATGCGCACCGAGCAGACCGTGCCGACATTCAAGGAATGGACCATCGATACCCAGAGCGTGATGGCGACGGTCCGCTACAACGCCGGCATCGACGCCGCCCGAAACTACTTCTACAACCAGACCATCAATACGGGCAGTCCGGACAAAGCCGTAATATCCACCCCCACCACGAGATGATCGGCTGATTTACATGACAGTTATGCGCGTGAACGCACGGTAACGTAGCTTCCCGCGCAGTATCGTGCTCCAATAATAAAGGAGCACGATATGATCTTCCCTCTATTCCTCGTGATACTGATCGGCGTTCCCGCCATCATCCTCGCCACGCCATCGCTGCGCCGCAGCCTGGTCACCCCGCATATCTTCGCGCTGTTCAAGCGCATCCTGCCGGCCATGTCCGACACCGAGCGCGACGCCCTCGAAGCGGGCACCACTTGGTGGGACGCCGACTTGTTTTCCGGCCGTCCCGACTGGAACAAGTTCATGAAGCTGCCGCGCCCGGCGCTGACGGCCGAGGAACAATCCTTCCTGGACCATGAAGTGCGCCACCTGTGCGAACTGGTCGACGACTGGGAGGCAACCCAGGTCTGGCAGGGCCTGCCCGCCCCCGCCTGGCAGTACGCCCGCGACAAGGGTTTCCTCGGCATGATCATACCGAAGGAATATGGCGGCAAGGCCTTCTCCGCCTACATGCATTCGCAGGTGGTGATGCAGCTGTCGACGCGCTGCTCGGCGCTGGCGGTGCAGGTCATGGTGCCGAACTCGCTCGGCCCGGCCGAACTGCTGCTGCACTACGGCACCGACGAACAAAAGAATTACTACCTGCCGCGCCTGGCCGCCGGCACCGAGATTCCCTGCTTCGCGCTGACCAGCCCCTACGCCGGCTCCGACGCCGCCGCGATTCCCGACACCGGCGTGGTGTGCATGGGCCAGTTCGAGGGACGCGAGACGCTGGGCCTGCGCATCACGTGGAACAAGCGCTACATCACCCTGGGACCGATCGCTACCTTGCTGGGCCTGGCCTTCCGCGTGGTCGATCCCGATGGCCTGCTGCCGGCCGGCTCCAGCACCGGCATCACCTGCGCGCTGATCCCGACCACCCATCCCGGCGTGGTGATCGGGCGCCGCCACTGGCCGCTGAACGCGGTGTTCCAGAACGGTCCGACCAGCGGCGACAACGTCTTCATCCCGATGGAATGGATCATCGGCGGCCCGCGCCAGATCGGCAAAGGCTGGCGCATGCTGATGGAATGCCTGGCTGCCGGCCGCGCCATTTCGCTGCCCTCGGCCAGCGTCGGCACGGCCAAGCTGGCGGTGCGCGGCACCAGCGCCTATTGCGCAATCCGCCGCCAGTTCAAGACGTCGATCGGCAAGTTCGAAGGCGTGCAGGAGGCGTTGGCCCGCATGGGCGGCAATCTGTACATGATGGACGCGACGCGCAAGCTGTCGGCGCTGGCCGTCGACCTGGGCGAAAAGCCGGCCGTGATCTCCGCCATCGCCAAGTACCACGTCACCGAGCGCGGACGCGCGGTCGTCAACGACGGCATGGACATCCTCGGCGGCAAAGGCATCTGCATGGGACCGAGCAATTTCCTCGCCCGCGCCTACCAGCAGATCCCGATCGCCATCACCGTGGAAGGCGCCAACATCCTCACGCGCTGCCTGATCATCTTCGGCCAGGGCGCGATCCGCTCGCATCCCTACGTGCTGCGGGAGATGCAAGCCACCGCCGATACCGATCATCGCAAGGCGCTGCAGGATTTCGACGCCGCCTTCTTCGGCCACATGCGCTTCGTCTGCGCCAACGCCGCGCGCGGCCTGTGGTATGGCCTGACCGGTGGCGGCACCGCGCCGGTGCCGGAGCAGGCGGCCGGAGAAATGGCCGGCTACTATCGCGCCATCGGCCGCGTGTCCACCGCGTTCGCGCTGATGACCGACATGTCGATGTTCGTGCTGGGAGGGGAATTGAAACGCCGCGAGCGTATCTCCGGCCGCCTGGGCGACGCGCTGTCGCAGATGTACCTGGCCAGCGCCACGCTGAAGCGCTATGAAGACGACGGCCGGCAGCAAGCCGACGCGCCCTACGTCCACTGGTCGGTGCAGGATGCGTTGCACAAGGCGCAGTTGGCGCTGGATGGCGTGTTGGAGAACTTCCCCAACCGCCCCGCCGCCGTCCTGGCGCGCTTACTGACCTTCCCCTTCGGGCTGCCGTACTCGCCGCCGTCCGATGAACTGGGCAGCGCCGTGGCGAACGCCATGCAAACCGCCGGCGCCGGCCGCGAACGACTGCTGGCCGACGGCTTCCTGGCCGACGACCTGCGCGATCCGGTGGCGTGCGGCGAACTGGCGTTCGGCCTGCTGCCGCAGGTGGAGGCGGTCGAACACCGCCTCAAGCCGGCGGTGCGTGCCGGTCAACTCGAGGGCATGCCGCAAAGCCTGCCGGAGATGGAAAAGTGGGTCGGCCAGGCCGCCGCCAAGGGCCTGGTGACGCCGGAGGAACGCCGCGCGCTATCGGACTTCGCCCGCTTCACCGACCTGTCGGTGCACGTGGACGACTTCCCGCAGGACCTCAACGCCGCCGCCGACGCCGACAAGCGCTGGCGCATGTCGGCGAAGGAAACGCCAATCGAAGCCTGATCGCCGGGATCGCCACTGTTCCACGTAGGGCGGATTGGGCGGAACGCCGTAATCGGCCATGCATGAGTCAACGGGACGCATGCATGGCCGATTACGCTTCGCTAATCCGCCCTACGTGTCTCAGCGGTACGTCACGGCCTCCTTACTTCGCGGCGTTGATGATCCCGGTGACCACGTCGGGATAGGCCTGGGTGCCGTTCGAACGATTGAACAATCCCGAGGCGTGGTTGCCGGTGAAGCCGCTATCCCAGTACATCGGCACCACACCGCGCTTGAACGCCGCCTGCGTGATGTACTGGTTCCACAATTTGCGATACTTGCCCGCCGCGTCGACATTGCTGCGCAAGTTGGCCGAGTACTCGCCCAGGATCACCGGCACGCCCTTGTCGATGAAGTTGGTCTTCATCTTCTGGAACTGCGCGTCGGTGAACGACTCGTTGGCCCAGGTCTCGGTGGCCGCCGGATTGGTGGCGCTGGCACCCCATTGCCAGATGTTGTCGCTCTCGCTCAAGGTGAAGTTGTACGGATCGTAGTAATGCACCTCCATCATCAGTCGGTTGGCCACCGAGTCGGTTGGCATCGTGGCGTTGCAGCCGATGGTGTAATCGATATTGGTCAAATACCCCTGCACCACCAGATGCCGCTGGGTATTGTTGCCGCCGGTGGCGCGAACCGCATTGACGAAGGTCTGGAGGAAGCTCTTCTGCACGGTGCAGTTCTCCGCCGTCGGCGCGCTGAACACCCCCTCTATATTGGTTTCGTTGGTGCCGGCGAACAGCAGATAGTCGTCGTAGGTTTTGAAGGTGGTGCCGATCTGCGTCCAGAACTTGTTCAGGCGCGAGTTCACCGCCGCCTGCTGGGCGAACGAAGGCTGCATCCAGCCGCCATCCCAGTGGACGTTGATGATCACGTACAGACCGGCGTTCCGCGCATAGTCGACGACCTGCTTGACGCGCGCCATCCAGCTGGCGCTGATGTTGTAGTTGGAGTCCGCGTACTGGCTCCACGACACCGGAATCCGCACGCTCTTGAAGCCCGCCGCCTTGACGCCGTTGAACAGCGCCTGGTTGGCCTGCGGATTGCCCCAGGCGGTTTCGCCGCCGATCGCCTCCAGCGAATTACCCAGGTTCCAGCCCGGCGACATCTGCGCCGACAACTGAAGGCTGGTCAGGTTGCGCACCGCGCCGGAGCGCACCGCCGTCGCCGCGCCGGAACTGTAGCTGCCGCCGCTGGTGGTGAACTTGATCCAGTACCAGTACGGCGTACCCTGCGCCGGCGTGGCGTCGGTGTAGGTGGTGGCCGATGCCGCCAGGATCGCCAGCCGGCTGCGGCCATTGGTGTCGCTGTCGGTGTCGCGGTAGACCTGCACGCCGGTGACGGCGCCGCTGACGGTCCAAGTCAGTTTGATATTGTCGGCCGTGCCGGTCGCGGTGAGGCAAACGGTCGCGCCGCCGCCACTGCCGCAATTTTGCGCCTGCGCGAGCGGCCCCGCGCCCAGCGCGAGGAGGAATAGCACCATCGATAACAAGGGTTTCATCATGTGACCTTTCGTGGTTACGTGGCTAGGACTTCCGACGCGTTGCTGCAAAACCCGTCATCAGCAATCCCGCCGCGAGCAGGACCACGGTGCCCGGTTCCGGCACGGGGCTCGGTACGGGGCCGATGGCGGACATCGACAGGTCGTCCATCACGAACCAACCCTTGTCGCGAGTGATGGTCAACCGGGATACGTTGGCGAAGCCGGCTTGTACCCAGCTGTAGCTGCCGTTGATGGCGATATTGCCGGTGCTGCCTATCAGCTGGTTCGCCGCATCGTAGGCGGTGATGTTGATCCACGTGGCCTTCGATCCGTTGGTGGCCGGCGTGGCGAACCAGGCGCCGTTCAGATTGAAGGCGGTGGCGCTGCTGATGCCAAGATTGTTGACGCCGAAGCCGTTGGACACGAACTGCGTGCCGGAATGCGCGCCATTGCTGTAGCCATTGACGGCGGTGTCACCCAGGTACCAGCTGCTGGTCCAGGTCAAATCCTCGTACGGATTGTATTTGGACAGCGTCGACAGCTTGCCGCCGGCGCTCACGTCGTCGAAGTCCACCACTGTGGCATGGGCCGGGGATGCCAGGCTAAGGACGGCACCAGTCAAAAAACCAGTCAGTATTTTTTTCATCGTCTTCATCTCTAATTAGTTGCAAGCGTCGCCGGTAACGACGGGAATAGCCTCGCCGCTGACGGTCATCCCGAATTCGACCGTGTCGCCGGGCTGGATGTTCGTGTTCCAGCTTTGGTTGGGCGTGGCCGTGTAGGTCGGCGGCGCGCCGGTGACGTCGGCGTTCCAGAAGCCCTGGACGCTCGAGTTATCGGTGTAGGTCCAGCTCACGGCCCAGCCATTGACGGCGGTCGAACGGTTGTTCTTGATGCGGACGGCGGCGTTGTAGCCACCCGACCAGGACGCGGTGACCACGTAGCTGCACTCGTTGACCGGCTGCGGCGTAACCACCGGCGGCCCCGCGGTCACCGGCGTCACCAACACCTCGCCGGCCGTCGTCGGCGTGCCGTAGGCGATGCCGCGTCCAGCCGTGCTCATGTAGATCCGCCCGAAGACATTCATATCGCCGGCCACCATGCCGCCGTTGGCCAAGCCGCCGTACTGGTGGGCGATGTCGTTGACGCGCACCCAAGTGGCGCCGGCGTCGGTCGAGCGCATCATGCCGTGCACGCTGCCCACCGTGCCGTGAAGGTAGACCGTTGGATAGTTGGCCTGCGGCGCGGATTTGCCGAAACCGACGGCGTCGCACTGGTTGACCGTGGCGATCCTGGTGAACGTGGCGCCGGAGTCGGTGGAGCGCGACAGGCCGCCGCCATTCAGGCACACCCACAGATCGCCCTCGCGTCCCGGCGCCGTGCGTATGAGCTTGGAGCCGCCCGACGCCAAGGTGCTTTTGAGCGTGAACGAGGCGCCGCCATCGGCGCTGGCCAGCAGCTTGCCGTTGTCGTAGGCGTAAAACTTCGATGGGTTGACCGGATCGGCCACCGGGCGCGCGTTGGTCGCCGTTAGCCCGGAGATGGCGGCCCAGCTGGCGCCGAAATTGGTCGAGCGGTAGCTGACGGCCGAATCGGCGGGGCTGTGCAGCAGGGCGAAACCGTCGGCCGACAGCGCCAGATTGCCCTTGGAGCCGTTTATCACCGGCGACTTGCTCCAGCTGGAGCCGCTGTTGGTGGTGTAGTACATGTCGTTGCCCACGCGCGTCATGATGCGCGGGTCCTGCGCGGCGATCGCCAGGCCGGTGGTGGTGCCGGTCTGCGGCGAATGGCGCACGCCGTATTGCGCCGGATCTGCGTTGATGAAGCCATCGAAGTCGCCGATCACCGACACCAGCGGACCGTTCGGGATACTCTGGAAATCGAACGGCACGGTTTCCTCCAGTCCCGCGACGTCGAAGTTCCAGGTGGTGGTGGCGGCGTCGATGTCGTTCGTCTTGAACAAGCCGTTACCGGAGACCACCCACACCTTCTTGCCGTCGAACGGGTCCATTTCGACCGATCCCGCCCAGTGGATGGAGGTGTCGGCGATCCAGTTGGCGCCCTTGGGGTCGAGCGCGAAACCGCGCGCCACCACGTCGGTCCAGGTGCGGCCGGCGTCCTTCGACGTGAAAATACGGTCGCCGTACTGATTGGCGCCCTGCGGCATCCAGGTGTTGATGGTCGCGACCACCAGGTGCTTGGGATTTCCCTGGTCGATGCTGATGCCACCGAACGGCCGCGCGAAGCCGGCAGGCGTGATGTTGGTCCAGTTGCCGCCCACGGCGTCGTATTCCCATACCTGGCCGTTGTCCATCGGTTCGTCCGTGCCCGGATGCGGACCGGCGCCGTTGGCATAGGTGATGTACAGCAGCCCCTCCGGCGACAGCACGGCGCGCTGCGGCATCAGGCCCGTGGGGCCGCCTTCGACCGGCACGAAGGTCTCGCCGGCATCATAGCTGAAGTACAGGTTCGGTCCCGCCGAATCGAAGCGCGACACGCCCACGAACATGCGTTGCGCCAGTCCGCCGTCGACGCTGGTGGGGTCGAGCAGCAGGAAGCTGACGCCATTGTCGTTCGGCGTGCTGGTCACCTCGAAGCCGGGCATGCGGTTCCAGGTGGCGCCGGAGTCCGAACTCTTGAACAAGCCGTCGCGGCGCGTGCCGGCGTACAGCACGTTGCCCGAGCCGGGATCGACCTGCAGCTTCTCGCCGTTCTGGCGTCCCATGCCGTTGCCGTGGGATTTGAACTGGGTGCTGACGTTGGTGACGGTGAAGGTCTTGCCGTAGTCGCTGGAGCGCAGCACGGCGGTCTTGCCGCCGCTGAAATAGCTGGTGCCGGCCATCATATAGACGTTGGCGGCGTTGTTCGGGTCGACCGCGAGCGACTCGATACCGAGCAAACCGACATCGCTCTGGCCTATCCAGTCGGTCATCGAGGCCCAGCGCGATTTGCCGGCATCCCAGCGATAGGCGCCGCCGACGTCGGTGCGGACGTAGACGACATCGCGTTCAAGCTTGCTGGGGACAACCCCGGTGACGAAGCCACCGCCGCCAATGGCGACCGAGTCCCAGTGATAGTTTTCCGCCGTCGAGACGAGCGGGATCGACAACGCTGCCGCGAGCAGCGCCACAACGGGCTTGATTCTCATTTTTTTGCGTCTCTCTTAGATTTATAGTTATCGCGCCTCTGGTGCGCGTCCGACCATTCTGCGATTTCGTCAAGGCGTCCGCAATTACGAAAATCACCAGAGCACTCAACGAAATTTGGCTTACGAACTCTTACTAGTTTTAGTCACAAACATGATTAGATCGCGTCAACCGTTGACACTATCAATCGCAATATCGATACTCGTCGATATTCGTCGATGGATTCGCAACCGAAAATCAAAATATGCAGGAGATGACGGCAGGCCGCGGGACTGTTTCATTCGTGCTTTGCCGAATTTGCAAGATGCGGTAAAGTCTCGGAAATACCCGCTTTCATAATGTCGTCACTAACACTGGTAAATACATGAAACTTCGTCACATCCTGTTCGTACCTGCCGCACTGGCCGCCGCCGGCGCGGGCTTCGCCGCCGAGCGTTTGACCGTCACCGTCACGCACAACCTGGATGCGGCGCGTCCGTCGGAGACGATCGCCATCCCCTGGACCGAAGTCAATCGCGTGTTGCCGGGCGCGCTGCTGCAGCATATCGAAGTAAAAGACGCCGCCGGCCGCGTGCTGCCGTACCAGGTCACCAATGTCGCCCCGCAGGCCAAGGACCCGAAGAACGTCGGCATCGCGTATGGCGACCTGATTTTCCAGCATAACTTCGCCGTCGGCGAAAAGAAGGCCACCTTCACCGTCGAGAAGATCGAAGCGATGGCGCCGCCCTTCCCCAGCAAGGTTTCGGCCCGCTACATTCAGGAACGCCTGGACGATTTCGCGTGGGAGAACGACAAGGTGGCGCACCGCACCTACGGTCCCGCGCTGGCGGCGCCCGCGCCCGAAGGCAGCGGCAAGGAAGTGCTGGTCACCAGCGGCATGGATATCTGGCACAAGCGCGTCGCCTATCCGATCGTCGACCGCTGGTACAACAAGGGCCACGACCATTATCACCATGATGAAGGCGAAGGCATGGACATGTACAACGTCGGCAAGTCGCGCGGCGCGGGCGGCACCGGCATCTGGGACGGTAGCAACCTGTTCACCAGCGTGAACTACGCCAAATGGAAAGTCATCGCCAACGGTCCGGTGCGCGCCATCTTCGAATTGAACTACGACGCGTGGGACGCCGCCGGCACCAAGGTTTCCGAAGTCAAGCGCTTCACCGTCGATGCCGGCCACTACTTCGACCAGATCGAAAGCACCTTCACCTTTACCGGTCCGCAGCAGCTGACCGCCGCCGTTGGCCTGAACAAGACGCCGGCCGACAAGGGTCAGGAGGCCGTCGTCCAGCCGTCGACCGTGCCGGCGGACCGCGCGATGCTGCAGTGGATCGAGCAGAAATCGAACGGCGCCTTCGGCACCGCCGTCATCGTGCCGACCGCCGACGAAAAGGGCTACGCGGAAGACAAGCTGAATCAACTGATGCTGGCCAAGGTCGTCTCCGGCCAGCCGCTGCGCTACTACGTCGGCTCCGGCTGGACCCGCGGCGGCGACTTCGCCACCCGCGAAGACTGGCAGAAGTACGTGGCGGCGCAGGCCGCACGCGTACGCGCGCCGGTCAGCGTCGCGCTGGGCGCAAGCAAATAAGTAATGCTGTTTAAACCGGGCACTCCTTCCCTGCCGGTGGCAAGCCGTCTCTCCTCGGCGAAGCTGCTGGCAGGGTTTTCTATTCTGGCGTTGGCCGCCTCCGGCTCTGCCCATGCGGCCGCGGTGGCCGCAACCACCGACAGCTGGCGGCTGGCTTTCGGCGGCGGCACGCCGGCTGCCGGCTACACCGCCGTACAACCGGGTATGGACTACGACGAAAAACGCGGCTTCGGTTTCGAGCCGGGCGCCGTGGTGCGCAATGTGCCGGCGGGTTCCGGGCACCTTGCCGCCGGCAAGCCCTTCTTCTTCTCCGTCGATCTGCCCGAAGGGAACTACAACGTCACCATCACCTTCGGCGATGGCAACGCCGCGTCGAACACCACGGTCAAATCGGAACTGCGCCGGCTGATGGTGGAAAACGTATCGACCGCGCCGGGCACCACGCTTCAACGTACTTTCACCGTCAATGTCCGCACACCCCGTATTCCGGCCCGCGACGGCATCGCCGCCGGCAGCGTCAAGCTGAAGGCGCCGCGCGAAACGGTGCAGGAAGCCTGGAACTGGGACAAGCGCCTGACCTTGGAAATCAACGGCGGCAAGCCGGCCATCAGGGCAATCGAGATCGTCCCCGTCAAAACACCGACCTTGTTCCTGCTGGGCGACTCCACCGTCTGTGACCAACCGGGCGAGCCGTATAGCAGCTGGGGACAAATGCTGCCGCGCTTTCTCAAGCCGGGCATCGCGGTCGCCAACCACGCCGAATCGGGCGAGACATACCGCGATTCGCTGGCGCGCCGCCGGCTGGACAAGGTCGTCAGCGCCATGCGGCCGGGCGACACGGTCCTGATGCAGTTCGGTCACAACGACCAGAAGCAGATCAGGGAAAACAAGGGCGGGCCATTCACCACCTACAAGGACGAGATCCGCGCCCACGTCGACGCCATCCGCGCGCACGGCGGCGTGCCGGTCATCGTATCGTCGATGGAACGCCGTAACTTCGACGCGGCCGGCAAGGTCGTGCCGTCGTTGCGGGACTACGCCGACGCCGCGCGCGAATCCGCGAAAGAGCTGGGCGTCGCCTTCATCGACCTCAATGCGATGAGCAAACCGTTCTACGAGGCGCTGGGTCCCGAGCTGTCGAAGAAAGCCTTCGCCGAGCCCGAGCCGGGCCGCATCGACAACACCCACCACAACAACTACGGCGGTTACGAGCTGGCGCAGGCCGTGCTGACCGGCATGCGTCAGAACGGCCTGTCCGCCGCCGCCTTCATCGCCGACGGCTACGGCAATTTCGATCCGTCCCATCCCGACCCGGTGGCCGCGTTCGCGGTCCCGGCCAGTCCCACCTTCACCAACGAACGCCCGCTGGGCGACGAGGCAAACCAATAACATGAAAATCACGCGGCAACTGGCCGTTGGCATAACGCTGGCGATGGCCAGCTTCGCGTCGCAGGCGGCCGACGCCTACGTCTTCGCCTACTTCACCGGCAACGGCGAGGACGGCCTGCATTTCGCAGGCAGCGCGGACGGCTACAAGTGGGACAAGTTGGGCGGCGGCCGCAGCTTCCTGGCGCCGAAGGTCGGCAACTCCAAATTGATGCGCGACCCCTGCATCGTGCGCGGCCCGGACGGCACCTATCACATGGTCTGGACGTCGGGCTGGAACGAGAACAACATCGGCTACGCGTCCTCCAAGGACCTGGTCAACTGGTCGCCGCAACAGCAGGTGCCGGTGATGGCGCACGAACCGGCCTCGCTGAACGCCTGGGCGCCGGAGATCGTCTACGACGACAAGCGCGGAGAATTCCTGATCTTCTGGGCGTCGACGATACCTGGGCGCTTCCCGGCCACCGACGGCTCGTCGGAGGAAAAATACAACCACCGCATGTACTACACGACGACGCGCGACTTCGTCACCTACGCGCCGACGAAGCTGTACTACGATCCCGGCTTCAGCGTGATCGACGCCAGCTTCGTGCGCGCCAACGGCAAAAACTACCTGATGGTCAAGGATGAAACGCGCAACCCGCCGAAGAAGTATCTGCGGATAGCGTCAGCGCCGGATTTGCGCGGACCGTTCGGCAAACTCGGCGCGCCGATCACGCCACCGGGATTGTGGGTGGAAGGTCCGACGGCGCTGCAGATCGGCCGGGACGTGATTCTCTATTACGACGCCTACACCACCAAGCATTACGGCGCCATGCGCTCGCGCGACATGGTGAAATGGGAGGACGTCACGGCGAAGATGCAATTCCCCGACGAAGGGACGCCGCTTCGCCTGCGCCATGGCACGGTGATCGCCGTGCCGGAAGAAGTGCTCGTCAAGTTAAATTCGGAAGCACGTTAACTCACGCGTCCCGGTGCCGCATGCATGGCCGATTACGGCGTTCCGCCTAATCCGCCCTACGTGGAACACGGGAATACGGCGGCCGCCGCGCATTCGCGGAGACACGTAGGGCGGATTAGCGAAGCGTAATCCGCCATCTGTGAGCCGTCGGCGACCCGACGGCTCACAGAGTCCGCGTTACTTCACCAACAACTGCAAAGAACTATCATTGATCTCGAACTTGTGCGTCTTCAGCATCGTGATCACCTCGGCCCCGGCCAGCAGCACCGGTCCATATCCATGCGCCGCGTACACGTTCACCGGCCGATAAGCGTAAAACGCCGGATCGAATCCCATCCCCGTCCCGACGCAAACCCCTTCCACCTGCCCCTTCGCATTGACCTTGGTCGCCACCGCGTTCCAGGCCAGCATGACGGCCGGCGCATACGCCATTTTGTCGATATACCCCTTGTTGATCGCCCGCGCCATCGAATACGCATAGATCGCCGTGGCCGACGTCTCCAGATACGTGTCGTTCCGGTCCAGCAGTTGATGCCACAGGCCCGTGCCATCCTGATACGACGCCAAGCCCTTGACATGCGCGCGCAACTGCTTCAGCACCATCGGATACCCCGGATGGCTCTTCGGCAGCACATCGAGCAGCTCCACCAAGGTCATCACCGCCCAGCCATTCGCGCGGGCCCAATGGAATTCAGGATGCACCTCCATGCCCTGCACCCAACCGTGCATGTATATGCCCTTCTGCTCATTGAACATCCGCTTCGAGAACTGCTCCACCTGTTTGACCGCGTCGTCGTAATAACTGGCGTCGCCGGTCAGCTTGCCCAACTGCGCCAGCGCCGGCACGGCCATGAACAGATCGTCCAGCCACAGCGTATCGACCTGCGGACGCACGCGGCCCAGGGTCCCGTCCTTCAGCCGATGCTCCTTGGTGCGGATGAAAGTGATGCAGCTATCCAGCAGCGGCTTCACGTCGGCCTGCAAACCCTCCTGCTTGGCCTTGACGATCGCCGCGCACACCGCTCCGATATCGTCCAGCGCGTGCGGCTCCAGCATGCCGCGCACCGGCGACTTGCTTTGCGGGTTGGACTTCATGCGCGCCAGCGTGGCCGGCGCCATATTGGCCAGCAGCGTCAAACGCTTGTTCACATACTCCTTGTAACGCTTGTCCCCGGTGGCGCCGCCGGCCGCCAGCATGCCCGCGTAAGTCACGCCCCATTCATAGCTGGTCAGGCGAAAATCGCCAGGCGCCAGCACGGTGTCGTCATCCATCTGGCTGAAATTGGTGATCTCTTTCTTGGTCTTGGCGTTGATCGCCTGCGCCGGGGTGGCGGCGTCCAGATACGTGAACACCCGGTTCAGCACCTTGCTGACATCGTCGATCGACGGATTGCCGTACGGGGTGGGATAATCGGCCTTCATCAAATGCAGCGGCGCCGTCATGTCGTTGGCCGGCTTGGTCTCGGCCCAGGCCTGGCATGCCAGCGGCAGCAGCATGGCGGCGATGGCGGATTTCTTCAGCAAAAGCTTAACTTTCATATGATGTGTCTCGTTGTTGTTAGTGTTTTAAATAAGCTGCCAGCGGATTGCCTGGCAAGGTTTTGAAGGCATCGACCACACGCGCCGCATTGAACTGCGCGCCCGCTTCATTGGTGTGCGTGCGGGCGTCGGAAAAGTAGCCGTTGACGGCACTGGCGCCGGCCTTGCGGTAAGCGTCGCTGACCACCATCGTCAGATCGGCAAACAGGGCGCCGCCTTTGCGCGCCACTTCCTCGTCCCACTGCGCATAGTTTGCGAAGTCGCGGCCCTGCTCCCATACGTCGCGGTGCGGTACCGGCGACAGCAGGATCACGGTGGCGCCTTTGGCTTTGGCGTCGGCAATATAACGCGCCATATACCAGCCGAAGGTATGCACCTGTTCCTTGCTGCCATCCGGCCGTGTGTCCTCGACCGTCTCCGGCCCGGTGCCGGGCGCCGAACCGCGGTTTTTACCAGCGGGATCGCCAATGCGGGCACCGTCGTTGTGGCCGAACTGGATCGCGACGAAATCCCCGGCCTTCAGCTGCGTCAGCACCTTGTCCCAGCGTCCCTCGGTAAAGAAGGTACGGCTGCTGCGGCCACCGATCGCGTGGTTGACGACATTGATCTTATCGGTGTCGAAGTGCGGCGTAATGCGCTCGCCCCAGCCGATCGCGCCATTCGCTCCGCCGCTTTTGACGGTCGAATCGCCAACCAGGAATAGACTGGGCAACGAGGGATCGCGCGGCTTCTCTCCCGCGACCTTGCCGGCATCGACCACCGGACGCTCATCCTCGGCAGCGGGAATGGCCTGGCCGGCCGCGTTCAGCGCCGCCATGACCACGGGCGTGCGCAAGGCTTTGAGGCCGGCGACCACCGCGCGGGCATTCAATTCGGCGCCGGCCAGGTTGGTGTGGGTCTGCTCGGCAGGCGTCACCACCGGGAACATCTTCATCACCTCGTCGCGGCCCATCGCGTCGTATTGGCGGGCGATGATGCCATTCAGGTCGATGAAACCGACCTTCTGCTGGCGTGCCACCTGTTCGGCCCAGCCGGCGTATTCGTTCTGGCTGCGCCGTATCTTGCCATCCGCGCCCCAGCTTTTACGTGGTATCGGCGAGCAGATGACGGCGGTGGCGCCACGCGCCTTGATGTCGGCCACGAAGGTTCGCAGATACCACCCGTAGCTGTGCACCACTTCGCGCTCGCCCGTCATCAGGTTATCGATTTCCTCCGCCTCGTCGCCGACACCCTTGATGGTGCCCCGGGCGCGGACGTTGTCGTTGACGGGCCCCGCGTCATTGTGGCCGAACTGGATCAGCACCACGTCGCCCGCCTTGACGAAGGCGAGGCTGCGCTGCCAGTGTTTGGTGGTCAGATAGGTGCGGCTGCTCAGGCCACCGATGGCGCGGTTGACCACGTTGATCCTGGCCGGGTCGAACATCGTGGCAAGCGGATTGCCCCATCCCCATTGGCCGGCCGCGCCTTTACCCTGGCCGTCGTCCTTGCCGTTGCGGACCGTCGAATCGCCGATCAATATCAGCGAGGGGAGGTTCGGATTCGCCGGTTCGGGCAGCACCACCTGCGCGTTGCGCGGATCGGTGTTGACGGCCGGCGGTGGCGTCTGCGCCAGCGCCGTCGAGGAAGCCACGACTGCTGCGGCGCAGCACAATTTAAGGATGAAAGCAAGGTATCTGTTCATGGCGCCAATTCTATGCGAGGATTTTTCGAGGCTCGTACTTTGAGCTTAAAGAATCAGAAAAATGAGCAATGTCCGCATCGGTATGAGCAGACAATCGTAACCTTTCAACCCGTTTTGAGCTATCGATGATTATCAAGATCCTGATTTGCGCAGCCCTGATCCTCTCCAGTAGCGCCCACGCGCAGATCGGCACGCGTTTTCCGTCCGAGCGCAAGGTGGTCAAGGACCCGGTCACGGGCACCATGCTGACCTTCCTGACCAGTAAGCCGAATGGCGATTCCAAGATCTATCCCACCCATCCGCAGTGGACGTCGGACGGCAAGTGGCTGGTGTTCCGTTCCGCGCGGGTCAAGGGCGAGGCCATGGCCGTCAACGAGGAAACCGGCGAGCTGGTACAGGTCACGGAAGGCGGCTACGTCGGCATGTTGAACCTTGCGCGCAAGTCGATGAAGCTCTACTTCATGCGCAAGGACGCCGATGCCAAGCGACTGCAGTTCGTCGAAGTGGATCTGGCGGCACTGCTGGCGGACAGCAAAGCCGGCAAGCTCAAATCGGCCGACGCCTACCAGCGCATCTGCGGCACCACCGCGCCGGAGCTGGAGGCAGGCGGCGACATGGCGCTGGACGCGGACGAGGAATGGGCCTACTTCCGCACCGGTCCGACCGAGGCCGCAAAGCACCTGGCGCCGGGCGTCAAAATCGAGCCGGCTTTCGGCCCGCGCCGCATGGGCGCCGGCCCGAACGGGATCTCGCGCATGAATGTGCGCACCGGGGAGGTCAAACATGTGGTGTCCGTGCCTTTCCAGATCGGCCACATCCAGGCGAACCTGTGGAATTCGGGCGAGATAGTTTTCTGCTGGGAGACCGGCGGCAAGTCGCCGCAACGCACCTGGACGGTGAAAGCCGACGGCACCGGCCTGCGGCCGCTCTACCCGGAGGCGCCATATGAATGGGTGACGCACGAAGCGGTGATCTCGAAGGATGAAGTGGCGATGGCGATCATGGGGCACCGGCCTATCGCCGAGGGTGGCGGCGGCGTTGGCGCGCCGGCGACGGGCGTTCAGGGCGCTAATCCCGGGCAGGACGAGGGCTGGGGTATCACCGGCACCCGCGAAAAGCCGAGCGGGCTGGCGATCGTCAACCTGCGTACCCGCGAGATGACGATCGCGGGCCAGACGCCGTCCGGCAGCGGTTTGTGGCATGTGCATGGATCGTCGGATGGCCGTTGGGCTGTCGGTGATGATTTCAGCCGCAGCGTGTACCTGATCGACCGTAAGACGCGGGAGATGGTGATGCTGACGACCGGGCACAAAACCACGGCGGCCGACCATCCCCATCCGACGTTCAACGCCGATGGCACGCGCATACAGATTCAATCGGCGATGTTGTCGGAGGATGGACGCAGCATGAACATTTGCATCGTGCCGGTGCCTGAGGCATGGCTCAAACGTTAGTGGCGGCTCAATCCAATTGCACCAGCTCCACACGGCGCAACTCATACGGCGCGCCCTCCAACTGAAAACCGACACGCCCCGAAGCCGGCTCGCTCCGGGTAATGCTGTTCTGAACAACGCCATTGATCGTGACCTCAACCTTGCCATCGCGGCTGACGATATCGCAGACGTTCCACTCCCCGGCGGCCAGCTCGCTGTCGGGCGCCGCATGCGCCTTGATACGCGGCTCGGCCCCATGAGCGGATGTCAGCGGCTCCGCAAAGCTGGCCCCGGCCATCGGCAGCAGATCGCCCACGTTCCCGCGCTTGGTCTGCACCTGAAGACTGAGCGGCCACACCCGATCCATCGGACCGTCGCTGATATGCAGCAGGATGCCGCCATTTCCGGGCTTTCCGCTCCAGCGCCACTCCACATGCAGCTTGTAATTGCGGTAGCTGTTCAGCGTCGCCAGAAAACCCGACGGCTGCCCGGCCGAAGCGACCACGCCGCCCGGCAGCATGCGGAACACGCTGTCGATGCTGGCGGCGGGCGACGTCTTCAACTCCCAGCCGCTGAAATCGCGGCCGTTAAACAAATCCACCGCGCCCGCCGACTGCGCGGAAAAAAACAGCAAGGCGGCGCATGCCATCCGATTCATCATCTGATACTCTCTTCACTATGAAAAAAACACTGATTACCCTGATCCTCGGCGTCAGCGCCAGCCTGGCCGTCGCCGCCCCCACCGTCATCCAGCTCTGGCCCGAGGGCGTGCCGGGACTTAAAACCGACATCGGCCCCGAGAAAGTCGGCGGCGGCTACAACTCCAACGTCAGCGAGCCGACGCTGACCATGGTCGGTCCCGCAGTCGACCGGCCGAACGGCACCGCCGTCATCATCTGCCCCGGCGGCGGCTACGTGCGCATGTCCACGGCGCGCGAAGGCGAGCAATACGCCAACTGGCTCAGCACCCTGGGCGTCACCAGCTTTGTGCTCAAGTATCGCATGCAGGAGTACGGCCACCCCGCCCCGCTGCAGGACGTATTGCGCGCGGTCCGCATGCTGCGCTCGCGCGCCGCCGAATTCAACATCAATCCGGCGCGCATAGGCGTCATGGGCAGTTCGGCCGGCGGCCACCTGGCGGCAAGCGCCGGTACGCTGTTCGACAATCCCGCCGGCCGCACCGGGGCCGCAATGGACACCGTCAGCGCCCGTCCGGACTTTCTGGTGCTGATGTATCCCGTCATCTCGATGCAGGAGCCGGCCGTCCATGCGGGCTCGCGCAAAGCGCTGCTGGGCGCCGCGCCCTCGGCCGAAACGCTTCAGTTGATGTCGCTGGAAAAGCAGGTCACGGCAGCCACGCCGCCGACGCTTTTGATCCACACGCAGGAAGATCAGGCGGTCCCCGTTGAAAACAGCATCCTGTTCTATCAGGCGCTGACCAAGGCCAAGGTGCCAGCCGAAATGTACCTGTTCGAGCACGGTGGCCACGGCATGGGCATGCGCGACGGCCTGGGCACCTCGTCGCTGTGGCCCCGCCGCGCGGAGGAATGGATGCGCGATCGCGGCCTGCTCACTCAGGCGAAGTAAAACATAGGCTGCAGCGGCCATTCGCGGGGCCGGTTGCCCGGCTCCACCTCCATCAGGTCCGCCATGTAGTCCCACCAGCGCTTCATCACCGGCTGACCGGGCAGGGCCTCGATCTTGTTGTCCGGTGCCAGCTTGAGGACCGCGAACAAGTGCAGCGTTTCCTCGTCGAGGAAGATGGAATAGTCGTAGATGCCGGCTTCCTTCAGCGCCGCGGCCAGGTCGGGCCACAGCACATCGTGGCGCCGCTTGTATTCGTCCACCGTGCCCGGTTTGAGCTTCATGCGGAACGCGCGCGTGATCATGGTTTGCCTCCGTTGGCCATTTTTTTCAGTTCGGCGGCGGCCAGCAAGTAGCCGCCGACGCCATAGTTATAGCTGGACGCGGGCCGGTAGAACGCCGGCTCCGCGCCGGTCTGCTGGATGCCGCCAAGACGTCCGTCCGCATAGACGTGTTTGAGGATGCCGGCCCACGCCCGTTCAATCACGGGGCGGTAGATTTTGACGTCCAGGTAACCCTTGTTGACGCCATAGGCCATGCCGTACACGAACAGCGCGGAACCGGAGATCTCCGGCAGCGGATAGCTGACCGGATCGAGCAGCCCCGCGTGCCACAGACCATCCTCGCCCTGCAAGCTGGCGATACGGGCCGACATCTCGCGTAACTGCTGCACGTAAAACTGCTTTTGCGGATCGTTCTCCGGAATGTAATCCAGCGTGCGCGCCAGACCACCAAGCACCCAGCCTTCGCCACGCGACCAGAAGATCTTTTTGCCATTCGGCTCGCGCTTGGTGATATAGCTGGCATCGCGCGCATACAAATGCTCTTCCTTGTCGTACAGCAGATCGTAGGTCTTGCGCCACTGCTCGTGCACGTAGTCGAGGTACTTGCGCTCGCCGGTGGCCTTGTACATCTTCACCCACACCGGCGGCGCCATGAACAGCGCATCGCACCACCACCAGGGCAGCCGGTCGTCGCCCGGTTTAAGCGTCTTCAGGTCGATCAGGATATCGAGCTCGGTTTTGGTCGGACCGAGGCGCGCCGACGATGGATCGCGCTCGTGCAGTTCCAGGTAGGTTTGCGCGACGCTGATATCGTCCGCGTTGGGATACGGCGTGCGTAGCTTCCATTCGAACTGATTCGCCATGGCCAGCATGGCATCGCGATATTTCGGGTCGCCGGTCGCTTCCGAGGCGGCCATGAAACCGCTGAACAACACACTGGAAGTCCAGATCCGGTCCAGATGCGGGACGGTGCGCGCCAGCTGCCAGTCGGCCACCTTGCGCAGCGCCTTGTCGATGGCGGCCGCCTGCAATGCCGGCGACAGGTCGGTGGCCATCGGACCACCATCCGCCGGGGCGTCGCCGAAATGACGGCCGGTGTCCTTGTCGATGATGGCCTGCATGGCAGGCGTAGGCAACGGATACTGCTGCGTGCCGGTGCCGGCGCAGCCGCCGACCAGGCCGAGGGCCACCAAAAGCAAATACGAGGTCTTCATCAAGTCTTGTCCTGTTCTTCAAAACTCTTCTTCGATGGATCTTCCTTGGGCGGCGCCGGCTTGACGACCACACTGCCAGCCGGCAGGCCACGCACCGCCGTAGCGTCCTCGATGGCGACCGGCTGTTTCAGGCGCAGTTTCGTGTCTGTGAACTGCCATGCTTTGGCATCGTAGATATGGCCGCCCTTCTCCGCTTCGATGTCCAGATTGGCAAAGGTAAAGCGGTCCAGCGGCACTTCCTTGTAGCCGTCGACCTCGAAGGCTGTGGTGGCGCCGGCCGCCTTGATGTTCCAGATGCGGACATCGTGGAAGTGCGCGATACCCTTCTCCCTCGGCACCGGCGTGGCCAGCACCTTCCAATACGGCGGATAGTCCTTGATCTCTTTCGGTATCTCGGCATAGCTGTAGCTTGGATTCCAGTTCATCGTGATGCGGATGACGACGGGCGTGCCCTTCATCGTGAAGTCGTGCAGGCGCAGGTTTTCGCCGAAACCGCCGCGTGTGTGCGCCGATTTGAACAGGATGCCGACGGGGACTTTGTCCAGCACCGTGATGTTGTAGGCCTCGATGTTACGGAAACCGCCAGCCGTCTCGCTGCCGAATGTGACCCCGGCGGCGCCGTCGCGGACGATGGAGCCGCGGATGACGACATCCTCCGTCGGGCGGGCGACTCGCTGGCCGTCAGAATCGCGTCCAGCCTTCAGGCACAATGCGTCGTCGTTGACGGCGATATCGGCGTTCTGCACCAGGATCTTTTTCGAAGAGTCGATATCGATACCGTCGGTCGACGGGCCGCGTCCGCCCTCGTTGTTGCGGATGACGACACCATCGACGGTGATATCGGTCGAGTAGCAGATATGCAGCGTCCAGAAGCCCGATCGGCGCAACAGCAGGCCGCCACCAACCTTGACCTGCGACGAATTGAATACCTGGATCAGGCGCGGACGCCGGGCATCGTAGTCCGACGCCCAGCGCAAGCCGCGTGGTTCGTAGGTCTTGCGCAGGGTCCAGTAACTGTCCCAAAAGACCTTGCCGTCGCCGTCGATGGTTCCCTGGCCGGTGATCGCGGCGTTCTTTTGCTCGTAGACGTTGACCAAGGCCGCCGGCCAGCTCATTTCGATACCGGCGATCCGGGTCGGCATGATGGGGTAGTCCTCG
This sequence comes from Duganella sp. GW821-FHT07F09, assembly GCF_059418705.1. Lineage (NCBI taxonomy): Bacteria > Pseudomonadati > Pseudomonadota > Betaproteobacteria > Burkholderiales > Oxalobacteraceae > Duganella > Duganella sp. GW821-FHT07F09. Next base: position 431,213 of record NZ_JBWKQJ010000005.1, on the reverse strand, counting down.
ATCCGCTGCGAGCCGAGGATCGTCACCCCCTTGTCGACTTGAAGCGTGACGCCGGTTTTGACAAAGATCGATCCGCTCAGGTAGGTGCCGGGACTGAGCACCACCGTGCCGCCGTCCTTGGCGGCGGCGTCGATGGCCGCCTGAATCGCCTTGGTGTTGAGGGTCACGCCGTCGCCCTTGGCGCCGTAGCTGCCGGCGTTGTAGGTTTTGGCGCCGGCCGAGGCCATGCCAAAGGCGAGGATCGCCGTTGCGGCGAGGCGTATCCACTTCGTTAGCTTCATGTTGGTTCTCATTCCTTAGGTTGCGCCAGCAGCCGCACGGGGCCGAGCATGCCGGATGGCGTCGGGACGATCAGATGCGTATCCTGCGGCACGAAGCGCTGGCCATAGCGCGCCGACAGCAGGCGGTAATCCGGACGCTCCTGGCCCGCCAGCGCGTTGATCGACAGATTGGCGACCTTGACTTCGATCTTGTTGATGCCCGCGTGCAGTTGGCTGGTCACGTCCAGCTCATAGGGTGGATGCCATACCGAGCCGGCACGCTGGCCGTTGACGAAGACTTCTGCCGCCTCTCGGATCGGACTCTCCATCATTGCGCGCATGCCGGCTGGGACCTTGGGCGTGCTGTCCAACGGCGTGCCTTTGCCGAAATCCAGACGGATGGCGGCGCCCTTGAGTTGCGACGCGGTGAGTTTCACATCTTTGCTGTAGACGGCGATGCCGGAGAAAAAGCGCCTGGAAGGGTCATCGGTCCAGGAGCGCGGTTGTGCCACCGACTGCGGCTGCTCACCGGGGAATCGTACTTGCCAGTCGCGGCCAATGTCCGCGAGAACAGTCGATGGCTTGGGCATCGCCACCGGGCCGCTCGCATCACCGTCGCTCAAGACCAGAATCCGTGATTCGTATGGCGCCAGAACCAGCTCCAGCGCCGGCGTCACCGTGGCCGCGCTGGCCGTGCCGTCATGCGGGTTCCACCACGACGCGGATTTGCGTGCCGACCGCAACTTTGCCGTGGTACGAACTTCACGGTTGCTGGTATTGGCGATGAAGTAGATATCGCCGTCGACCAGCTTGCGGCGGATAAAACCGACAGCGGCAGACTGCGACGCCAGCTTCAGGTCGGGCGTCAGCGCCTTGGCCAGCGCAGCGCCAACCGCCGCATCGTCGGCCACCAGCGTTACGCCAGCCATGCCTTGCAGCGCTTTGGAAGCCGCGGCCACCTGCGACGTGATCCGCCGCGCATCGGCGAAGCCAGGCGCCATCGACGGCAACGCGCCGACGGCGATGATCTTGCCACCGCCACGCACGTAGTCCGCCAGCTTGGCCATCACTTCCGGCGACAGGCGCGTCACACGCGGCATCACCAGCACCGGATGGCTGACGCCCAGCGCCAGGATCGATTCCGCATCCACGTAGTCCAGATTGTGGCCCGCATCGAGTATATGCTCGGTTATTTCCGGTGTGACGTGTTTGTGCATCTCCGCCGACAGCGACACTTTACCCGGGGTCATCGACGCGTAGACGTCGTCGTTCGGCAGCAGCACGGCGACGTCGTTGGCCGGACGTCCCTGGCGCAGCAGATAGCTGGTGCGGCTCAGATACGCCGTCACGTCGGGCATGACGTTCCACCAGGGCTGGTGATCGTTGAAGACGGCGGCCGCGTAGAACGCGTAGCCCGGCTCCGGCGACCCGGGTGGCGTGTACGGCCAGCCATGGCCGACGAACAGGTTCACGCCCTGCAGCAGCATGCGGTCGGCTTCCGCCTTCATATCCAGCGGCGTGGCGCTGAAGGCCGGCGAATGCAGCCAGGTCCAGGTCTCGGCCGAGATCACCGGCTTGTTGTACAAGTGACCGGCCGATGTCGCCAGGCGTGTGAAGGAGAAGGCGCGGAACTGCGGCCCCTCGCCTTCCGGCAGCGCCACCAGACGGTTGCTGGACATGGAGACCGCCGGCTCGCCGTAAGTCTGGGAGCGGAACCGCGTCTTGTGGGCCTTGGCCCAGTCGTTGACCGGTGTCAGATAGCGCTCGTTGACCAATTCGGTTTGTGTCTGCACCCAGTCGTGGCGCAGCGCACCCGCGTCCGGTCCGGCGCCGTTATAGATCGCTGGCAGGTGCGGCTTGAGGTCATAACCGCGCCGGCGCTGGAATTCTTCGAGAAAATCGTCGGTCCAGTCGGTGCCGTAGACTTCCAGACTGTCCGAGAACACCGCGTACGGTGGCTGGTCGCCAAAGGCCTTGAGCAGCGGCTCGGCGACGATATTCAGATGATGATCGATGGCCTTGCGGCTCAGATGATCCAGCACAAAGCCTTCGGCGCCCAGCGCCGCGCGCTTGACCTGCTGGCCGGTGCGGCTGGCGATGTAGAACACCATCACGCGCGCATCGGCCAAGGGGGCCACCACCGCGCGTCCCGGCCCGGCAGCGGCAGGCAGCTCCGTCAGCTTCAGTGCGGCGGCGTCATACTGCATGGCGTTGCCCGCGCCGACGAAGGCGGCCAGCAGCTTCTCGCCGCTCATGATGGCCGGCAGCGTGACACTGGCCGCGCCGGGCGCCACTTCCGCAACGGCGACGCGCAGGCGCCCCGCCGATTCAGTAACCGGAACATTGGGACCGCCGTACGGCCAGCCGCTGGCCAGGGTCATATCGACGCGCATGCCTTCGGCCCGCGCTTTGCGGTTGACGAAGCTGACCGAATCGAGGAAATCGGCCGACAAATAGGGAACGTTGCGAATGCCGCGCGCCGGGTCGTCCAGCTCCATCGGGTACACCGGCTGGATTTCGACGCCGCCGAAGCCGCCGGCCTTCATCGCCAGCAGTTCGCGCTCAAGCTGCGACTGGACCACGGCCGGGCCGAACCACCACCACCGCACCATGGGACGCGCGTCCGCCGGCGGATTGGCCAGGTGCGCGGCGACGTCCGCCAGCCGGTCCGACAGCACCGGCCCGGGCGCGCCGCTCTGCGCGGCAGCCCAGCCAGCGCACATCAACGCCAGCGCCGACGCCAATGAGCGACAGACCGCCCTTGTGGCCAGCGCCTCCGGGCGGCGCTGATCGCGCGGCCCCTTGATTGTCGGGGCCACCGCTTAGACGATACCGCTGCTGCTGGCACCCGCCTTGGCAGGCCGGCGTTCGGCGGCCTGCCCACGATAACCGCTGGACCGATAGAACGCCACCGGATCGATCGCGCCGCCGGACCGCAGACGCGCCATGGCCAGGATCGCGCTGACGTCGGTGCGGTAGGCATGCTTGAGCGTTTGCGCCGACTGCAGCGCGTCGTTGGCTTCCTGGTACTGGCGCAAGGCCACGCGGTCCACCAGGTTGGCCTGGACGAAAGCGCGCTGCACTTCGACCGCGCTGTTCATCAGGCTTTCGATCGGATCGGTCACGTTATGCGACTGGTCCAGCATGTAGGCCGGAGCGAACGAGGCGCGTTCGCGTTCTGCGGCATCGGCCAGCTCGTTGAAGACCAGGAACAGCTGGAACGGATTGATGCTGCCCGAATCGAGGTCGTCGTCGCCGTATTTGCTATCGTTGAAGTGGAAGCCACCCAGCTTGCCGAACTGCGCCAGCCGCGCGACGATCATCTCGATGTTGGTGTTGGGCGCGTGGTGGCCCAGATCGACCAGGCATTTCGCCTTCTCGCCCAGCGTCTGCGCGCAGGCAAAGCTGGTGCCCCAGTCGGCGATGGTGGTGGCGTAGAACGCCGGCTCGAACAGCTTATGCTCGATGAACATGTTCCAGTCCGCCGGCAGCGCGGCGTAGATGCCGCGCGCGCTGTCCAGATACCGCTCCAGCGCACCGCGCAGATTGTGCTGGCCCGGGAAGTTGGCGCCGTCGCCCACCCACACCGTCAACGCCTTCGATCCCAACGCCCGGCCCAACTCGATACATTCGATATTATGCTCGACCGCCTGGGCGCGCGTGGCGGCGCTGTGCGCCGTCATGCTGCCGTATTTGTAGGTGTGCTCCTGGCCCACCTGGTCCTGGAAGGTGTTGGAGTTGACGGCGTCAAAGTACAGGCCGTGGCTCTCGGCCTGCTGGCGCAGCGCCGACGGGTCCGAGGTTTTATCCCATGGGAAGTGCAGCGACACGCCGGGCGTTGCGCAGGTCAATTGGTGGATGACGGCGCAGTCCTCCAGCTTCTCGACCACATTGCGCGGCTCGCCCTTGCCCGGAAAACGGGCGAAGCGCGTGCCGCCGGTGCCGGCGCCCCAACTCGGCAAGGCCACGGCGAATTTTTGCGCTTGCGCGGTCAGCTTTTCGATATCCTGGCCACGGCGGGCCAGCATGCCGCCCAGCGCCGCGTAGTCTTCGTCCAGATTGGCGCGCAGCTTGGCGTTGTGTTCGGCCACGCGGCCGCTGTCGATCATGGTGTTAGACGAGGTGCTCATTAGAATAGGTCTCCTTCGTTATTTTTATAGTGTGTGGCTTAGCGTGTGAAGGCAGCGGCGTTGCCGGCATCGACGTTGAGGATGTTACCAGTGCTCTTGCCGGCTTTGTCGCTCGCCAGGAAGTACACGGCTTCGGCGATATCCTCCGGCAGAACGCTCAGTTTCAGCATGCTGCGGTCGCGATAGAACTTCTCGACGTCGTCGGCCTCGATTTTATTCGACTGGGCGCGTTCCTGCTTCCACTTTCCGTCCCAGATGCGCGAGCCGCGGATGACCGCGTCCGGATTGACGACGTTGACGCGGATGCCGTGCGGCGCGCCTTCCAGCGCGATGCAGCGCGCCAGGTGGATCTCCGCGGCCTTGGCGGTGCAGTAGGCGGAAGCGCCGGCCGATGCGACCAGGCCGTTTTTGCTGGCCACGAAGACCATGCTGCCGCCGAGCCCCTGCTGCTTCATGATGCGGAATGCCGCGCGGCTGGCCAGGAAATAGCCGGTGACCAGGATGTCCTGGTTGCGCTGCCAGATTTCCAAGGTGGTGTCCTCCAGCGGCGCCGACGAGGCGATGCCGGCGTTGGAGATCAGCAGATCGACGCCGCCGAAGCGCAGCGCGGCCGCCTGCAGCACGCTTTCCACCGCTTCTTCGCTGGTGATGTTGGCGACGATGCTGCCCACGCTATCTTTGCCGGCCGACTTCACCAGATCGGCGTGCGCCTGCGACAGCGCTTCCGGATCGATATCGGTCAACATCACGCAGGCGCCTTCCTGCAGCAGCTGCCTGGCGACCGCCTGGCCGATGCCACCGGCGCCGCCGGTGACCAGCGCGATGCGGCCGGCCAGGCTTTTCGGCTTCGGCATGCGCTGCAGCTTCGCTTCTTCCAGCAGCCAGTACTCGATGTCGAAGGCTTCCTGTTCCGGCAGGCCGACGTAGGTGTCGACACCGTTCGCACCGCGCATCACATTGATCGCGTTGACATAGAACTCGCCTGCGATGCGCGCGGTGGCCTTGTCCTTGGCGAACGACAGCATGCCGACGCCCGGGATCAGATAGATGATCGGATTGGCGTCGCGCACGGCCGGGCTGTTATCGTGCTTGCAGCGCTCGTAGTAGGCCACGTAGCCTGCGCGGTATTCCTCCAGCGCCTGATCGAGGCCGGCGACCAGCTTGTCGAAGTCCGGCTTGAGCGGATCGAAGTCGATCACGAACGGACGGATTTTGGTGCGCAGGAAGTGATCGGGGCACGAGGTGCCCAGCGCGGCCAGCGGTTGCAGATCGCGGCTGCAAACGAATTCCAGCACGGCGGCGCTGTCGTCGAAGTGACCCAGCTTGTATTCGTCGCGGCTGATTTTACCGCGCAGCAGCGGCATCAGTTTGGCCGCCAGGGCGCTGCGCTGCCCGGATGGCAGCGGCTCGATCGCCTGGCCGCCGAACGAAGGCTGCTTCGAATTCGCGGCCAGCCATTCCTCGGCGCGTTTGATGATCGCCAGCGTGGTCTCGTAGCAGGACTTGGCTGTGTCGCCCCAGGTGAACAGGCCGTGGCCTTCGAGAATGATGCCCTTCAGGTTAGGCTGAGCCTTCGATACCTGTTCCAGTTTCAGGCCAAGGTCGTAGCCTGGACGCTGCCATGGCAGCCATCCCAACTCGCCCTCGAAGATTTTTTGCGTCAGCGCCTGGCTGCCGGCGCAGGCGGCGATGGCGATCACCGCGTCCGGGTGCATGTGGTCGACGTGCTTGCGGGCGATGTAGGCGTGCAGCGGCGTGTCGATGCTGGCTGCGCGCGGATTCAGGTTGAAGGTGCAGTGCGGCAGATAGGCGACCATCTCGTCTTCCAGCGCCAGGCCGCGATAGCGTCCCTTCAAGGCGTTGAGCTTATCCATGTACAGCGTCGAGAAGCCGTCAAGCTTGATGCTGCCAAGGTCGCCGCCGGAGCCCTTCACCCACAACACCTCCACCTGCTCGCCGCTGAGCGGATCGTCCATCATCACCTTGGCCGAGGTATTGCCGCCGCCGAAATTGGTGATACGCAGGTCCGAACCGAGCAGGTTCGAACGGTATAGCAACAGCTCCGGCTCGCTCATGGCTGCCGCAGCTTTGTCGTCCCACAGAGAAGTGATCGGGGCCTGCTGCTGGGTTACTTTCATTTACTGATCTCCGTTGTTTGATTGTGCGTTTGTCATATTCGTTCATGCCGCTTATGGCAACTGTAACCAGTAGAAATCAGCGGCGCATGGGTGTCAATGCGCAAGCGCTCAAGTTGATGACCAAGTAGGAAATAATCATATCGATGATCGAAAGTTGATTGGATCGCGAAATCGATATCGAAACAATCAAATATTTGATCGACTAATGATTGACGGACGATTTTGAAATGTTTAGTCTTAGTAATTAATAAAGTCACACACCGGATCGGTCCCCCAGAAAACTGCGGCAGCGACGGTAGTAGTGACGAATAAAAGGAGACAGGAATGGTAAATCACAAGCGCCGTAAACGTTTGCTGAAGTTGCTCGCCGAACACAATACGGCCAGCGTGCCGCAATTGGTCGACTGGCTCAGCGCCTCCCCCGCCACCGTGCGCCGCGACATCAGCTGGCTCGCCGCCCGCAGTCTGCTCACCCGCACCCGTGGCGGCGCCGCGAACCTGGAGCAGAAAAAACGCAGCTTCACCCTCACCAGCGAGACCTTCCAGCACAATATCCAGTGCTACGCCGAGCGCAAACGGGCCATCGCCCGCCACGCCGCAGGCATGTGCACCGAAGGCGAAACGATCATCATCAACGGCGGCACCACCACCTTCATGATGGCGGAATTCCTGGTCGACCAGCACCTCAAGATCCTCACCAATTCCTTCCTGATGGCCGAGCGCCTGCTGGTATCGAGCGAGAACGAGATCATTGTCCCCGGCGGCAAAGTCTATCGCGAGCAGAACGTCATCCTCAGCCCCTTCGACAACGACATCACCCAGCACCACTACGCGGCCAAGATGTTCATGAGCGTCTACGGCCTGTCGCTGCTTGGCCTGATGGAAGCCGACCCGCTGCTGATCCAGGCCGAGAAGCGCCTGATCTCGCAGGCGGAAGAACTGATCGTTTTGGTCGACAGCTCCAAGTTCGCCAAGAAGGCTGGCCTGATCCTGTGCGGCTTGAACCGCGTATCGACCGTGATCACCGACACCTACGCCTCCGATTCCGCGGTGCAGCTGCTCGAGCAATCCGGCGTGCGCGTGGTCACCGTGGAGCCGGAAGCGATTCCCGCCCAACACAACGCCAGCCAGTTCAATCCACCGTTCGACTACCAGTCGGCCGCGATGTACCAATCGGAGGTATCGCATTGAAGCGCAGGAAGATCGTATTGGCGGCCGTTGCCGCCGGCCTGCTCACGGCCATCGCCGGCTGCGGCGAGAAGAAAAGTGAGAACATGCGCATCGCGATGGTCGTCAAAAGCCTGGGCAACGGCTTCTTCGACGCCGCCCACACCGGCGCCAAGGACGCGGCCAAGGAGCTGAAAAATGTCGAGATCATCTACACCGGCCCGACCACGCCGAGCGCCGAGGGCCAGATCGAAATCATCAACTCGCTGATCAGTCAAAAGGTCGACGCCATCGTCATCTCCGCCAACGATCCCAACGCGCTGGTGCCGATCACGAAGAAGGCCATGGCGCGCGGGATCAAGGTGATCTCGTTCGATAGCGGCCTGGCGCCGGAAGGCCGCCTGATGCAGCTGAATCCCTCCAACGCGGACCTGATCGGATTGAAGCAGATCCAGATGGCGTCCGACGCCATCGGCGGCAAGGGCGAGATCGCGATCCTGTCGGCGTCGGCGCAGGCGACCAACCAGAATATCTGGATCGGCGTGATGAAGAAGACGCTGGAGAAGCCGGAGTTCAGCAACATGAAGCTGGTCGCTACCGTCTACGGCGACGACCAGTCGGACAAGAGCTACCGCGAGGCGATCGGCCTGTTGCGCAGCAATCCTAATCTGAAGGCGATCATCGCCCCTACCACGGTCGGCATCAACGCCGCCAGCAAGGCGGTTGTCGATGAAAACCTGGTCGGCAAGGTGTACGTCACCGGCCTGGGTCTGCCGTCCGAGATGGCGGGCCACGTCAAGAGCGGCGCGGTGCGCGAGTTCGCGATCTGGAATCCGATCGACCTCGGTTATGCCGCCACCTACGCCGCCTACGACTTCGTCAAGGGCCAGCCCACCGCCAAGCCGGGCGGCAGCGTCTCGGCCGGCCGCATGGGCAGCATCGCATTGGACGCCAACGGTGAAGGCGCGATGGCGCCGCCGTTCACCTACGACAAAGGGAACGTCGACAAGTTCTCCAAGATCTTCTGAGCTGGAGTCCTATGAATAACAATACAACCCCGGTCCTGCAATTGACCGGGATCTGCAAGCGCTTTGCCGGCATCGTCGCGTTGAACAACGTGGCGCTGTCGGTGCGCGCGGGTGAGGTTATGGCGCTGATCGGAGAGAACGGCGCCGGCAAATCGACATTGGTCAAAACCCTGACCGGTATCTACCGGCCGGACGAAGGTTCGATCGAACTGGCCGGCCAACCGATCAAGTTCGCCAACGCGCAGGACGCGATGCGCGCCGGCGTCACGGCGGTGCACCAGGAAACCGTGATGTTCGACGAGCTGACCGTGGCGGAGAACATCTACGTCGGCCGCCAGCCATGCAAGGGCGCATCCGGCCGAATCGACTGGAGCAAAATCGAGGCCGAGGCGGAGAAGCTGTTCGCGCGCCTGGAGGTCAACCTGCCGGTACGCGCCCGCGTCAAGGATCTGAGCGTGGCCCAACGCCACTTCGTCGAAATCGCCCGTGCGCTGTCGCAGGACGCTCGGGTGGTGATCCTGGACGAGCCGACGGCGTCGCTGTCGCAACGCGAAATCCACGAGCTGTATCGCATCATCGGCCAGTTGCGCGCGGCCGGCACCGCGATCATTTTCATCACACATAAATTCGACGAGATCTTCGCCGTGGCCGACCGCTACACGGTGCTGCGCGACGGCCAGTTCATCGCCGAAGGCACGATCGCCGACGTCACCGAGCAGGAGCTGGTGGCGCTGATGGTGGGCCGCACCGTCAAGCAGGCCTATCCCAAGGCCGACGTCACGCTAGGCGAGGTGCTGCTGGAAGTGAAAAACTTGTGCCACCCCACCGAATTCGACGACGTCAGCTTCTCCTTGCGGCGCGGGGAAATCCTCGGTTTCTATGGATTGGTCGGCGCCGGCCGCTCGGAGGTCATGCACGCGATCTTTGGACTGAGTACCGCCGCACGCGGAACGGTCAGGCTCGATGGCAAGGAGATTTGCGTCACCTGCGCGTCGGACGCGATCAAGCACGGCATCGCCTACGTGCCGGAGGACCGCCAGCACCAGGGCGCGCATTTGTCGCTGCCCATCATGCAGAACATCACCCTGCCCATCCTGTCCAGGGTGGGCTTCTTCCTGCGTGGACGCCGGGCGCAGGAGACCGCGATCGCACGCCACTACGCCGAGCAGCTGGAACTGAAGGCGGCGCACCTGTCGCAGAACGTATCCGAACTCTCGGGCGGCAATCAACAGAAGGTCGTGCTGGGCAAATGGCTGGCGACCAATCCCAAAGTGATCATTCTGGACGAGCCGACCAAGGGCATCGATATCGGCTCCAAGGCCGCCGTGCACCGCTTCATCGGCGAGTTGGTGGGCAAGGGGCTATCCGTGATCCTGGTCTCGTCGGAACTGCCAGAGGTCATGGGGCTGGCCGACCGCATCGTCGTCATGCACCAGGGCCGCATCGAACATACATATAACCGCGCGGATGCAACGCCGGAAAATATCGTGGCCGCCGCCTCGGGCTGCGCGCTGCCAGTGGAGGAATGCGTATGAAGGCGCTGCTGAAAATGCGCGAAGTTCAGCTTGCGCTGTGCACCGTCGCACTGATTATATTGGTGGGCACGCGGGCGCCGGTGTTCGTCACCGGCTCCAGCCTGGCCAATCTGCTCACCGACAGCACCCTGCTGATCATGCTGGCCTTGACGCAGATGCTGGTCATCGTCACGCGCGGCGTCGATCTGTCGGTCGCCTCCAGCCTGGCGCTGGCGGGCATGATGTCGGCGCTGCTGGCGTCCCGCTTTCCCGAACTGCCGCTGCCGCTGGTGATGCTGGCTGCGGTGGCGATCGGCCTGCTGCTTGGTTTGATCAACGGTTATCTGATCGGCTATCTGGACCTGGCGCCCATCGTCGTCACCTTGGGCACCATGAGCGTCTATCGCGGCCTGGTGTTCGTGCTGTCAGGTGGCGCCTGGGTGTCGTCGCACCAGATGCCGGCCGACTTCATCGCCTTCCCGCTGGCACGCCTGTTCGGCGTCACGCATCTGGTGTGGATCGCCGCGCTGACCGTGCTGGCGGCGTGGTATGTCGCAAAGCACAGCCGCTTCGGCCGCGACCTGTACGCCATCGGCAACGAGCCGTTTTCGGCGCGCTACGTCGGCATTCCCATCGCCAGCCGCTTGATGTGGACTTACGGCCTGTCCGGCGCCATGGCAGGCTTGTGCGGCTATCTGTGGGTGGCGCGCTACGCGGTCGCCTACACCGAGATCGCCTACGGCTTCGAGTTCACCGTCATCGCGGCGTGCGTCATCGGCGGCATCAGCATCGCCGGCGGCAGCGGCAGCGTGGCCGGCGCGGTGCTGGGCGGCTTGTTCCTCGCCGTGATCGGCAACGCGCTGCCGGTGGTGAAAGTATCGCCTTTCTGGCAAAGCGCGCTGACCGGCGTCGTGATCCTGACTGCGGTGCTGATCAACGCCCGTGGCGGCAGACCTATCGGCCGGCAAATCCTGCCGCTGCACCTGAATAAATCCAACGCAACCGGGAGCGCTGCGTGAATACGAGTACCGTGATGTCCAATTCCGCCGACGCGCCTGAAAAAGCCAGCTCCTCCCGCTACATCATCGCGGACCGCCCTGGCTTCCGCCTGGGCGCCCTGCTCGGCCGCTGGGAAAGCCTGCTTGCGCTGCTGCTGGTGGCGGCCTTCGCCGCCAACGCCATCATGCTGCCGCACTTCCTGGACCTGTACAACCTGGCCGACGGCACCTTCAACTTCAGCGAGAAGGCGCTGATCGCGCTGCCGATGGCGTTGCTGATCATCTGCCGCGAGATCGACATCTCCGTGTCCGGCATCCTCGCGCTGTCGTCGGTGGCGATCGGCCTGGCGCACGCCAACGGCGTGGCGCCGGAGCTGCTGCTGCCGGTCGCCCTGGCCACCGGCACGGCCTGCGGCTGGCTCAATGGCATCATGGTCACCCGTTTCCGGCTGCCGTCGATCGTCGTCACCATCGGCACCGTTTCGCTGTTCCGCGGGCTGGCCAGCGTGGTGCTGGGAGACAAGGCGTTCACCGGCTATCCGCAGGTGATGGCAGATTGGGGTCAAGGCTACTTCTTCGGCTTCATCCCGCGCGAGTTCGTCATCCTGCTGGTGTTCGCGGGGCTGTTCGCGTTCGTGCTGCACGCGACGACCTGGGGCCGCCGCATCTACGCCATCGGTAACAACCCGGTCGCGGCGCGCTTCTCCGGCATCGCCGTAGACCGCTACCGCCTGGTGCTGTTCATGCTGACCGGAGCGATGGCCGGACTGGCAGCCTACCTGCTGACGGGACGCATCGGCAGCACGCGTCCGAATATCGCCATGGGGTGGGAGCTGGAAGTGATCACGATGGTGATCCTGGGCGGCGTCAGCATCGCCGGAGGCGCCGGCACCATCGGCGGCGTGATGCTGGCGGTGCTGACCCTGGGCACCGTCACCTACGGGCTGTCGCTGGCCAATATCCCGGGCATCTACATGACCATCGTCGTCGGCGTTCTGCTGCTGGCAACCATCGCCCTGCCACGCCTGCTGCGCGGTCGAAGGACCGCTAAATGAGCTTGCCGATCGAAGCCACCATCGTCCTCGATATCGGCAAGACCAACGTCAAACTGGTGCTGATCGATGCCGACGGCGCGGTGCTGGCGGAGCGCCGCAGCCCGAATACGATATTGAATTGCGGTCCGTATCCGCATCACGACACGGACCGCATCTGGAGCTGGATGCTGGACGGGATGCAGCAATTTTCGGCGCTGGCGCATGTCGGCGCCATCGTCAGCGTCACGCATGGCGCCACGGCGGCGCTGGTCGATGACGAGGGGCTGGTGCTGCCGGTGCTCGACTACGAATTCGACATGCCCGCCGAACAGGGCGCGCACTATGCCGGCCAGCGGCCGCCCTATCCCGCGACCTACTCGCCTCGGCTGCCAGCCGGCCTGAATCTGGGGAGGCAGCTGGCGTGGCAGGCGCAGGCCTTTCCGGAGCAATTCGGCCGCGCGCGCCATATCCTCATGTATCCGCAGTATTGGGCATGGCGTTTGAGCGGAATGGCGGCCAGTGAGGTCACGTCGCTGGGGTGTCACACGGATCTGTGGCAGCCGGCGCGCCAGCAGTATTCATCGCTGGTGGAACGCATGAACTGGAGCGGATTGTTCCCGCCGCTGCAACCGGCGTGGGCGCCGCTTGGTTTCTTGAAGGCGGAGTTGGCGCGGCAAACCGGCCTGCCGTCCGAGTGCAGGGTCTTGTGCGGCATCCATGACAGCAACGCGTCGCTGTTGCGGCATTTCGCTCGTGGCGAGGGCGATGAAGGCGATGCGCCGGCAGTGCTGTCGACCGGTACCTGGGTGATCGCCGCCGCGCCGGGCAAGCCGCTCGAAGGTTTGCGCGAGGCCGCCGACATGCTAGCCAACAGCAACGCGATGGGGCAGGCCGTGGCGTGCATGCGCTTCATGGGTGGGCGCGAGTTCGGGGAATTGGCGGGGGCGGGGCTGGAGGTTTGTGGCGTTGAGGATTTGCGCTTGCTGATCGAACGGCAGACCATAGCGCTGCCGTGTTACTCGCAGGCCGGCGGTCCGTTTGCCGGGCGGACGGGCGAGATTGTCGGTGTGCCGCCGCAGGACAACAGGCAGCGTTACGCACTCGCCACGCTGTATTGTGTTTTGATGAGCGACTACTGTCTGGAGCAATTGGGTGTGGACGGCGCGGTGGTGGTAGAAGGCAGCTACACGGGAAATCCGTGGTTCGCGCCGTTGCTGGCGGCGTTGCGTCCGCGGCAGCAGATCAGCAGCACGGACGATACCAGCGGCACCACGTGCGGCGGCTGGATGCTGCATCACTGGGGTAGCGCGCCGGCTGTGCGCAGCACGACGGCCGAGCCGCTGGGGATCGGTGGTTGGAGCGAATACAAGCAGCGCTGGCTATCCCTCGTGGAGACACGTAGGGCGGATTAGCGCAGCGTAATCGGCCATGCATGCTCCGTTGGCGGCGCATGCATGGCCGATTACGGCGTTCCGCCTAATCCGCCCTACGTGCCTCCGTTGTCAATCACGCTTGTCGGCTACCGGTTGACCGAAATTCGGCGTGCCATCCGCGTTCCAGTGCAGCACCTGCGCGCGCGTGTGGCGGTTTTGATCATTCAGCGGATCGCCGACGATGTCGCGGTAGTTGCGCGCGTGGTAAACCAATATGTCCGTCTTGCCATCCGGCGTCGTCGTGAACCAGTTATGTCCCGGCCCATACTGCCCATTCGCCTCGCTGCTGACAAACACCGGCTTCGGCGACTTGCTCCAGGTGCCGGGCTTCAGCAGATCCCCTCCCACCGGCGCCGTCAACAAGCCGAGCGAATAATTCGCATCGGTCGCGCTGGCCGAGTAGCTGACAAACACCCTGCCATTCTTCACCAGCGCCGCCGGCGCCTCGTTGACGGCGTGCTTGACCTTCTCCCAGTCATACTCCGGCTTCGTCAGCATCACCGCCGGGCCTTTGATCGACGCTGGCGTGTCCATCGCGGCGATATAGATGTTAGTGGCGTGCGTGGTCGATTCCGGCGCGACCTGCGTCCACAGCAAATACCGCTTGCCATCCAGCGCGAACGTGGTGGCGTCCAGCGAGAATGATTCCCAGCCTGTCTTGAGCTGCCCCAGTTCCTTCCATTCCCCTTCCAGCGGATTGGGCGAGCTGTTTTCCAGCACGTAGAGCCTAATCTCCCAGATCTTGTCGGAGGCGCCAGCCGTAAAGTAGATATACCATTTGCCGTCGATGTGATGCATCTCCGGCGCCCAGATGTGCGCGCCCATGATGCCGCTGGCGTGCTTGCGCCACACCACCTTGGCCTCGGCCTTCCCCAAATCGTTGAGCGAGCGCGCCCGCCGCAGCTCGATGCGGTCGTACTCCGGCACCGTGGCGGTAAAGTAGTAATAGCCGTCGCTGTGCAGCGAGACCTGCGGGTCGGCCCGCTGTTTGACCAGCGGGTTGTTAAATACCGGTTCAGCCGCCGATGCGGCGAGCGCAAACGAAAAAACAGCGGCCATGCAGGCCGCCGTTTTCAGTCCGCGCGCAATAAACGCTTGCGCCATGGATGCCCTTAGTTTTTAAACGATACACTCACAAAGTAACGACGACCGGACCATGCCAATTCGTTCACCCGGAACGTATCGCCGGCGTCGGTGGTCTGCGCCTGGTCCGTCAGGTTCTTGCCTTCGATGGAGAACGTGATGTTGTCATTGTAGCGATATTGGAACTTGGCGTCGAGGAAACCGGTCTTCTCCTGAAAGTTCGGATTGCCCGAAACGTCGTTGCTACCGGTGTAGAAACGGTCGCGGTAGTTGTAGGCGAGACGGGCGTTGACCTTGCCCAGGTCATACCACAGCGCAACGTTGTAGCTGTTTTTGGACAGTCCGGCATACGGCAGCACCGTACCGTCCAGAATATTCAGGCGCTCGGTCCCCGCCGCGTACTTGTACGTCATGCGGGTGTAGTTGGCGTCACCGCCGAAGCCACCTAGCCAGCCAGGCAAGAAGGTGAAGGCGGTGCGCGCCGTCAGTTCGATACCCTTGGTGGTGGCTCCCTTGCCGTTGACCGCTTGCGTGACGTCGAACAGTTCACCGTTCTTGAACAGGTCGACGCCCTTGACCAGCTGCTTCTCCAGGATGTAGCTGTCGATGTCCTTCTTGAACAGGCCCACGCTCACCTGGCTGTCGGCGCTCGGATAGTACTCGAAGCTCAAATCCGTGTTTTTGGCGCGGAACGGCTTCAGATCCGGATTGCCGGCCGTGCAATCGTCCTCGCCGTCGCCGCCGAAGCGAGCATCGCCGCTGCCGCGGATGCAGTTCGCGTTCGGTACGAGCAGATCGACGCGGGGGCGCGACATCACCTTGGCCAGTCCGAAGCGCACCATGAACTTGTCGGGGACGACCCAACCCATGACGTTCATGCTTGGCAGGTAGTCGTGGTACGAACTTTCAAGCGTCGAAATGGAGGTGCCCAGGATGCGGTCCGCGTAGCCGCTTCCGGTGCTAGCCGTCGCCACGCGCACAGCGTAGGTTTGCGAGCCGGTGGCTTTGTCGCGCGTGCCGGTGTAACGGACGCCCACATTGCCCCAGATCTGGTGGCCATACAGTTCGGTGTCGAAGTCGGCTCGCAGATAGGCCGCCTTGGTGCGTTCCTCGACTTTGTAGATCGGCACTTGCGGGTACATATTGCCGTCGCTGCCCAAACCCGTGTAAATGGCGTTGAAGTTGAACTTGGACGGATCGAAGTACTGCGTCGCCTGGCTGTACACCGGTGACAGCCAGTCGTTGGGGATGTTGCTGACTTTGTCGTAGCCGCCGAAGAAGGTGCCAGGCGAGCGGCCGCGCACCGTGTCGACCAGCTGCGCCATCTGGGCGGCGCTCAGGTAGCCGCTGGAGTTGCCGGCGTTGATAGGACTGAACCTGTCGGGCTGGCGTATCACGCCGGAGGTGTTGTTCGGGTCGTAGGTCAACGTCTGGTTCAGATTGGCCCCGCCGACGGCGATGTCGTCCGCCGTGCCCACCAGATCCGAGCCGTTGCTGACCAAATAGCCGTTGCCGTTGTAACGCTGCGCCGACGATTTACGCCCCTGCACGCCGAACCAAAGCTTGCTGAGGAATGGCGTCGACAGGCGATACTTGAAATCGAGCTTGGCCTGGTCTTCGTCGTTCTTGGTTTCGTAGGGACGGTACTGCAGCTCCGCACGCACGTAGGAGCTGCTGTCGTCCGGCGAATACCCGGCCGGGAAGGCGAAATGCGGCATGCCCTGGTTGTCGAGCGATACCTTCAGGCCGGGAGCGTTCTGCGTCAGCACGATGCTGTTGGTTTCGTTGTGATAGTTCGAGCGCGACGTGCCGCCCAGGCCCTCGACCTCCAACGGTCCGTTCTTGTACGTGAAGCCCGTGCTCACGTAGCGGGAGTCGATCTTCAGGTCGAAATCGCGCGCCGAGGTGCTGAAGGCGCCCTGGCCTCCCTGGCCGGCCACGTAGGTGCAGTTGCCGACGGTGTAGTCGGTGACGTAGTGGTTGGTGACAGTCATACCCGCTGGGGTGATGTTGGTCGGCGCGGCGACGCAGCTGCCCCCCGTTGGCACACCCGTGGCGCTATAGGTCGGCGCTACGCCGGCGTTGGCCAGGCGGGTGACCGCGCCGAAATCGGTGCCGAAATTGCGATCGTTGAGGCGCTGGTCCTGCTTGTTGCCCTGGTAGCTGACGTAGGCTTTCAGCTCGTTGCTGAATTTGTACTGCGCGGTCAGCTCCGCCGACGAGCGCTTATGGTCGCGGGTCCAGATACCGTAGCGCGGGATGCCCGGCGTGTAATCGTACCATTGCGAGCTGCAGGCGGTGCGCTGGGCCGGCGTCAGGGCGGTCGACGCGCAGCCGGATGCCTCGGAGATGCCTGCCACCGTCGGGTCGAGCGAGGTGACGGTCTTCTCCGGCGAGAAGTCCCAGTCGCGCAGGAAGCGCCAACTGGTGTTGCGGGTGTAATCGTTACGGGTACGGACATCGTCATACACCACGTTGGCCATCACGCCGAGGCGGCCGTCGAGGAACTGGTCGGCGATCAACAGGCTGGCGCGCGGTTGCACGCCGCCACGGCTGGACGACTGCTCGCCCGACACCGTGCTGGCGATGGTGAACTTCTTGAAGTCGAGCGGCTTGCGGGTGGTGATCACCACGGTGCCGCCGACACCGCCCTCGGTCAGGTCGGCGGTGCTGCCCTTGAACACGTCGATTGACGCAATCAACTCGGAGGCCAGCTCGCGCAGCTCGGCGCCCCGCCCGGCGTTGCCGTTGGTGCCCAGCACCGACATGCCGTTGATCTCGACCCGGTTCAAATCCGGCTCCACGCCGCGAATCGAGATCTGGGAGCCTTCGCCGAAGTCGCGCGTCAGCTGCACGCCGGTGATGCGCGACAGCGCCTCGCCGACGTTTTTATCGGGGAACTGGTTGATGTCCTCCGCCACCAGCGAGTCGGAGACGGTGGAGTTGCGGATCTTGCGGTCGATCGCCGACGCGACCGATTTGCGGGTGCCGACCACGGTGACGACGGCCGGCGCGGCGTCGTCCGGCGCGCGTGGCACGGCGGCCGGCTGGGAGGTGGACGCCGCCTCGGTCGATTGCGCCATCGCGGCGTTACTGGCCAGGATGGAGGCGACCGCCGACGCCACGGCGGCTACGATGACACGCTGGGTGTTGCGAGTGCGGGTGCGGCTGCCGGCCTGCATCGGATGCTTGCTTGTTATATTCACTTTTGTCTCCCGTCGTCTCGGCCGTATGTCCGGCCGGTGTTTTATGATCAGCTTGTGAGCGCATTCTAGTAGTCACTTGCGCATAAAAATCATCGCCCGCTCAAAGAATCACAATGATGATCACCAACCGCTCTTCCTTTAGAATCTGGCAGTGCAGCATTTAACCGCGTTAAACTGTGATCATGACGACCTACGACACCTTCAAATCCCGCGCCGGCCAGGCACTCCCCAAACTCGATGCGTCCGAGGTCCGGCGGATCGAGCGCTTTGGCGCGCGCGCCTGCTACCGCGACGGCGAGATGCTGTTCGAGGCCGGCCGCAGCACCTTCGGCATGTTCGTCCTGCTGGCCGGGAAAATCCGCATCAGCCGCTATGACGGCTTGGGAAACACGTCGGTGATCACCGAACATCTGCCGGGCGAATTCGCCGGCGAAATGAGCCAGCTGTCCAACGCGCCGTCGCTGGTCAACGGCCACGCCATCGGTGCCGTCGAAGTCCTGGTGCTGACCACGCAATCGCTGCGCGCGCTGCTGGTGGCGGAGGCGGAACTGGGTGAGAAGATCGTGCGCGCCTTCATATTGCGGCGCGTCGAATTGATGGATAACGGCGCCAGCGGCGTAGTACTGATTGCAACACCTGGCCATCCGCGCGTGCACGCGCTGCAGGGCTGGTTGAACGCCAACGGGATACCCAACAAGGTGCTAGACCCGCAGGTTGACGAACAGGCGCGCGCCCTGTGCGAACGGTATCACCCGCTGCCCGGGGAACTGCCGATGGTGGTGTGCCCCGACGGCAGCGTGCGCAAGAATCCATCGACGGTGGACCTCGGACGCTGCCTCGGCACGCTGCCGGAGCTGAGCTCCGCCCAGGTGTGGGACGTGATCGTGGTCGGCGCCGGACCGGCCGGACTGGCGACGGCGGTATATGCGGCCTCCGAAGGCTTGTCCGTGCTGGCGCTGGAAACGCGGGCCTACGGCGGCCAGGCGGCGGCCAGCGCCCGCATCGAGAACTACCTGGGCTTCCCGACCGGGATCTCCGGCCGCGCGCTGGCCGGCCGCGCCTACGTCCAGTCGCGCAAGTTCGGCGTCGAGATGGCGATACCGGCGCCGGCCGGACGGCTGGTTTGCGATACTTATCCGCTCGAAGTGGAAATGTGCGGCAGCCTGCAACGGCTGCAAGCGCGCACGGTGGTGCTGTCGTGCGGGGCGCGCTATCGCCGTCCTTCCCTGGCCAACCTGACCCAGTTCGAGGGCAAGGGCGTGTACTACTGGGCCTCGCCGCTCGAGGCCAAACTGTGCGCCAGCGAGGAAGTGATGCTGGTCGGCGGCGGCAATTCGGCCGGCCAGGCGGCGGTCTTTCTGTCCGGCTTCGCGTCCAGGGTGCATATGTTGATCCGCAAGGACAGCCTGGCCTCGACGATGTCGAGCTACCTGATCGAACGTATCGAGGCGACGCCGAACATCGTGCTGCACACGCATTCGGAGATCGTCGCGCTGGAAGGGACCGGCGAGGATGGATTGCGGCAGGTGCGCGTGCGCGACAACCGCGACGAAGTCGAAACCGACTACGACCTGCGGCGCCTGTTCCTGTTCATCGGCGCCGATCCGAACACCGGCTGGCTGGGCGACTGCGGCGTGGAGGTCGACGCCAAAGGCTTCATCCTGACCGGCTACGACGCCCCGGGCTGCACGCTCGAAAGCCGGCAGGCCAGCCTGGAAACGAGCGTGCCGGGGGTGTTCGCCATCGGCGACGTGCGCGCCAATTCGACCAAACGGGTGGCCGCCGCCGTCGGCGAAGGCGCCGCCGTGGTATCGCAGATCCACGCGTTCCTGGCGCGGCGGGAAATGGACAACTAGCCGCACCGGCTCGGTCAACCGACGATATTCAACCCGCCGTCGACATATACGGTGCTGCCGGTGAGCCGGTGCGCGTAAGGCGTCGCCAGAAACGCGCAGGTGGCGCCGACATCGTCGATGTCGACCAACTCGCCCAGCGGCGCGCGTTCGACCGCCTCGTTCAGCAGCCGGTCGAAATCCTTGAGGCCGGACGCCGCCCGCGTTTTCAACGGTCCCGGCGAGATCGCGTGGACCCGGATGCCGCGCGGCCCCAGTTCATACGCGAGGTAGCGGCACGACGCCTCCAGCGCCGCCTTCACCGGCCCCATGACGTTATAGTTCGGCACCACCTTGTTGGCGCCGTGGTAGCTCATCGCGAACATCGAGCCGCCGTCCGTCATCAGCGGCACCGCCAATTTGGCCATGCGCACGAACGAGTGGCACGATACATCCATCGCCTGCAGAAAACCGTTCAGCGAACAATCGAGCAGGCCGCCCTGCAAATCCGCCTTCGGTGCGAACGCGATCGAGTGGACCAGGATGTCGAGCTTGCCCTGCCCTGCAAGGATCGCGAACAGCGCTTCGAGTTGACCCGGTTGGGTCACGTCCAGCGGCAGCAGCTGCGCGTCGATTTGCGCCGCCAACGGCGCCACGTGCGGCAGCGCCTTGTCATTCAGGTAGGTGAGCACCACATCGGCGCCCGCCTTGCGGAACGCCAGCGCGCAGCCCCAGGCGATCGAGTGCTCGTTCGCCACGCCGACCACCAGCGCGCGCTTGCCGGCCAAAATGGGAAAAACGGTTTCAGTATTCATGGCTCCTCCAGCATCGCCAGTGTGTGGCGGGCGATCATCAGCTCCTCGTTGGCCGGCACCACCCAGACCGCGACCTTGCTGCCGGCGGCGCTGATGCGGGCCACGCCGTGCGGATTGGCGTCGTTGGCCGCCGCGTCCAACTCCACGCCCAGCCAGGCCGCGTCGCGGCAGACGGCGGCGCGCAGCGCCACGCTGTTCTCGCCTATGCCGCCGGAGAACACCAGCGCATCGAGCCCTCCCAGCGCCGCGGCCAGCGAACCGAGTTCGCGGCCGATGCGGTAGACCATCAAGCCGATGGCGGTCCTGGCGCGCGGATCGCCGCTCGCCTCCAATGTGCGCATATCGGCCGAGATGCCCGATACACCCAGCAGGCCGGATTCCTGGTACAGCAGCTTCTGGACGGCCGCCACGTCCATGCCCAGCTCGTCGATCAAATACAGCACCACGCCCGGATCCAGGTCGCCGCAGCGGGTGCCCATCGGCAGGCCGTCGACGGCGGTAAAGCCCATCGTGCTGGCGACGCTGCGCCCGCCCGACATCGCGCACATGCTGGCGCCGTTGCCCAGATGCGCGGCCACCACCTTGGCCCCGGCCAGGCCGGGGTCCGCCTGCGGCAGGCGGCTGGCGATATATTCGTAGGACAGGCCGTGGAAGCCGTAGCGGCGTACGCCGAGATCGGTGATCCGGGCCGGCAGCGCGAACGCCTGCGCCTGCGCCGGCTGGCCGGCATGGAAGGCGGTATCGAAGCAGCCCACCTGCGGCACCTCCGGCGCCAGCGCCATCATCGAGCGCACCGGCGCCAGGTTGTGCGGCAGGTGCAACGGCGCCAGCGGAACCAGCTTGTCCAGCTCCGCCACCACGGCCTGATCCAGCAACTGGGCCCCGCTGTAGGCGACGCCGCCATGGACGATGCGGTGCCCGACGGCGGCCACCCGCCTGCCATCGAGATGCGTCTGCGCGAAGTCGATCAGGAAGCGCATGCCGGCCTCGTGATCGATGGGCGCATCCGGCCAGCTTCGCTCGCCGACCGTCGCGCCCTGCGCATCCCGGGCGATGAAACGCGTCACGCCGGCGTACAGGTTCTCGATCTTGCCGCGCAGCGCAGGCTGCAGCGACGGGCCGTCGAACAGCGAGAACTTGATGCTGGACGAACCGGCGTTGATGACGACGATGCAGTCGTTGGGCGCCATCGCCTCAGGCCCCGGTCGCGGCGACGACGGAGGCCTTGCTGTGCACCAGCAGCACCGCCACCGCGCACGACGCCAGACGCGCCTCCACCGAGTCCGCGCGGCTGGTCAGGATGACCGGCACGCGCGCGCCCAGCACGATGCCGGCCGCGCCGGCGCCGGCCATGAAGGTCAGGCTCTTGGCCAGCATATTGCCCGCCTCCAGATCCGGCGCGATCAGCACATTCGCCTGCCCCGCCACCGGCGACACCAGGTTCTTGATCGCCGCCGCCTCCGGATCGATGGCGTTGTCCATCGCCAGCGGGCCGTCGAGGATGGCGCCGGTGATCTGGCCGCGGTCGGCCATCTTGCACAGGGCCGCCGCGTCGATGGTGGACGGCATCTTGGCGCTGACCGTCTCAACGGCGGCCAGGATGGCCACCTTGACCGGATCGAATTTGAGCACCAGCGCCAGGTCGATCGCGTTTTGCACGATGTCGACCTTCTCGCTCAACCCCGGATTGATGTTGACGGCGGCGTCGGTGATGATCAGCGGTTCGCTGCGCCCCGGCACATCCATGATGAAGCAGTGGCTCAGGCGCCGCGCCGTGCGCAGCCCCGTGTCGGCGGCCACCACGGCACCCATCAGTTCATCGGTGTGCAGGCTGCCCTTCATCAGCGCCTGCGCCTTGCCCTCGCGCACCAGCTCCACCGCGCGCGCGGCCGAAGCGTGGCTGTGCGGCGTGTCGATCAATGGCAGCGCCGAGATGTCGAACTGCGCCTCGTCGGCCGCCTTCTGGATACGCGCCCGCGGGCCCACCAGGATGGGCGTGATCAAGCCCATTTCGGCCGCATCCAGCGCCGCCTCCAGTGCGTTGCGGTCGCATGGATGGGCCACCGCCACCGTCACCGGCCCGGCGTCGCGGGCGGCGGCGATCAGACGGTCGTAGTTGGGGTGCGTGGATTGCTGCCGGCTCGATGCATTCATTGGGGCTCCTGGAGGATGACCCGGCAAATGATAGCAATCCATGCACAAAAAGCAACCGCCGATTTGTGCGGTGCGGCAGCCGCGCCTTTAATTGCCCTAAACCCACATCAATTAGCAGTTATATATTTTGAACTTAACTGATGAGCCCTGTCTAACAGAGCGCAAGACCTACAATTAAAAGGAGTCATCATGACATCGCCACTTTCATTCTGGACCTGGTCGCCACAATTTTACTTCCCCTGGAGCGGTGGAGTAATGCAACAGATCGACCCCGATCTGACGTGGTTCTCACACTGGATTACCCCCGGTGCAGGCAACGCGGCAATTGAAGAGAAGGCCTTCAGCGGCGTCGCGTCGTACGGCAAACAGCTCGGGTTGATCACCGACGTGTTGCTGGCGGTTGTGGAGGAAACCGAACTGACCGCCGAGCCCAAGGCGGTCGACGACTTGCGGCGCATACGCAGCCGCATCGAGATGCTAAAAACCGTCGAGTACACCTTGGCGAACGACCAGATCGTCGCCCAGGTGAACAAAATTCGAGAGCGCGGCGGCTCCGAGCTGAACGAACTGACCACGCAGTTATTGCCGCTGCTGATGGACAAGCGGCAACAGCAAGGCCTGCGGAATCTGGCGGGTTAGCCGCGCGGCAACTTAACGGCGCAAGCCATACCACGCGCAAGCGACGGTCGGTACACCGAGCGCGACGGCGGAAACGTAATCCCACACGCCGTCGCCGAGCAAGGCGGAAACCAGGCCGACCACCGTCAGTATCGCCAACACGATAGGCGCGCCCCACATGCGGAGGAAGGGACTCGCGCCGCTCATCGCGCCTCCCCTTCGGCCGCGTAGGCGGGCTCCCGCGATTCCGCGACGATATCGTCATCCTCCTTGCGCGCCGGCGCCTTGGCCTGCACGCCCCGTTTCAACCAGAGGTACACACCGCTACCCAGCACGAAGATGGTGGCGATATCGAGCATCGCCCAGAGGAACTGCATCCATGCGCCGCCGTAGTCGCCGAAGTGCAGCGGCTGCGACACCAGCAGCGCCGTCAGGTACCACGGCAACTTGCGTCGATCGGTGATCTCGCTGGTTTGCGCATCGATCAGCACCGGTTTGTACAGGCGCGACGTCAGCGCCTCGTTGCCATGCATGAAGATGCCGTAGTGATGCGGGCTGGAGAACGCGGTGCCCGGGAAGGCGACGAAGCCCACCTGCATGCCCGGCTCGGCGGCGACGGCGTTGTCCATCGCCTTCTGCATCGAACCCAGCTTGCTCGGCAACGCCAGATCCTTGTAGGGCGCGGTCATCTCGGCCATCTCGGTGGCTTGCCAGTACTTGACCAGCAGATCCGCCCAGGTGTTGATCATGCCGGTCGCGCCCACCACCAGCGCCCACGTCAGCGTGACGATGCCCAGCATATTGTGCAGGTCCAGCCATTTGACGCGCGGACCGCGCTCGCGCCGCACTTCGCCGAATTCCAGCTTGCGCATGAACGGCGCGTACAGCACGACACCGGAAATGATCGCCACCACCAGCAACAGTCCCATAAAGCCGAGGAATAATTTGCCCCACAGGCCGGCGTACAAATCCACGTGCAGGTGGAACATCACGCCCAGGAAGGTGCCCTCGAAACTCGGCTCGGCCAGCACCCTGGCGGTGCGCGCATCGACGGCGACCGACTTGAAGCCTTCGTCCGTCGGATGGTCGCCCATCGTCAGATACCAGATCTCGCGCTCGTCCGCCTCCTGCGACATGTACATCACCAGCTTGTTCGGATAGCGCGCCTTGGCGGCGGCGATGACGGCGTCGAGATCGGCCTTGGGCGTGTCCGGCGCCATCTTCGGCGCCTCGATGGCGTTGCCCAGCAGGTGGTCGATCTCGTGGTGATAGATCAGCGGCAAGCCGGTCAGGCACAGCAGCAGCATGAACACGGTGCAGACCAGGCTGCTCCATTTATGGATCCAGGCCCAACGGCGGACGGTAACAGGTGTCATTTTGAGAGTGAGACGGCGAACCGGAAATTACAATGATAATGCAAATCACTCTCATTTAGTAGCAATACTGCGGACTCCAGCGCTATAATTGAGAATCACTCTCATTTACTTACCAAAAATTAAACGAATCATGCCCACTCCAAATCTGAAATTGTCCCCGTTCGCGCTGGCCGCGATGCTCATGGCCGGCGCCGCCGGCGCGCAAGCTCAAACCGCCGCAGGCGCGGCGGCCGATGTCGCCGAGGGCAAGATCCAGACCGTGGTCATCAGCGCCTCGGCGGATGCGTCGGCCGACGGCTTGACCAAGGATTACGCCGGCGGCCAGGTGGCGCGCGGCGGCCGTCTTGGCCTGCTGGGCAATGTGGACATGATGGATACGCCGTTTAATACGCTCAACTTCACCCAGGCCGTGATCCAGGACCAGCAAGCGCGCAGCGTCGCCGACGTGCTGCAAAACGACCCGTCGGTGCGCGTCGCGCGCGGCTTCGGCAACTACCAGGAGCTGTATGTGATTCGCGGCTTCCCGGTCAACTCGGACGACCTGGCGTACAACGGTTTATTCGGCCTGTTGCCGCGCCAGTTCGTCGCCTCCGAACTGCTCGAGCGCGTGGAAGTGCTGCGCGGCGCGAACTCCTTCATCAACGGCGCGGCGCCTGGCGGCGGTGGCGTGGGCGGCTCGATCAACCTGCTGCCCAAGCGCGCCAGCAACACCCCGCTGACGCAGCTGACGGTCGGCGTCGATAGCGGCGGCCAGGGTTACGGCGCGGTCGACATCGGCCGCCGCTTCGGCGAGAATGGCAACACCGGCATCCGCGTCAACGCGGTGCGCCGCGACGGCGACACGCCCATCGACGGCGAGAAGCGCGAGTTGTCGGTGGCCTCCGTCGGCGTCGACTTCCAGGGACGCGGCTTCCGCCTGTCGGCCGATGTCGGCTATCAGAACCACAACCTGCAAGGCGCGCGCCCGAGCGTGACGGTCAGCCAAGGCATCGCCCTGCCCTCCGCGCCGGACTCGGACAGCAACTGGGCGCAGAAGTGGACGCACTCGAAGGAACGCGACACCTTCGGCACCTTGCGCGGCGAAGTCGATCTGGTCAAGGACACGGTGGCTTGGGCAGCGCTGGGCGCGCGCAGCGGCGACGAGTCCAACATCATCGCCGAACCTACCGTTGGCAGTACCGGCGGCGCGGCCAGCATGTATCGCTTCGACAACGTGCGCCACGACAGCGTGCGCACCGGCGAAATCGGCGTGCGCACCAAGCTGCGCACCGGCGCCATCGGCCATAGCCTGAGCGCGACGGCGTCGGGGTTCTGGACCGAGTCACGCAACGCCTACGCATTCAGTAACTTCGCCGGCTTCGCGACCAATATCTTCACTCCGGTCGATGTGGCGGCGCCGGTCGCCGATTACTTCACCGGCGGCGCCATGAGCGATCCCAAAATGACCGCCAAATCGATCCTGTCCAGCTACGCGCTGGCGGACACGCTGTCCATGCTGGACGATAAGGTGCTGCTGACCGTCGGCGTGCGCCGCCAGACCATCAAGTCCGACAGCTACGACTACAACTCCGGCGCCTCGCTGTCGCACTACGATCAAAGCAAGAACACGCCGATGGCCGGCATCGTTTACCGTCCGGTGAAAGCGGTGTCGCTGTACGCGAACTATACCGAAGGCCTGCAACAGGGGCCGGTGGCGTCCGGTGACGTCGACAATATCGGACAGTCGTTCGCGCCGTACGTATCGAAGCAAAAGGAAATCGGCGTCAAGTACGATATCGGCACGGTGGGCGCCAGCGCGGCGGTGTTCAGCACCAAGCAGCCATCGGCCTACGTGCAAAACAGGATCTTCGGCGTCTTCGGCGAGCAGCGTAACCGTGGTCTGGAGATGACCGTGTTCGGCGTGCCGACGCGCGGCCTGCGCGTGCTGGGCGGCTTGACTTTGCTCGACACCGAGCAGCGCGTCACCGCCGGCGGCGTCAATCAAGGCAACGACGTGATCGGCGTGCCGAAGACGCAGTTGAACATAGGCGCGGAGTGGGATGTGCCGGGCGTGCGTGGCCTGAATCTGAACGCGCGGGCGTTGTACACGTCGTCGCAGTATGCCGATGGCGCGAATCTGCAGGAGTTGCCGTCGTGGAGCCGGTTGGATATCGGCGCGAGCTATGTCGCCACCATCGCGGACCGCAAGGTCACTTTCCGCGCGCGGATCGACAACGTCGCGGACAAGAGCTACTGGGCGTCGGCCGGCGGATATCCGGGTTCGGGGTATCTGGTGCTCGGGTCGCCGCGTACGGCGGTGTTGTCGGCGACGGTCGACTTTTGATGTGAATCCGCGATATTTGAGGGAGTTTTGCTCTACACTCCCCAACGCCCCTATGGACCAGCAGTGCTTTTCGCCCCAACAACCTGGCATCAATACGCGAATGGAGATCTGGAAAACATGAATATGAGCATGCTCGGCCTTGCCACCACTTTCTCGCTCACCCTGCTCGCGTTCGCCGCCGCCCCGGCAGCCGCGAACGCGCAGGCCAGCGCATCCGCGACCGGCGGCCTGCCTTTCGAGGTCAAGCCGGTCGGCACATTCAAGAGCCCATGGGCCATGGCATTCCTGCCCGACGGCAACGTGCTGGTTACGCAAAAAGAAGGAGCGATGATCCTGTTCGATCCCGCAACCGGTACCAGGCGGACAGTGTCCGGCACACCCGCCGTCAGCAGCAAGGGCCAGGGCGCGCTCATGGACATCGTGCCCGCTCCCGATTTCGCGGCCAGCAAGCTGATCTACTTCAGCTACTCCGAGGCGGCCCCCGGTGCCAGCAGCCGGGTCGTGCTCGCCACCGCGACATTGGATCAGGCAGGCGGCACGCTCAAGGATACAAAAGCCATTTTCCGCGGCCAGGATGCTTCGACTGGCGGGCACTATTCGGGCCGTATCGGCTTTTCGCCGGATGGCAAGCATCTCTTCTTCACCAGTGGCGACCGCCAGCTTCTCGATCCGGCGCAGGACCCCGGGTCGACGCAAGGCAAGGTGCTGCGCCTGAACCTCGACGGCACGCCGGCCGCCGGCAACCCGCTCGCGGCCAAGGGCTTCCATGCAGCCGTCTGGTCGTATGGCCACCGCAACCTGCTGGGCATCGCCTTCGACAGGCAGGGGCGCCTGTGGGAAATGGAGATGGGGCCGCGCCATGGCGACGAGATCAACCTGATCAAGCCAGGCCTCAACTATGGCTGGCCGAGGGCATCGAATGGCAGCCACTATGACGGCCGGGACATCCCCGACCACGCGCCCGGCGACGGCTTCGAGGCCCCGAAAGTGTCCTGGAACCCGGCCATTTCACCGGGCGGCCTCGCCTACTATGACGCGG
The DNA here is from genome assembly GCF_059418705.1 of Duganella sp. GW821-FHT07F09. Taxonomy (NCBI): domain Bacteria; kingdom Pseudomonadati; phylum Pseudomonadota; class Betaproteobacteria; order Burkholderiales; family Oxalobacteraceae; genus Duganella; species Duganella sp. GW821-FHT07F09. The sequence continues at coordinate 403,065 of NZ_JBWKQJ010000005.1, read as the reverse complement.
ATCTGTTCCCGAAGTGGAAAAATTCCCTCTTCATCACCGGCCTCTCGGGCCAGTCGCTGGACCGCATCGCCCTCGACGGCGAGAATGCCACCAAGGAGGATCATTGGGACATGGGCGAACGAATCCGCGCCGTGCGCACCGGGCCGGATGGCGCGCTATGGCTGCTGGAAGACGGTCCGCGCGGCCGGCTGCTGATGCTGACGCCGAAGAGGTAGGCCAGGCGGAGGGGCGGTGTGGTGCGGGCATGCCATGCCAGTAGATATGTTTGCAGCCGAGCTTGCCCTGATCGGTCGGGTTCTGGCTAGCATGCTCACCACCGGCCAGTGTCGGTAGCAGTGATTGTGCCCTGGCATCAGTACGGCTGCGAACACGGCCGTTATCTTAACGCCGACCTCCTGCCGTGTGTCTGCTTCCCCAAAGCGGACGTTGCAAGCTCAAATTCTAACCCGACTTTTTCTTCCATTCAGAAAATCTACTCGCAATTACGGGTTCCAACAGATTATACGAATCCCAAGTGTCTGACACATGGTATAGCGATTCTAATCCCTCCCCAACAGCTTTTTCATAATCCGTAACGTATTCCGGCAACTCCCCTTCATAATATGAGGCGGCGAACGAGCTGCCCTCTTCGTTAACATCTTCGTCGGTGAATTTACCATCGCAGTGTTCTAAAAACCAAGCTCCAGGAGTGGTCACCCTGTTCTTCAGGAATTTTAGTTCATTGTTAAATTCGACTGCATGGAGTTCTCCAGCTAATCCATTAAGTAAACACCAGCCCACGAACATACCAATGTGGGTTGCGGCAGCTTCGGCAGCCAATCCAGCAGGAAAGTCACCGCCAGAATGCCATGAGGCATCATCAAATTTCAAAATCATCTCCAAATCGAAATGTAAATCCGTATTCAACGGTAAGGCCGCTGTTGGCGGTTGTGGCCGGTCTCGGCTGAGCCCGATGGTTGATGCGAATTATCTTTCGCTAGCTCATCAGCGTACCTTTTAGCTAAGGCCAGCAAATTCTCTCGTCTATCTGCCAAGGCTTGTGAAAGGTATGACGCAAACAGGCCTGAACCAACAGTTTTGAGTGCAGAAAGTGCCCCCATCTGCGAATACTCGTCCCCACTTTCCCACGCAGCCTTGGCACAAGAAACAACAGCAGTTGATTGCATGTGCGCCAATGAGAGGAGCGCCATCCTACGTGTACGTTCGTGCTCGTCCTGCATAAACGCAATCAATAGCACTTCCGCCTCATCGCGAAGCTGAACGCAGCACCCTAGTTGCTCAGCAATGTCGTCACCTGCAAGCCCACCTCTCGCAAGTGAGTGTTTGGCGATTGCAAGCATCGTCGGCTCGCTTTGTGCGACAAGTTCAGCTATGTGATCAGTGTTGGCCTGCTCAAGCACGTAGAGTATGTCCGTGACGTCATCGGCTGACCAGTTCTCCGGCGACACGCGTGCCAAGAATTCCTGGAAAGCGCTTATTACACCACCTTCGCTCCACCAGAACTCATATTGATCTACCCAACGGTTGGTGATTAGCCAAGTCCGAACTTTTTCAACCTCAGCACGAAAATCTGCTGCCATATTTCGTTATCTTTCCAATTGTCCTGCAACGGGATGGTCGTTTCCTATGGATGGTCTGGATGCAGGGCAACTTCCTTCAATCCAATACGAATAACTAGGTTTATGCATAAGTAATCTGATTGCATACATCAAAGTCCGTTGCTTGTTAATTTCCATTGAATGTCCGGTCCAAGCCTGACCCAGCCGGTAACTATCAGGATAGCAACTTGCTAATGCAAAAAGTTCACGCTTTGTCACTGCCGGGCAAAAGTCTCCCGAAGCTGCCGTTACTAGCGGTCAGATGAGCGGAATAACAACAAAAAAACAATGTCTGATTGTCATTTTCACAATGAAGTTCTATGATTGGAAATTCGCCCCTCCTCCGAAAGATGCTCGATGAATAAATTGCCCCTGCGCGTCGCTGCCGGCGCCCTTTGGCTCGCTGTTTCCAGCGCGTCGATGGCTGATTCTTCCGTTACTATGCCAATTGAAATCAACGGCACGCTGACGGAAATTCCTGGCCCGTCGCTGCGCTGTCCGTCCAAGTTCGGCGGCGTGATCATCGGGCGTGGCGAAGGCGCCCTTACCGGACCGGTGGCATTCATCGCCAATGATTGCATCACCCAAAGCGGCACGTTGTTTACGTTCAGCGCAGGCAAGTTGATTGTCCTCACCGTAGCCGGCGACCAGATCTTCGCCGACTATAGCGGTCAGTTTGTTCCAACGGGCGTAGGGTCGAATTTCGTATTCACTGGCGCCACGTTCCAAGTGACAGGCGGCACGGGGAAATTCAACAAGGCCAGCGGCGGCGGCAACATGACCGGCACTGAAGACATCAGCACGGGCCAAGGCACGATCAAACTGAGCGGTCGCATCACCTATAAAAACAGGAACTGATCCAATATGCATGTCGCCGGGCAGAGATGGCCGCGCGACAAGTCCCCTCACATTCCGCATGTCACTAAGTGAGAGCGTCGTCCAGTTCAAAATGCTCCACCAACCCGACCTGTTCGTTACTCTTCGGGCGCGTGTACCTTAAACGACTTCAGCTCTTCGCTAACGGTTGCGAAGGGTCAGCAATCACCACGCGGTTGCGGCCGGCCTGCTTGCCTCGGTAGAGCGCGGCGTCGGCACGCGCCACGCAGTGCTCGAACGTTTCGCCAGGCAGGCGGGTAGCGCAGCCGATCGTCACGCTGACCGAGAGCGGCCGGCCGTCATCGGCGATCCGCAACGCCTCGACCGAGGCGCGGATGCGTTCGGCGATGTTGGCGCCCTGTTCGACGCCCCCGGCCACGCAGATTAGAAACTCCTCGCCGCCCCAGCGCGCCACCCGTTCGTCCGGTCGCACACTGGCCTCGATCGCCTGCACCACCTGCACCAGTACGCCGTCGCCGGCCTCGTGGCCGAAGGCGTCGTTGATGCGCTTGAAGAGGTCTATGTCGGCCAGTAACAGCGTTGACGCGCCGCCCGCGACCAGGGCGGTATCCACCGCATAAATCATTGCCCGGCGGTTCAGCGCGCCGGTCAGCGGGTCGGTCGATGCGATCGCGCGCAACCGCTGTTCCGACGCCAATACCGCCTTGTAATAAACGTTCGCGAGCAAGCCCAGCATCAGGAAGCCGGCGCTGACGTTAAACCAGCGCAACAGTGTCAGCACATCATGCGACACCGTCACCGGGGGCGCGTTTGCGTGTGCGTAGGCATCGAGCGCCAAGTAGATGGCGAGCAGCACAACGCCATGCAGCAGCTTGCGTCGCAGCTTCGCGCCGGGGCTGACAAAGATCATGGGCAGCATCACCATCAGGTAATAGTGGAAGCCGCTGTCCCAACCGATCAGGGTCACGGCCAACGCGGCGTGCAGGATGATTTCGATCCAGATCAGCCCCATTGCCACGCTGTTGCGGCGGTGCTTCAGCGCCAGCCGGGCGGCGACATAGATCAACATGCTGGCGCCGTTGACCCAGACCATCACCGGGACGTCGATCGCATAGAAGAGCAGTGCGAAAAGCAAGTGCGCCACGAGCGCGGTCTGGCAACCGATCGACATCACATGCCAAAACGTGCGTCCGGTTTGGCGCTGCAGCAGGAGGCCAGCATCGCGCACCTCCGCAGGGTTGAGTTTCATCCTGGAATCCTCATTGACAGCTGACCGCTTCGATAAACATATCGTCTTATGTCTGTCAACGAGAGGCGGTCGGGAGCGCGGACAGGGAACAAACGTCGGCTCTCTGTCGCATTCAGCCCTTCGAGGCAAGAATACCATGTTGCCGAAATGAAAGGGAATAGTTTCTCTACGGGCCGTCGTCGCGAGAGATGCGTCGAGGCCATTGAGCACCTGCTCATTGAACACATGCTGTGAGGTCAGGTTAAAAGGCGTACTGATGGCGCGGCCCGCGCGCGGCGCCATTTCGGCGATTTAGTATATCTCGCGGCGCAGGCGCTGCATTTGCATGTCGTGCCGCTCGACCCAGCGGCGCGCTTCGTCCAGCTGCCATTCAAGGCGGCGGATGTAGTCGATCAGCTCGCGCCTTTCCTGTTCGCGGCGGCGGTCCTGCTTCTTGGACTCCTCGTTGACCTGGCGGTCCTTGGATTCCTGCGCGCCGCGTGTATCACGCTCCAGGCGGCCCAGGCGCCGATTGGCGTCGTACAAACGGCTTTCAAGATCGTTGACGTCGTTGAGCGCCTGCGCGCGTTTCATCGCCGCCACCTCGAAATCCTGCCCGCTAACGTACGCGCGCTTTAGCTGGTTACGCAGTTCGCCCCGGCATACCTCCACCGCCATGCCGCTGTTGGCGCGACCGCGTTCGAAGGCGTTCTCCGGCACGCAGTATTTGGCGTTCTGCTCCTCCCATGCCTTGGTGTAGACGTCGCGCGTCGAAGGAATGACAAATACGCCGTCGCGCGAGGCGCTGGCCTTGCGCTCCTCCAGCAGGAACGGTTTGCCGTAGCCGTCCTCCAGGCCCGCCTGGCGCCAGTGGTCGTCCAGGCGTTTTTCCCAAGCCTTGCGGTACTCGGACTCGAACACCTTCAAGCCCTTTTGACGCGCCTCCTTGCCGCGCGTGCCGAACTCCTTGCCGCTGACGGCGTCCTGCGCGCCGAGATTGCGCCAGTAGTTGACGATCTCCGCGTTCCAGGCCGTGCGGTACACTTCCTCCTGCACCTGCACCCCGGCGTCTCGCGCGGCCGCAGCGCGGTCCCGGAAACGGCTGTCCGGCGTGCCGTTGCGGGCGTCGGTGAAGCCGGCGTCCTGCCAGAAAGTGCGGTTACCGGCGTGCCAGCCGTTGGTGTATGCCGCTTCGTCGAAGCGCAGTTGCGCGGCCGCGGCCCGCGCGCGGCTGTCCTCCTTCTTCGTCAACGGCAGGCCCTCGGCGCCTTCGCTCTTGCCGATGCCTTCCCAATATTGGGAGTTCCCCTTCAACCAGCCCTCGTCGTAGCCCGCCTGGTTCAACGGCGTCTTGCGCTTGCGGACCTCGTCGCCGGCCGCGCGCACCGCGTACTGCGATTGCTGCAGCCCCTTCGCGCCATCGATGGCGCCTACCGCCGCCCACATCTCCCGGTTGCCCTGCTCCCAGCCGGCTGTATAGCGCGCGCCGGCATCGGCGCCGGCGGGCTTTTTGTCGTCGCCATGATCGTCGCAGAAGTCCTTGCGATCGGCGAAAGTGGGCGGCGCGCCGTCAAGACCGTCCGTCCGGCCGATCTGGTTCCAGTCTCCCGTCTTGCAAGCTTCTATGCGCTGTTTCATCGATGCGCCGCAGCCTCCAAGCACCAGGGGCAAAACAAGCATCAGCGGCAGCAGGCGGGCGATAGAGATCATGAGGTCCACGAAAGAGTTTTTAGCGGCGAGATTATAGATCTAAAGATTAAATAGATGATAATCTTAGAGTATCTAAATAGAAAGATTAAAATCTTGCGCGTACTTGCTATCGATGCTTTCCGTGGCATCACCATCCTGGTCATGATCTTTGTAAACACGCTGGCGGGCGTGAGCGGAATGCCACCCTGGATGGGACACGTGGCCGCCGGCGTCGACGGCATGACCTTTCCCGATGTCGTCTTCCCCGCCTTCCTTTTCATCGTCGGCATGTCGATACCGTTCGCAATGGCGCAGCGCCAGGCGGCGGGCGACACGGGCTGGAAGTTGTGGCGCCACGTGCTGGCCCGTGCCGCCGGCATGCTGGTGTTCGGCGTCTTCATGGTCAACGCGGAAGCGGGCTACAACGAGGCGGCGATGGGCATGACCATCCACGTCTGGTCGCTGCTGTTCTACCTTTGCGCGATACTGGTGTGGGCGGTCTACCGCTTCGAGGACAAGCGGCTGGCCCTCGCGCTACGGCTGGCCGGCTTGGCCGGGCTAGTCGCGCTGGCGCTCGTTTTTCGCGGCGGACCGGATGGCAATGAGAGGTTGGCGCCGCAATGGTGGGGCATACTTGGGCTGATCGGCTGGGCGTATCTGTATGCGACCATCGCCTGGCGCCTGACCCGCGCGCGTCCGCTGCCGATCGCGCTGACGGTGCTCGCCTGCGTGGCCTGGTACTGCGTGTTCAACGCCGGTGCTGCGCAGCCGTCCGCGTTGTGGAAGCTGTTGGGCGCACAATCCGGCAACGCGATTCATACCGCCATCGCCCTGTGCGGCGTGCTGACGACGATGATCTTCTTCATCGATGGCCGTCCGCGCGCGCAACCGTTCGCCAAGGCGCTTCTGTTCGCGGCGCTGCTGGCGGCGCTGGCGTTCGCGCTGCGGCCCTGGTTCACGATATCGAAGATCGGCGCGACGCCGAGTTGGGCGCTGTACAGCGCCGCGATCTGCGTACTGCTGTTCGCGGCGATGTACTGGCTGGTGGACTTGAAACAGCAGCGCGGCTGGGTTGCGTTCTTCCGGCCGGCCGCCGCCAATCCCCTGCTCACCTATATCCTCCCCTTCATCATCTACGCGCTGATGGAGACGCTGAACCTGGCCTTTCCTTCCGTGCTGGGCGCCGGCGTGCCGGGCCTGATCTGGGCGGTGGCCTACGCCCTGATCGTCATGGCGCTGGTCGCTGGCCTCAACCGCCTGCACATCAAACTACAACTCTAACAAGAAACTATGCGCATTAACTCTATCGACGCCGTACGAGGCCTGACCGTGGCCGCCATGCTCCTGGTGAACAACGCGGGTGACTGGTCGAACATCTATCCCTGGTTCGAGCACGCACACTGGCACGGCTGCACGCCGGCGGACTTCATCTTCCCGACCTTCCTGCTGATCGTCGGCGTGTCGCTCCATCTGGCGCTGGGCCGGCAACTGGACGCCGACGCCGGTCCGCTCGCCCGCAAGGCGCTGGCCCGCACGGTGCTGCTGCGCGGCGCGCGCATCTTCCTGCTCGGTCTCGCCCTCAACGTCCTCTCCACGCTGTTGATGGACGGACGTCCATTCCGCCTGCTCGGCGTACTACAGCGGATCGGCATCTGCTTCGCGTCGGCGGGCCTGCTGGCCATCTACGTGCGCGGCGCGCGGGCGCAGTGGGCGATCCTGGTCGCGATACTGCTCGGGTATTGGGGAATGCTGGTCGCCGGCGGTTCGCTGGAGCCGAACCTGAATCTGGCCGACCGCATCGACAGCGCGCTGCTCGGCCCACTGTCCTACCAATACGATGCGGCGACGGGGCTGGCGCACGAACCCGAAGGCATCTTGAGTACGCTGCCGTCGCTGGCCACGGTCATCATCGGCTTGCGCGCGGGCGCCTGGCTACGCGACGGCCGGATTCGCCAGCTCGCCATCGGCGGCGTCGTGGCGTTGGCCGCCGGTGGTGTGTGGTCGTTGCTGCTGCCGCTGAACAAACAACTGTGGACGTCGTCGTTCGTCCTGTGGACGGGCGGTTTCGGCATGCTGGCCATCGCCGTAGCCTACCAGTTGATCGACGTGCGCGGCTGGCCGCCGCTGGGCCGCGCAATGGGCATCAACGCCATCGCCGCCTACGCCGGATCGTGGATCGCCACCTGCCTGCTGGCCTACAGCGGCGTGCTAACGCCGCTGTATCAAAATGTCTTCGCCACGCCGCTCACGCCGCTGCTGGGGCCGGCGGCGGCCTCGCTGGCTTTCGCGGCCTGCTTCACCGCGGTCTTCTGGCTGGCGACGATCTACGCGGAGAAGCGCGGCTGGCGCATCACGATCTGACCATCATTCGCTATAATCCAACGTCCTCAACAACACTGAAGAAAGCTTCGGATGATCAAGCGTTTGCGTAGTTCCATCGCGGCCGGCGCGCTGCTGCCGTTGTTGGCTTGCCTGTCCGGAGCGGCCGTGGCCGATACCTTCGAGACCATCGAATCGGCGCCGCTGAAGGAGGTCTGGCTCAATGGCGGGTTTTACTCGTATCACTTCGACCGCGACAAGGATTTGAACGATAGCAATCCGGGCTTGGGGGCGGAGTATCGATTTTCCACGGTGGCGTCGGCGACCGCCGGGCGGTTTTATAACAGCGACCGGGCGTATTCGAATTATATCGGCGTGTATTACCAGCCGTTCAACGTTGGGCCGGTGCGGCTGGGCGCGGTGGTGGGCGGGTTTAACGGCTATCCGAAGATGCGCGATGGAGGCTGGTTCCCGGCGCTGATACCGACGGCGAGCTTTGAGTATAAAAGCGTGGGGGTGAATGTCGCCTTCGTGCCGAAGTATAAGGACCGGTTGTATGGCGCGCTGTCGATCCAGCTCAAGTTGAAGGTGTTTGATTAGCCTCGGCCATCGGCTGATGCATGGGTCAACGGGACCCACGCATGGCGGATTACGCTGCGCTAATCCGCCCTACGTGGTTCCGTTGTTATTCAAGCCATCTGCCCGGGCTTGAATATTTCCCCGTCAATGCCGCGACTTCGATGACACCGCGATCTGGTCGAGGATGTGCTTGGGCACCGCCGCGTAGTGCTTGAACTCCATCGTGTACGTGGCGCGCCCTTGCGTGAGCGAACGTAAGGTCGTCGAGTAGCCGAACATCTCCGCCAGCGGCACCAGCGCGCGGATGATCTTGCCGCCGCCGCCGGGAATCTCGTCCATCCCCTGCACCATGCCGCGCCGCGCCGTCAGGTCGCCCATGGCGTTGCCCATGAACTCCTCCGGCGTTTCCACCTCGACCTGCATCATCGGTTCCAGCAGCACCGGGTCGGCCCGCTTCATGCCATCCTTGAACGCCATCGAGCCGGCCATGCGGAAGGCGTTTTCGTTCGAGTCGACATCGTGGTACGAGCCGAAGGTCAACGTCACCTTGACGTCCACCACCGGATAACCGGCCAGCACGCCGCTGCGCAAGGTTTCCTGCACGCCCTTGTCGACGGCCGGAATGAACTCGCGCGGCACCACGCCGCCCTTGATGGCGTCGACGAACTGATAGCCCTTGCCCGGCTCCATCGGTTCCAGGGTCAGCACCACGTGGCCGTACTGCCCGCGCCCGCCCGATTGCTTGACGAACTTGCCTTCGACATCGCTCGCGGCCTTCTGGATGGTCTCGCGGTAGGCCACCTGCGGCTTGCCCACCGTCGCCTCGACGCTGAACTCGCGCCGCATGCGGTCCACCAGAATCTCCAGGTGCAGCTCGCCCATGCCGGACATGATGGTCTGGCCCGATTCCTCGTCCGTGTGCACGCGGAAGGACGGGTCCTCCTGCGCCAGGCGATTGAGCGCGATGCCCATCTTTTCCTGGTCGGCCTTGGTCTTCGGTTCGACCGCCTGCGAGATCACCGGTTCCGGGAAGATCATCTTTTCCAGCACGATGACGTGGTCCGGCGAGCTCAAGGTGTCGCCGGTGGTCACGCCTTTCAGGCCGACGGCGGCGGCGATGTCGCCCGCGTACACCTCCTTGATCTCCTTGCGCTCGTTGGCGTGCATCTGCAGGATGCGGCCCAGGCGCTCCTTCTGGCTCTTGGTCGGGTTGTAGACCGTGTCGCCGGAATTGACCACGCCCGAGTACACGCGGAAGAAGGTCAGCTGGCCGACGAACGGATCCGTCATGATCTTGAAGGCGAGCGCCGAGAACGGGTCGGCGTCGCTCGGATGCCGCTCGATCGGATTGTCGTCCTCGTCGGTGCCGGCGATCGCCGGCACGTCCAGCGGCGACGGCAGGTATTCGACGACCGCGTCCAGCATCGCTTGCACGCCGCGATTCTTGAACGCGCTGCCGGCCAGCATCGGCACGATCTCGTTGCGGATGGTGCGCAGGCGCAGTCCGGTCTTGATCTCTTCCTCGGTCAGCACGCCGCCGTCCAGGTATTTTTCGAGCAGCTCGGGCGTGCCTTCTGCGGCGGCCTCGACCATCTTGTCGTGCCACTCTTGCGCCAGCGCTTGCAGGTGCTCGGGGATGTCCTCGTAGGTGAACTTGACGCCCAGGCTTTCGTCGTCCCAGTTAATGGCGCGCATTTTCACCAGGTCGACGACGCCATGGAAGTTATCCTCGGCGCCCAGCGGAATCTGGATCGGCACGGCCACGCCCTTGAGGCGGTTGGCCACCTGCTCGCGCACGCGGAAGAAGTCGGCGCCGACGCGGTCCATCTTGTTGACGAAGGCGATGCGCGGCACTTTGTACTTGTTGGCCTGGCGCCAGACGGTTTCCGATTGCGGCTGCACGCCGCCGACCGCGTCATAGACCATGACGGCGCCGTCGAGCACGCGCATCGAGCGTTCGACCTCGATCGTGAAGTCGACGTGGCCCGGCGTGTCGATGATGTTGATGCGGTGCTCGGCGAAATTGCCGGCCATGCCTTTCCAGAAGGCGGTGGTGGCGGCCGAGGTGATGGTGATCCCGCGTTCCTGTTCCTGCTCCATCCAGTCCATCGTCGCGGCGCCATTGTGCACCTCGCCGATCTTGTGATTGACGCCGGTATAAAACAGGATGCGCTCCGTCGTGGTGGTCTTGCCAGCGTCGATGTGCGCGCTGATGCCAATGTTGCGGTAACGCTCGATGGGGGTCTTGCGGGTCATCACAAATCTCCTTGAACACGTAGTGTCTTTAAGCCTTGGGTAGTCTCAAGTGCGGCGATAGTTGCCGAAATCAAGTCCTGAAAAACTTTCCTAATGTGCGACATACCTAACGGCAAGTAATGTAGTCTGTGTAATAAACTGCAAGCTTACATCTCACCTGGAAAAAATGCATGGTCCTCCGACGTAAAACCGCCCTCCTCCTCTCCTTAGGCATGGGACCGGCTCTGGCTTTAGCACAGTCCGCTCCGCCCCAGGCCGCCGATCTCGAATTGCGCATCGAACGTTGCTCGGTACTGGGCGACGCCAGCGCCCGCCTCGCCTGTTACGACGGCCTGGCGCGCACCACGCCGACCAAGCAGGCGGCGGGCGGCGCGGCCGTCGGCGTGCCCGATCCGGGCAACGACAGCAAACTGGTCGGCAACCTGGTCATGCCGGCCAGCACCCAGCCGGCCGAACCGCCGGCGGCGCCGGCCGATGCGGCCATCCCGGCCAAGGTCGCCGAGCTGACCACCATCCCGCCGCAGGACAAGGTCTCGCGCATGGTGCAATGGTGGGAGCTGGACCGCTCGGCCAAGCGCGGCGTGTTCAACTTCCGCCCGCACCGCGACACCTATCTGTTATTGGCGAACTACAGCAGCAGCAGCAACGATACGCCGTTCCAGGAATTCTCGCCCGACGGCCTCAAATCCAAGCACGTCGAGTTGATGTACCAGCTTAGCTTCAAGATGAAGATGATCGAGCAGGCCTTCGGCTGGCCGGTCGATCTGTGGTTCGGCTACACGCAGGAGAGTTTCTGGCAGGCTTACAACCGCTCCGAATCGAGCCCGTTCCGCGAGACCAACTACCAGCCGGAGCTGATGCTGACCACGCCGCTGGCGCTGAACCTGGGCGGCGTCGACGTGCGCTTCCTGACCTTGGGCCTGGTGCACCAGTCGAACGGCCAGACGTCGACCTTGTCGCGCAGCTGGAACCGGGTTTACGCGCAGGTGGGCGCCGAGAAAGGCAACTTCGCGGTCAATTTCCGTCTGTGGCGGCGTTTGGATAATGCGCGTTCGGATAACGACAATATCGATATCACCGATTACCTCGGACATGGCGATTTGAACGCGAGTTACCGTTTCGATGGACATGAATTGTCGGTCACGGCGCGGCGCAACTTCCACACCAACCACGGCGGTCTGCAGGCCGGTTGGGCGTTCCCGGTCTCGGCCAACCTGAAGGGGTATGTGCAGGTCTTCAGCGGTTACGGCCAGAGTTTGATCGACTATAACTACGCGCAGAAATCCATCGGCGGCGGCTTCAAGGTCGATTTCTAAAGATTGCCAAACAAGCCGCAAAGCCGCCACAAAGCTCGTTTTGCGGTTTTTTCCTGTGTCGAATTTGGCACAAAATTCCCATTGCCTCCCGGCATGAAACTGCCTTATATTTTCCCTCAGCATCTGCTTGTGCAGATACTTTCGGTCTCCCTCCGATTTGACGCGACCGGTTTCTTGACCGGCCACCAGACACCAGGCGGAACCGGATATGCATCGTCAATACATGGCGCACTGGGGGAAAATAATGAAATTCGCAAACTTGAAAATTAGCGCACGGCTAGGCTTGGCTTTCGGACTGGTCGTCGCTTTGCTGCTCGTCGTCGTCGCCGTCGCCATGGGCGGCATGTCGTCGGCCGAACAGCGCCTGCACAACATCATCGACGACCGCTATTACAAAATCGAACTGACCAACAACGTCAAATACAACGTCGCCAACATCCACAAGCACATGCGCAATGTCACCATGGCCGCCGACGCAGCTGCCGTGCAGCGCGAGGTCGATACGCTGAACGCGATTCGGGCCAGCAACCGCGAACTGCTCGACAAAATGGACAAGGTGCTCAACATCCCCAAGGCGCGCGAGCTGTTCACCGCCATCGTTGCCGCCCGCAAGGTTGACCTCGAAGGACAGACGTCATTGCTGAAGCTGATCAATGAAAGCAAACAGGATGAGGCCCGTACCTTGCTGACGACCACCATCGCCCAGAACGAGCGCAACTACGCCAGCCTGCTCACCGAGATGAGCATGGTGCAAACCGAACGCATGAAGTACGAGGCCACACAAACCAAGCTGGGCTTCGCCTCGGCCGCCCGGCTGATGATCGGCATCGCCGTGGCCGCCGTGGTGCTGACCTTGCTGATCGCCTGGGGCGCCAGCCGCAGCATCACCGTGCCGCTGCACCACGCGGTGGGCATGGCGCGCCGTGTCGCCGACGGCGACCTGTCGGCGCGCATCGAGGTGACGTCGACCAACGAGACCGGCCAGTTGATGAGCGCGCTCAAGGACATGAACCGGAGCCTGACGGACATCGTCGGCCAGGTCCGCACCGGCACCGACACGATGGTGACCGCGTCGGTCCAGATCGCCACGGGCAATATGGACCTGTCGGCCCGTACCGAGCGCCAGGCCAGCGCGCTGGAGGAAACCGCGTCGTCGATGGAGGAGCTGACCAGCACCGTGCAGCAGAACGCGCAAAACGCCGAGCAGAGCAATATCCTGGCGGAGTCCGCTTCGGAGGTCGCTTTGAAGGGCAAGAACGTGGTGGCGCAGGTGGTCGACACCATGGGCGCGATCAACGAATCGTCGCGCAAGATCGTCGACATCATCGGCGTCATCGACGGCATCGCTTTCCAGACCAATATCCTGGCGCTCAACGCGGCCGTCGAGGCGGCCCGCGCCGGCGAGCAGGGACGGGGCTTCGCAGTGGTCGCCTCCGAAGTGCGCAATCTGGCACAACGCTCTGCGGCGGCCGCCAAGGAAATCAAGACACTGATCGGCAACTCGGTGCAGCAGGTCGACGCCGGCGCGCAGCTGGTCAATCAGGCGGGTAGCACGATGGATGAGGTGGTGGCGAGTGTGCAGCGGGTGACCGGCATCCTGCGCGAAATCAGCCTCGCCAGCGCCGAGCAGACCACGGGCATTTCGCAGATCAACGAGGCGATCATTCAAATGGATGACGTGACACAGCAAAACGCGGCGCTGGTCGAACAGGCGGCGGCAGCGGCGCAAAGCATGCGCGAGCAGGCGTCGCATTTGTCGGAGGTGGTCGGCGTGTTCCGCCTGGACGAGGCGCAGCGCGCGCCACGTTTGGAAGGGACCAAGCGGACAAGGATCGCGTTGCCCGCCTGAGGCATATCAGCGACCAGGCGAGCCGCGCAGGATGCGCGCCGGTAGCAGCACCACGGCGCGCAACAGTTCGAACACCCCCTCCACGCCTATCCCGATCAGCCTGAACGGCAAGGTCAGCAGCCAGAACACCGGATACAGCAGCAGCGCCAGCAAGGCCAGCGGCCAGCAGAGAAACAGCAGAACCAGCCACAGCACAAAACTCAGCATGAGAAGCCCCCGATCCAGTGATGCGATTGTCAATGCTGTCACTGTAGAACGGTGCGACGGCGCGGGCAATTGCCGTGCGACCAACTGCGTATAAACGCGATCAATCGCAGGAATCCGGGGATAAACGGAGGGAAAAACGGGGCTTGGCTGGCCCGGACTACTGGCCCAGGCAGATAATCTTGGTCACGTACTCGTGGGCGTTCGGCTTCTTCTTGCCCGCCCAGGCGATGGCCTCGTTGGCCTGCTCGATGGTCAGGATCGACGCTTTTTCCTTGGACTTGATGAAGGACACGCCCTCGAAGGCGCCTTCTTTGCTGCGCATGACTTTGGCGAACACGGGCGGCTTGGTCTCGCCGTCGGCGATCTTGTTTTGCTGGATGAGGTAGCGCTGGTCGTTCTGTTCCATATATCTCTTTCGGTAAAAAACGAAATATACGCTTCAGAACGACCTTCGTGGGGACTTTTTAAGCGTAGGCCGCGATGGCCGTGGCCGGCCGCGTCACGGTATCGTGCAGGATTTCGGCGCGCAGCGCGGCCTGCAGCGACGGGATCGAGCCACCCGCGCGGTATTGGAAGCTGACCTGCAACACGTCACCTTGCCGGGCCTTGATCGGCGTCGCCAACGGCAAGGTCATGTAGTGGTTCAGCCAATCGATGGTGGTCGAGCGCTCGGCGACGACGGCCAGCACGTTCTTGGTCACGAAACGCATCGCGCTGATCTCGCCGGCCTTTTCGATGACGAACTTGCCCTCCCAGGCGTAGGCGAGCTCGTTGGGCTGGTTGAAGTCGATGATGCTGTAGACGGCCGGCTGCGCCGCCTCCACCGTGCCCGGATAGACCACGTTGGTCTCCTGGAACTGGACGATGGGCGCGTAGAAGCCCTCGAAGTCATACTCCTGCTGCACCGGCTGCACGGCCATGATCACCGCCTCCGGCAGGAACACCGGCAGCGGCCCGCCGAAGCGCTCCAGATAGCGGCGCTTGAACGATTCGATCACTTCGACCTGCTTTTCGCGCAGCATGGCGACATGGATCATCTCGCAGATGACGACGTCGACCGGTTCCGGCGGCAGGTACTCGAAGGCGTCCGCGTGCACGACCTCGACCTTTTCGCCATTGGGATTGAGCGCGAGCATCTTGCGCGCCTCCTTGACCATGTCGGGGTTGAACTCGACGCAATACACCTTCTCCGCCTTGGCGGCCGCGAACCAGGACAGCACGCCGGTGCCGCCGCCCAGTTCGAGCACCTTGGCGCCGGGCTTGACCGCGTAATCGATGGCCGACTTGAACCCGTGCATACGGTTCTGATCCATCAACATATTGTGATGGTAATGGACTGGTATGAATTGCCCCAGATAGCAGCTTTCGATTTCGCGTTCGTTCAGCATGGTTTCCCTTGGTTATGGCGCATTGGACTTTGATTGCAATACGGTGAACCCATTATCGTGAAGATTGCTCGCTTATAAAGTCGCGAGCTAGGTGGGAAACCCCTGCCAATTCCAGCGTTATGGCTTTACTTCCGCCTGGCCGCCAAAAACGCCTCGATCTTCTTGGCGATCCAGGGCTTGTCAGCCTTGGTGGCGAACTCGGCTGCGGTGAGCTTGAAGCCGCCATCCCGCAACGTGGCATCGGCGCCCTGCCGCAATAGCAATTCAACAATCTCCTCCTTGCCTTCGCGCGCCGCCATCATCAGCGGCGTCATTCCCGACGGCGATTCGGCGTCGATATAGGCATGCTGTTCCAGCAGGATGTTGGTGATCTCCACGCTGCCGGCCGCCGCCGCGTAATGCAGCGCCGTCCAGCCCTTTTGATTGACATGCGCGCCGCGCTTGATCATATCCAGCACCACCGGCTTATTTTGCCGGAAAGCCGCCATCATCAGCGCCGTGTTGCCGTTGGGCGCCTTGGCCTCCAGGTCGATGCCCGGTTGATCCATTAGCAAGGTGGCGACGTTGACCGCTTCGTGGCGCATCGCCAGGATCAGGCCGGTCTCGCCGCTGGGATCGCGCACGTTGGGATTGAGGCCGCGCGCCAGCACCTTCTTGACGCCGGCGACATAGTCGACCTGCACGGCCCGGAAGAAAGCAACCTCGTCATCGGTCTGATCGGCGGCGAAGGCCGGCAAAGTCACCGCGATAGCGACCAACCCCAGCAGGAGACGGCGGCGAACTGTCCGTAGAATCAACATGAGCTTTTCACGCCACAACGTTGAATAATTTGAAGAAGTTGGCGGAAGTCTGTTCCGCCACTTGCTCCACCGGTATACCCTTGAGCTTGGCGATATATTCGCCGACATGGGCGACGAAGCCCGGCTCGTTCATCTTGCCCCGGTGCGGCATCGGCGCCAGATACGGCGAATCGGTCTCGATCAGGATGCGTTCCAGCGGCACTTCCAGCGCCACCGCCTGCAAGTCCTTGGCACTCTTGAAGGTCACGATGCCCGAGAACGAGATATAAAAGCCCATGTCGATGGCGGCGCGCGCCACTTCCAGCGATTCCGTAAAGCAGTGCATGACGCCCGCGACGCCACCGGCCTCGGTCCCTGCGCCCTCTTCGCGCATGATGCGGATGGTGTCCTCGCTGGCCGCTCGCGTGTGAATAATCAAGGGCTTACGCGTGATTCTTGAAGCTTTGATGTGAGTGCGAAAACGCTCGCGCTGCCATTCCAGATCGCCCTGCAGGCGGAAATAATCCAGGCCGGTCTCGCCGATGGCGATGATTTTCGGGTGGTCGGACAGCTCGACCAGCTGTTCGACGCTGGGCTCGGGCGTGTCCTCGTAATCCGGATGGACGCCGCACGAGGCGTAGATGTGCGGGTATTCCTTGGCGAGGGCCAGCACTTGTGGAAAATCCGGCAAGTCGACCGACACGCATAGCGCGTGGGTCACCTTGTTGTCGGCCATCTTGGCCAGGATTTCGGGCATGCGAGCAGCCAGCTCGGGGAAATTAATATGGCAATGGGAGTCGATAAACATGCCGATATTGTACCCCGGACGGGGCCGGCCCACCGGCGCGGCAGTTCGCAAAAACGCTTACAAGGTATGCGTGGCGCGTGACGACCGCAACGCGGCGCCAAGAATCTCCTCGATCCGCAGGCGCGCGCGCTGTCCGCTCTCGTCGTCGGGGAAATGCACGCCAATGCCCTGCGCTTTGTTGTTGTGCGCGCCGGGGGGCGTGATCCAGGCCACCTTGCCGGCGATCGGATATTTGTTGGGGTCGTCCATCAACGCCAGGATCAGGTAGATCTCGTCGCCCAGCTTGTACGGCTTTTGCGTCGGCACGAACATACCGCCGTTCTTGAGGAAAGGCATGTAGGCGGCATACAGCGCCGCCTTTTCCTTGATTGCCAGCGACAACACCGTCGGCCGGGCGATGGGCACGGTGTTCGGATCGACGGGGCTGGCAGCGGACATTGATTACCTTTCAGGCACAGCAAGCGGTATAGTCAAGCAACATATCCTCCAAAAACAGCTTCGGCGACAACGGATGGTCGGAGGTCGCGCGACGTTCGTTGGCACCCTTGATCGCCGCCAGCAGCTTGCTCACGTGGATCTTGTCCGCCAGCCCGGCCAGCTCTTTCTGGTAGCGGGGATAGTAACGGATGTTACCTGCCAGTTTGTAGGAAAACAGATCATAAAGCCAGCGTTGCAACCAAGATACCTGCGCGCTCAGAGGCACTTTTTGAAGTTTATCAGCAACTTTCAACGCGCCGTCGACGCTTGGGCGCGCCAGCAGTTGCAACAGCACTTCCAGATCGTCGCGGTTGCCCGTCTCGGCCTGCGCCATCGCCGCCAGCGGCGCGCCGCCCTGCTCGCGCAGCCAGCTGTCGGCGTCGGCCACGCCCTGCGCCTTGAGCCAGGCCAGCGCCTCGGCGTGGCTCGGCATCGGCAGCGCGAACTTGCGGCAGCGCGACAGGATGGTCGGCAACAGGCGGTCGAGGCTGTTCGAGGCCAGCAGGAACACCGTGCCCGGCGGCGGCTCCTCCAGGGTCTTCAGCAAGGCGTTCGAGGCCGGCATGTTGAGCGCCTCGGCCGGATACAGCACCACCACCCGCAAGCCTTGGCGGTGGGTCGAGATGTTCATGAAATCGGCCAGATTGCGGATCTGTTCGATCTTGATGTCCTTGGACGGCGCCTTGGTCGACTTGGCCGACTTCCTGGTGTCGGCATCGCCTTCCTCGCCACCTTCGGCGGCCGGTTCATCCTCCAGCGCCTCCGGCCGCACGCGGCGGTAATCCGGATGGTTTTGCTGCGCGAACCAGCCGCACGACGCGCACTGGCCGCAGGCGTGCCCGTCGGGCAGCACCGCCTCGCACAGCAGGCCCTGGGCGAAACTTTCGATAAAGTCGGACTTGCCGATGCCGGCGGCGCCGTGGAACAGGATGGCGTGCGGCATGCGCTGGCGCAGCTGTTGCAGCTGCGTCCACGACGACTCTTGCCACGGATAGATGATATTACTCATTATTATTCAAATACTTAGGTGATACATTTAAAGTAGATCGTCAAGTATTGCACCGATCTGCAACTGGATAGCCGCGATCGATTGCGTCGAATCGATCACGCGGAAACGCCCGGGAAACTGGGTCGCGCGGCGCAGATACTCGTTGCGGGTGGCGGCGAAGAAATCGGCCTTCTCCTGTTCGAACTTGTCCAGCGAACGGGTGGCGTCGAGCCGGGCGCGCGCCACTTCCAGCGGCACATCGAACAACAAGGTCAAATCGGGCTGCAGATGCGGATGCACCCACTGCTCCAGCGCTTCCAGCTTGGCCAGGTCCATGCCGCGCCCGCCGCCCTGGTAGGCGAAGCTGGCGTCGGTGAAGCGGTCGGAAATGACCCAGGCGCCGTCGGCCAGCGCCGGCGAGATCACCTGCGCGATATGCTCGCGGCGGCTGGCGAACATCAGCAACGCTTCGGTTTCCAGGTGCATCTTTTCATGCAGCACCAGTTCGCGCAGCTTTTCGCCCAGCGGCGTGCCGCCCGGCTCGCGCGAGCTGACCAGCGCGATCCCGCGCGACTTGATGTAGTCGCTGACGAACGCGATATGCGTCGACTTGCCGGCCCCGTCTATGCCCTCGAAGGTGATGAATTTGCCGCTGTGTTGCGTGGCGCTTTGTTGAGTCATGTAGTTCTTATCGTTGGTACTGATTCACTGCCCGGTTGTGGTCGGTCAGGTTATCGGAAAATTTGCTGGTGCCGTTGCCGCGGGCAACGAAATACAGAGCTTGCGTCTTGGCGGGCGCCAGCGCGGCGGCCAGCGATTGCACGCCCGGCAAGGCGATCGGCGTCGGCGGCAGGCCGCTGCGCGTATAGGTATTGTACGGGGTGTCCGTCTCCAGGTCCTTTTTACGGATGTTGCCCTCGTATTTAGTGCCCATGCCGTAGATCACGGTCGGATCGGTCTGCAGCATCATACCGATGCGCAGCCGGTTGACGAACACGGCGGCGATCATGTTGCGCTCGGACTTTTGCCCGGTCTCCTTCTCGACGATGGACGCCATCGTCAGCGCCTCGTACGGGGTCTTGTAAGGCAGCGCCGGATCGCGCTTTTCCCAGGCCGAAGCCAGGCGGTTGAGCATCAGCGTGTGGGCCTGACGATAGATTTGCAAGTCGCTGGCGCCCTTGGCGAACAGATAGGTGTCCGGGAAGAACAGGCCCTCGGGCTGCTTGTATTCGGAGGCGATGGCGTTCATCACCTCCTGGTCGCTGAGCGAGGTGGTGTCGTGCTTCAAGCCGCGATGGGCCGCGATGGCCGCGCGCATCTGGCGGAAGGTCCAGCCTTCGATGATGGTCAGCTGCTCCTGCGCGAACTCGCCGCGCACCAGTTGGTCGATCAGCTTGAGCGGCGTGACGCCCGGCTTGAGCTCGTAGGAACCGGCCTTCAGGCGGCCGCTTTTATTGGTCACGCGGGCCAGCAGGTTGAACAGCAAGGGTCCCATCGGGATGCCGGCGTCGGAGATTTGCTCGCCGGCCGCGTGGGCGCCGCTGCCAGGGATGATGGTGAACGGTATCGGTTCGACGTCGCCGACGATAATCGGGGCCTGCGACCAGTACATGAAGTAACCGCCGCCGGCGATTGCCAGGAGAACGCAGAGTGTAATTATTTTTTTGATAAATGCCATTGTTCGAGCCGGATTGTAGGATCAACTGAAATCGGGTACAGCTTGCCACTTCTCGGACCAGACCGCCAGCACCGCGTTTTGCACGGCATCCGACGCGATCTTCGGGACATCACTATAATGAGCCCGTAATGATAATGCTTTAATCGTCAAACTATTGGAAATTATGTCTTCTTGGAATGAACTTTTAGCACAGCCGTCCGCCCCGCTGACGTCCACCGCGCTGGCGGTCGGTTTTGTCGCGCCCATCACCGACCAGGGCTTGATCGCGCTGGACGGTGAGGAGGCGGCCGGTTTCCTGCACAACCAACTCACCAACGACGTCGAGCACCTCGGCCTGGGCGAAGCCCGCCTGGCCGGCTACTGCTCGCCGAAGGGCCGCCTGTTGGCCTCGTTCCTGATGTGGCGCAACGAGACGACTATCTTCCTGCAATTATCGCGCGACATCCAGGCCGCCGTGCAAAAGCGGCTGTCGATGTTCGTTTTGCGCGCCAAGGCCAAGCTCGGCGACGCCACCGAGGCGCCCGCCAACCAGGTCGTCCTCGGCCTGGGCGGCGGCCTGGCCGAAGCCGTGCTGCAAACGTGGTTCGACACCCTGCCCGCCAAACCGTTCGCCAAAATCGACCACCCGCTGGGCACCCTGATCCGCGTGGCCGACGCCTTCGGCGCCGCCCGCTACCAATGGCTGCTGTCGGCCGAGGTCGCGCAAACGGTCGCGGCCGAACTGGCCGACCGGCTCACCGTCGGCGGCAACCAGGCCTGGCGCCTGTCCGAAATCCACGCCGGCATTCCGCAGATCGCCAAGGCCACGCAGGAACAGTTCGTCCCGCAGATGGTCAACCTGGAGCTGCTGGGCGGCGTCAACTTTAAAAAAGGCTGCTACCCGGGCCAGGAAATCGTCGCCCGCAGCCAGTACCTCGGCAAGCTCAAACGTCGCACCACCCTGGTCAGCATCCCCGACCCGACGGCCGCCGCCGGCGCCGAAGTGTTCGCCACGGCCGACCCCGAGCAGCCATGCGGCATGATCGTCAACGCCGCGCCCAACGGCAGCGGCGGCGTCGACGCGCTGGTCGAAATGAAGCTGGCCGCGATCGAAGCGGCCTCGGTCCGCCTCGGCTCGGCGCAGGGCCCCGCCCTGGCCTTCCTCGACATGCCGTACGTGCTGGACCCGCTCGACCTCTAGCATGGATCTCTATATTTATTACCAGGTCAAGGAAGCCGACACGGCCTCCTTGCAGGCTGCGGTCGTCTCGATGCAGGCGGAGCTGTCGCGGCGGCATGGCGTCGCCTGCCAGCTCAAGCGCCGTCCCGAAGCCAGGGACGGGTTGCAGACCTGGATGGAAGTCTACGCCGATACGCCGGCCGGTTTCGCGGCGGTGCTGGGCGAAGCCGTCGAACGCACCGGTCTGTCCGCATGGACCAGCGGCCCGCGCCACACCGAAGTTTTTACGGATTTAGTCCCATGTGTTTGATCGTTTTTGCCTGGCGGGTCATTCCGGCGGTACCGCTGGTGGCGGCCGCCAACCGCGACGAGTTTTATCAGCGCGCCACCGCGCCGGCGGCGCCGTGGCCGGAGCATCCGCAGATTTTCGCCGGCCGCGACCTGCAGGCAGGCGGCAGCTGGATGGGCATCACGCAACCGTCCGAATGCGGCGGCGCCGCGCGCTTCGCGGCGATCACCAACATCCGCGCGCCGTCCGAGCACCGCGACGACGCCCCCTCGCGCGGGCGGCTGGTGGCCGATTTCCTGGCCGGCTGCATGACGCCGCAGGAATATGTCGACGCGATCCGCGACGGCGCCGGCGCCTACAACGGCTTCAACCTGGTGCTGGGCGACCGCGACACCCTGATCTGGTTCTCCAACCGGGGCGACGACGACCCGCGCAACGGCAAGCCGCTCGAACCGGGCGTCTACGGGCTATCGAACGCGCTGCTCGACGCGCCGTGGCCCAAAGTGGTCAAGACGAAGGCGCAGTTCGCCAGTTTGCTGTGCCTGGGGGCGCCGGACGAGGCGTTCTTCGAGATGCTGGCCGACACGGCGCCGGCGCCGGACCAGCGTCTGCCGGAGACGGGCGTGCCGCTGGACCTGGAACGCATGCTGTCGGCGGTGCGGATCGAAAGTCCGAGCTATGGCACGCGCACCTCGACCGTGGTCAAGCTATATGCCGACGCGCATGCGACCTTGCATGAGATGCTGATTCAGTAGTTGGAGTTTGCTCAGGTCGGATACACGTAGGGCGGATTAGCGCAGCGTAATCGGCCATGCATGCGCCAACGCGACGCATGCATGGCCGATTACGGCGTTCCGCCTAATCCACCCTACGCGATCAACGGTTTGCCGTCGTCCCAACCAACGGTTGTCATTTACCCAACCTATGCTAAAGTTAATGGCATACTACGGTTGAAGGGATTTCCATGAAACGTGTAACCGGCATCGGCGGCATCTTCTTCCACGCGAAGGATCCGGTCGCGCTGCGCGACTGGTACAAGCGGCATCTGGGCATCGAGGTGCAGGATTGGGGCGGCGCCGCGTTCACTTGGGCCGACCAGGCCGGCAATCCGACCAACGGTACGACCATCTGGTCCATCGGCGCGGCCGACAGCAACCATTTCGCTCCCAGCGCTTCATCGTTCATGGTGAACTACAGGGTCGAAGATTTGACCGCGTTACTCCAGCTTTTACGCGACGAGGGCTGCCACGTGCTGGAGAACACCGACGACTCGGAATACGGCAAGTTCGGCTGGGTCGTCGATCCCGAGGGAAACAAGGTCGAGCTCTGGCAACCTCCAGCCGGACAATAGCCCGCTCACTTCACATTCGGCGTCATCTTCTGCACCAAAGACAGTTGGGCAACCTTGTCATGCTGCGCAAGCCCTTTTAAAGCGTCGGGTGGCAGGCAAGCGAACATCACCCGGCGCCGGGTATCCGCATCGGCGAAACCCAGGCGCTGGAACTCGCCCACCTCTTCAGCCGTCAGCTGCGAGCGCAGCCGCACCGAGACGTCGACATTACCCTCGTGCGGCCGCACCAGCGCCAGGCTGAGGGCGGCGTCAAACTTGGTACCACTCATGATCTACACCTTGATCAGGCCATATCCCCACTTTATATCATGCGCGCCGGCGGGCGAATCGGGCACGGCCGAATTCTTTTTCAGCCAGGCCTTGGCTTGCGCCGGCGTCGCCTTAGGATTCGATTCCAGGAACAGCGCCAGCAGCCCGGTGACGACGGGCGAGGCCATGCTGGTCCCCGCCATCACCCGGTAACCCTGGGCGATCACATCGCTTTTATCGACGCTGGAGGCCGACGACAAAGCGGACGCGATCATCGCGCCGGGCGCGGCCACGTCGGGCTTCAAGGCGCCGCCACGCAGCGGTCCGGGGCTGCTGAACTCGGATATCGTATCCGGCGCCAAGCCCACCGATTGCGGCGCCCCCGAGATATCGATCCACTGGTTGCGCGAGGTATAGGAGGCGACAGTGACGACATCTTTGCCGGAACCCGGCGAGCCGACCAAGGTATCGAACAGCGGCGCCACCATCTCCGCCGAGCCGTAACGCTCCTGGTCGCTCAGCAACCAGACATCGACGTCGGACGCCGCGCCCGACTTGCGCCGCACCTCCACTTTCCACAGGCCGCCCTGCACCGCGCCCTGGCCGGACACCTCCACCAGGAATTGCCGGTCGCCGCCCGGCGCCAGCGATTCGGGCGTCGAGACGACCACCTGGTCGCTGCCCAACATGGTCGTCTGCGCGGCCGGATCGGTGCCGAGCAAGCCCTGCCAAGGCGTCGCCGCGCCGGTCGAGCTGATGACCCGCACCTCGCACTTGGTCTTGCCCGAGTACCAGCCGTTGATCAGGAACCACGGCGCGGAAAGGTCGGACCGCTTCGGCTGCACCTTGATCTCGAAGCGCACGGCTTTGGCGGAATCGACCCTCTGCCGCGCGTGGATCGGATCGCCGCCCTCGTTACCGGCCGCCGCCACCACCAGCCGGCCCGGGCCGCATTCATCGCTGATCGCGACGCTGGTGTCGTCTTCGCCGTCGTGGCCGTCGAAGTGGCCGCCCAGACTGAGGTTGACGACGCACGGCCGCCCGAGCTTTTTGGCCTCGTCGAAGATCCAGCGCACGCCTTCGACAATGGCACTGTTCTGGAAATTGGTCTTGACGATAAGCAGTTCGGCGCCGCCGGCGATGCCGCTGAACGGCGCCACCGCGCCGCTGGCGATGCCCGCCACGTGGGTGCCGTGGCCGTGCATATCCGAACTGGCGTCCATCGCGGCGCCGGTCAGCACGCGGCCGAGCTTACTATAGCCGGCGCCGGGGCCATCGCCCGCGATCTCCTGGTCCCATATTTTCAGCACGCGTCCAGCGAAGGCCGGGTGGTTGACATCGATACCGGTATCGACGACGCCGACGATCACGTCCTTGCCGGACACATTGTTCTGTGCGATATATTCGGGCGCGCCGACCAGCGGTCCGGCGATATCCATCAGCGGGCGCAAACGCCTGGGCGCCGACACGCGCTCCACCTTCTCATCCAGCGCGAACTCCATCAGCTTGGACGCCGGCACCAGCGCCGTCATCACCTCTCCCGATCCCTTGGCAAGCTTGATACCGGCGATCGACTTGGTCTGCGGATCGCTGCAACGGACCAGGACGTGGTAACTCGGCGCCAGATTCGGCACGCGTTTTCTGACCGACAGCAAGTTCGGCGCGCCGGTCACCTGTTCGGCCTCGCTCGATGCCAACAAAACGGCCAGGCTGGCCGACATCTTGTTTTTGCCGCCGACCGCGGCCTTGGATTTGCTCGCCATATTCGCCCTGTCTTAAAGTGTTAAAGATAAGGCGTACTGTAC
The DNA here is from genome assembly GCF_059418705.1 of Duganella sp. GW821-FHT07F09. Taxonomy (NCBI): domain Bacteria; kingdom Pseudomonadati; phylum Pseudomonadota; class Betaproteobacteria; order Burkholderiales; family Oxalobacteraceae; genus Duganella; species Duganella sp. GW821-FHT07F09. The sequence continues at coordinate 378,216 of NZ_JBWKQJ010000005.1, read as the reverse complement.
AACATTGTCGGATCAGGCATCGATCGCGTGCCTGTGCATCAGGTCGTACAGTGTGGGCCTGCTCACCCCCAGCAGTTCGGCGGCGCGCAGGATGTTGTTCTCGCAGCGCACCAGTGCGCGCACGATGGCTTCGCGCTCGGCCCGGTCGCGCACCTGGCGCAGGTTGAAGTCGTCCGCCGCCTGTTCGGGCGCGTCCAGGCCCAGGTCCTCGGCGACGATCTGCGGCCCGTCGGCCATGATGATGGCGCGCTTGATGCAGTTTTCCATTTCGCGCACATTGCCCGGCCATTGCCAGGCCTCGACCGCCGCCAGCGCCTGCTGGCTGAACTCGATGCGGCTGCGCCCTTCCTGCGCGCAGAACAGGTTGCGGAAATGATAGGCCAACAAGGTGGCGTCGCCGCTGCGCTCGCGCAGCGGCGGGATCGGGATGACGATCTCGGACAGGCGGTAATACAAATCCTCGCGGAAGCGCCCCTGGGCGATCAGCTGTTTCAAGTCCTGGTGCGTGGCGCAGACGACGCGCACGTCGACCGCGATCTCCTCGTGCCCGCCGACCCGCTCGATGACGCGCTGCTGCAGGAAGCGCAGCAGCTTGGCCTGCAAGGCCATCGGCAAGTCGCCGATCTCGTCGAGGAAGAAGGTGCCGCCCTGCGCCATCTCGACCTTGCCCTTGGTCTGCTTGGCGGCGCCGGTGAAGGCGCCCTTTTCGTAACCGAACAACTCGCTCTCGAGCAGGTGTTCCGGGATCGCCGCGCAGTTGATGGCCATGAAGCGCTGGTTGGCGCGCGGACTGAGTTGGTGCAGGCCGCGCGCCAGCACCTCCTTGCCGGTGCCGCTCTCGCCCAGCAGCATCACGGTGGCCGAGGTCGGCGCCACCTTTTCGATGTTGCGGCAAACCTTATGCATCGCCGGGGCGCGGCTGATGACGGTGCTCAGGGCGGAGGTGGTCTGCACCTCGCGCATGCGCGCGTTTTCCTGCTGCAAGCCGTGCAGATAGAAGGCGCGCTGCAGCACCAGGCCCAGCACGCCGGGATCGACCGGCTTCTGGTGGAAATCGTAGGCGCCTGCGGCGATCGCGCTGAGCGCGTGCGCGTGGTCCTGGTTGCCGGTCAGGACGATGACCTTGGTGTCCGGCGCCAGCGCCAGGATCTCGCGCAACGTGGCCAGCCCTTCGGTGGCGCCGTCCGGGTCCGGCGGCAAGCCCAGGTCCATGGTGACCACGGCCGGCTCGTGCCGGCGCAGTTGCGCCAGCGCGCTGGAACGGTTGTCCGCCAGCGCGATGTCGTAGTGGTCGAGGCTCCAGCGCAGCTGCTTTTGCAGCCCCAGGTCGTCCTCGATGATCAATAACTTGGCTTTGTTCGCCATAACCTACCTCTCTGGCTTTCAGGCCGGGATGCTTGTATTTATGCCGCTTGTACTTATGCCGCTTGTACTACGGGAATGTCCGCCGCGCGCCAGCCGGGCAGCACCACGCGGAAGGTGGTGCCGCGCAGCGGTACGCTGTGCACCTCCAGCCGTCCGCCCAGCTCGGCGACGTACTCGCGGCTTTCGAAGGCGCCGATGCCCATGCCTGCCGCCTTGGTCGATTCGAACGGTTTGAACAGGCGCTCGCGGATGAACTCCGGCGTCATGCCCTGCCCGGTGTCGCTGATTTCGACCAGCACCTCCTCGCCGTCGCGGCGCAGCCGCAGCGCCACCTCGCCGTCGTGCGGCGTGGCCTCGATGGCATTTTGCAACAGGTGGCCCAGCACCCGTTCCAGGCGGCCGGGCGCCGCCATCACGCACAGGCCGGGCTCGTCGCAGCGCAACACCGGCCTGGGCATGGTGCTGCCGCGCAGGGCCACCATTTGCGCCAGCATGGTCGCCAGCTCGATCGGCCCGGCCGCTTCGGGGGCGTCGCTGCGTTGCAGCTTTTGCAGCATCAGCTTCATTTTCTGTACGCCATGCTCGACCGTGTCGAGCATGTCCTGCTGGAATTCGGGATTATCCAGGTGCAGTTTGGCGTTCGGTATCATCAGCGACAGCTGCGCCACCAGGTTCTTCAGGTCGTGGACGATGAAGGTCGACATGCGGTGGAACGATTCGAACTGGCGCGCGGTCATCAGGGCGGTGGTGGTTTCCTGCAGCGCCAGATAACCCGCCACCTGGCTGGCGGCGACCTTCAACAGGTCGATCACCTCCCAGTTCAGGCGCAGCGCGCTGCGCGGCTCCTGCAACAGCAACACGCCGAACAGGCGGTCCTGCAACATCAACGGCACCACCAGCCGGGCGCGTGGCAAGCGCGACAGCCATGCCGGCACCGGCGCCCGCTGCACGGGCTCGGCAAGGTCGATCACCCACTGGTTGCGCTCGATCGACTGGCAAAAGGCGGCGTCCCCGTCCTGCTCCCCCTTCTGCGCGCCGCCGCTCGCGGCCGCCGGCGGCACCGTCATCTGGCATTGCGCGGCGAGGGTGAAACGCTCGCCGTCGCGCCAGATCCACAACGCGCCGCCGGGACTTTCCACCAGTTGCGCGACCGCCTCGATGGCGCGCTCGGCCGGTCCCGGAGTCTGCTGCGACAGCTTGCGCGTGAAGCCCAGCCATTCCTCGCGGTAGTCGTAGTCGTAGCGGTAGAAGTGCTTGCTGATGAACACCTTGAGGCGCGAGCGGAAGGTGCCGGAGAACAGCACGCCGGCCAGCAGCAGCATGGCGCCGAACAGGAAGCCGACCTGTATCAGGCCGCCCCAGTTGCCGCCGACATAGCGCAAGTAGTAGCCGACGGCGCCCATCGTCATCAGATAGGCCGCGGATCCCAGCAGCGCGGCGGAGTGGAACATGGCCTGGCGCGACAGCAGCATGCCGCTGGGCCAGGACGCGCTGCGGGCCACCGCGATGGCGATCAGCGGCACGGTCAGCGCGTTGACCACGCCGCGCGCGGCCCAGATGTCGGCGCTGACGCGGCGCACCAGCATGGCGTCGCAGTACAGATAGAAATCGTAGGCGAAGATGCCGCCGATGCCGAGGCAGGCGTACTTGACGGCCCACTGGCTTTGCGCATCCTTTTGGCGGTACAACTGCTCGACCAGCACCATGCCGGCCACCGCCATGACGGTGCGCGTGGCCAGCAGAACCGCCAGCGCCAGCCCTTCCACCTCGGCCAGCTTTTCGGCCTCGGCCAAGCGCCAGCCAGGCAGCAGCGCCAGCAAGATCGCCACGCCATAGCCGGCGCAATAGCCGACCCAGCGCCAGCGGGCGTCGGCGCGCGGATAGCCGAGCAGGCGCAAGATGAAGAAGCTGCACGCGGCGTTGCGGGCCACTTCCATGACGTCGACCCAGCGCCCGGCGCCAGCCAGGCCGGCGGCGTCGGCGGCGATCAGCGCGGCCCAGGCGGCGCAGCACAGGCAGGCCAGCAGCAGCGCGCCCGCGTGGCGGCGCCGGCTCCAGCCGCCGAGCAGCAACGCGGCCAGCGCCAGGAACGCGAGCGCGGCCAGCCCGTAACTGAGGCTGTCTATGCGGCCGTGCATCGCGCCCCCACCAGGCACCTAGCGGCCGCCGCCGAACAGCACCACTTTGAGGGTGTCGATCAGCACCAGCACGTCCAGGAACAGGCTGTTGTTCTTCACATAGTACAAATCGTACTGCAGCTTCTGGATGGCGTCGGAGACCGAGGCGCCGTAGCCGTAGCGCACCTGGGCCCAGCCGGTGATGCCGGGCTTGATGCTGTGGCGCAGCTGGTAGAAGCGCAGTTGCGCGTTGAGCTGGTCGACGAAATACGGCCGCTCGGGACGCGGTCCGACAAAGCTCATCTCGCCCTTGAAGACGTTGAGCAGCTGCGGCAGCTCGTCGATGCGGCACTTGCGGATGATGTTGCCGATGCGGGTCACACGCGGATCGCGCACCATCGCCCACTGCGGCGCGCCGGCCTGCTCGGCGTCGATGCCCATGCTGCGGAATTTAAGGATGAAGAAGCGGCGCCCGTCCTTGCCCACCCGCTCCTGCTGGTAGAACACCGGCCCGCCGTCCTCGAAGCGGATGGCGGCCGCCGTCAGCAGCATCACCGGCAGCGCCAGCGCCAGGATCACGGCGCTGACCACCAGGTCGAACACCCGCTTCATGACGATGCGCACCGGGCTCTGGTCGAAGCCGCCGCCGAACACCAGCCAGCTCGGTTGCAGCGAGTCGACCCGGATCTGGCCGCTCTCGCGCTCGAAGAAGGTGGTGGCGTCGATCACCTTGATGCCGTGCAACTTGCACTCGAGCAGGTCCTTGATCGGCAAGGCGCCGCCGCGCCGCTCCTGCACCGTGACGACGATCTCGCGCGCCTTGTAGCGCCGCGCGAGGTCGACCAGCGAGTCGCCCAGGTCCATGTCGAGCAAGGCGCCGGTGTTCACGCAGCACGCCTCGTTCGGCGTGGCGACATAGCCGGCCACCTGGTATTTCTGGTAGCTGCCGTTGTTGGCGGCCAGTTCGCCGCACTCCTTGGCGACGGCACCGTGGCCCAGGAAGATCAGCCGCGACGTCAGCATCTTGGACTGCGAACCGCTGACGAACATGGCCCGCACCAGCACCACGCCGGCCAGCGCGATGGCCAGCACCAGCAACAGCACCCCGCGCCCGACGTAGAGGCTGGGCGCCACGTAGAACACCACCGCCAGGATGCCGACGGCCATCGCGAACGCCGGCAGCAGCTGCAGGAACAGGCGCGGGCGGAAGCCCTGCGCCAGGTCCTGATGGTACATGCCGAAGGTGCTCATGCTGAAGACGATCGCCAGCGCGAACGTCAGCGCCGAGGCCATTAGATTGTGCAACGGCGGCGCCCCGGTACCAGCCGGCAGCAGCATGATGGCGGCGCCCGCGTGGAAGGCCGCCACCAACATCATTATCTCGATCAACAGCAGACTGGCCGCCACCTTCGACACGTAGTGATTTGAAATTTTCAGCATACCGTATCCCCACCCAACATGGACTGCAACGTTGAGGGCTATCAGCGCCGTTACCGCCGGCGTCGCGCCCTTCTGGTCTCCCCCTACCGCGTACCTAGACTGTCGACATACCAGTCCATCGCCACCGCCAGGCCTTCCTGGATGCGGTGGGTGGGCTCGTAGCCGAGTCGCTTACGGGCCTTGTCGATGTCGGCCTGCGAGTGCCGCACATCGCCGGGCCGGAAATCCGTGTACTGCGGCGTGTGGCCGCCGAGCCGCGGAAAGCGCGGCTCCAGCAACGCGCACATCATCGCGTGCAGCTGCTTGAGCGAGGTGCGCTCGTTCAGCGCGACGTTGTAGACCTGGTTGGCCGCGGCAGGATCGGTGCTGCACGCCGCAAGCAGGTTGGCCTGGATCACGTTGTCGATGTAGCAGAAGTCGCGGCTGGTCTCGCCGTCGCCGTTGATGCGCACCGGGGCGTCGGCGATCAGCGCCGCCACCCACTGCGGAATCACGGCGGCGTAGGCGCCGTTCGGGTCCTGGCGCGGGCCGAAGACGTTGAAGTAACGCAGGCCGATGGTGTCCATGCCGTAGCAGCGCGCGAACACTTCCGCGTACAACTCGTTGACATATTTGGTCACCGCGTACGGCGACAGCGGCCGGCCGATCTGCTCCTCGATCTTGGGCAGCGCCGGATGGTCGCCGTAGGTGGAGCTGGAGGCGGCGTAGACAAAACGTTTAACCCTGGCGTCGCGCGCGGCGGTGAGCATGTTCAGGAAGCCGCCGACGTTGGTGGCGTTGGTGGCGGCCGGGTCCTCGATGGAGCGCGCCACGGAGCCGAGCGCCGCCTGGTGCAGCACGTAATCGACGCTCCCCGCGACGCCCTCGCAGGCGCGGGCGCAATCGCCCGGCACGCGGATGTCGCCGGGCGCGAAGTCGAAGTTGGCCCAGGCCGCCTCGCCGACGAGCGCGCGCACCTGGTCGAGGTTGTGCTGGTGGCCGGTGGCGAAGTTGTCCATGCCGGTGACGCGCTGGCCCAGCCGCAGCAGCGCCTCGACCAGGTTGGAGCCGATGAAGCCGGCGGCGCCGGTCACCAGCCAGCGCTTGGGATTCGCGGACAGCTCATGCAGCAGCGCGGCGTACGCCGTCGCACCTCGGGTGTGGTCGTCCATGATCAAAGCCGCCAGACGCAGTGTCCCGCTTGGGCGAGTTTGGCGGTGTCGAACGCCGATTTGATGTCGATGAAGCAGCCGCGCGGGGTCAATTTCGCCTGCAATTCACCCATCGGCAAGGCCAGCAGTTCGCGGTGCGGCACGGCGGCGACGATGGCGTCGGCGCGCGGCAGGTAGTCCCAGCCTTCGAGCTCGATGCCGTACTCATGATAGGCCTCGGCGCTGGCGGCCACCGGATCGTGCACGTGCACCTCGACGCCGTAGGATTTGAGCTCGGCGACGATGTCGGCCACCTTGGAGTTGCGCAGGTCGGGACAGTTTTCCTTGAACGTCAGGCCCAGCACGTTGACGCGCGCGCCTTTGACGTAGCAACCGGCCGCGATCATGCTCTTGACGGTTTTCTCGGCCACGAACTTGGCCATGCCATCGTTGATGCGGCGCCCGGCCAGGATCACTTCCGGATGGTAGCCCAGCGTCGCGGCCTTGTGGGTCAGGTAGTAGGGATCGACGCCGATGCAGTGTCCGCCGACCAGGCCCGGACGGAACGGCAGGAAGTTCCACTTGGTGCCTGCCGCTTCCAGCACTTCGAGCGTGTCGATGCCGATGCGGTCGAACAGGATGGCCAGCTCGTTCATCAGCGCGATGTTGAGGTCGCGCTGGGTGTTCTCGATGACCTTGGCCGCCTCGGCCACCTTGATGCTCGAGGCGCGGTAGACGCCGGCGGTGACGATCGATTCATACAACGCCGCGACCTTCTCCAGCGTGTCGGCGTCGTCGCCGGAGACGACCTTGAGGATGGTGGTCAGTGTGTGTTCCTTGTCGCCCGGGTTGATGCGCTCGGGCGAGAAGCCGACGTGGAAATCCTCGCGCCATTTCATGCCGGAGTGCTGCTCCAGCAGCGGGATGCAGACCTCCTCGGTGGCGCCCGGATAGACGGTGGACTCGAACACCACGATGGCGCCCTTTTTCATGTGGCGTCCCACCGTTTCGCTGGCGCCGGCCAGCGCCGTGAAGTCGGGGTTGTGGGCGTTGTCGACCGGGGTCGGCACCGCCACAACGAAGTAATCGGCCTCGGCCAGCTGGGCCGGATCGTCGGTGAAACGCAGGCCCTGCGCGGCGCGCAACTGGGCCTCGCTCACCTCGCCGGTCGGGTCGATGCCGTCGCGGTAGTGTTGGATTTTCTTCGCCGACAGGTCGAAACCGACCGTGTTGCGACGCTTGCCAAATTCCACCGCCAACGGCAGGCCGACATAGCCCAAACCAATGACGGCTACCACGTTCGTGTTTTCCATCGCAGAACCCCAGAAGTGACGCACTACTGTTTTGCCTACCCGACGTCTTGATAAATGATTATTAAATGTCAGGAAAGATATAATTTTTACATTGCTACTTGATAGGGCCAATAGTTATCGAACCGACAAAAAAATGCAAGAGATAAAAAAAGCTTTTTCAGGATTATTTTCCGTTACACGAGTCGGCCTACTATGGCGGGCTCGACCGTACCATTTCGACCACATGGCGCGAATACAACGGCTGCGTGGCCGGTTTGCGACACACTTCACAGCAAAATTGCATGTAGGAATCGTCTTACAGGCGCGTAGGGATAGTCGTGGCACATCTTGTAGTCACCCGGCGCGCAAACCGCTCGCCAGCAACTCCTTCCAGGCCGCCGGATGGAACGGCCGCAGCCGTATCCAGCGGGCCGCGCAGCGCAACGCGGCGGTGTAGCGCCGGCGGCCGCGATAGAAGTAGCAATGGTCCTGCATCACCATGTCCAGGCGGCCGATCAGCAACGCGCGGTAGGAGCGCCAGGCCGGCATATCCATCAGCATCAGCAGCATGTTGTCCTCCAGCAGGAAGCGCGGCGCGTCGCCGTGGGTCAGGCTGGCCGGGTGGATGCGGTAGTAGGCCACCTCCTCCGTCACCATCCACAAATCGTTGTCGAGGGCGCAGCGGAACCACAGGTGGTAATCCTCGGCGCGCCGCAGGCGCTCGTCGAACAAGCCCTTGGCCACCAGCAGGCGCTGACGGATCAGGGTGGTGGTCGGGATGACGATGCAATCGCGCGCCAGCTCGGCCACCGGGCGGCGCAGCCTTTCCACCTCCGCCGGCGGCGGCGACGCCGGACAGGCGGCGCTCAATTCGGCCAGCGGCGCGAAGCCGTCGGCGCCCGGGCGCAGCAAGCTGATCTTGCCGGCGATCCAGTGCGCCTCCGGGTGCTGGCGCTGCACCTGCCAGCGCTGCGCCAGCGCGTGCGGAAACCAGACGTCGTCGGCGTCGAGGAAGGCGATCCATTCGCCGCGCGCGGCCTCGATGCCGGTGTTGCGCGCGCCCGCCGCGCCCTTTGAGTGGTGATTACGCAACACGGACACCATGGGCCAGGCGCCGACCTCGTCGAGCACTTCGCGGGTGGCCGGATCGGTGCTGCGGTCGTCGACGATCACCACTTCGAACACCGGCAGCGCGTGGCCGTCCAGTGCCCGCTGCCCCAGCACGGACAGCACCGCCTCGCGCAGGAAGACACCGGCGTTGAAGACCGGGATAACGACCGATACGGCGGGTTGCGACATCGCTGCTCCTGGATGAACAATGAATGTAATCAAATCAACATCAAGCTTGACTCCCTCAAATGCTTACGAGAGAATCATGATAATAGCTTATTAATAAGCAAAAATGACAACGGTTTGTAAAGACAGGCACGTTGCCACAGCCATTTCCAACCGGGGTTCCGCGCCGCATGACGCACATTAACGAACGCATGGCCACCGGCATCGTCTGGATGATCACCGCACGCCTGGTCGACCGCGGCATCGGCATGGTGAGCACGCTGTTGCTGGCGCGCCTGCTGGCGCCGGACGACTTCGGCCTGGTGGCGATGGCCACCGCCATCGGCGGCCTGCTCGACGTGCTCGGCGCCTTCAGCTTCGACCTGGCGCTGATCCAGAAAAAGAACGCCGAGCGCCGCCACTACGACACCGTCTGGACCCTGAACGTCATCTTCGGCCTGTTCTGTGCCGCCGCGCTGGTGGCGCTGGCGCACCCGGCGGCCCTGTTCTACGACGAGCCGCGCCTGGTCGGCGTGATGTGGGTGCTGTCGCTGATGTACCTGATCAACGCCTTCGGCAACGTCGGCGTGGTCAACTTCCGCAAGGAGCTGGACTTCCGCCAGGAGTTCAACTTCATCATGGTGCGCCGGGTCGGCACCTTCGTCGTCACCATCGGCGCCGCGCTGATCCTGCACTCCTACTGGGCGCTGCTGCTGGGCATGTGCCTGGGGCGCGCGATCACCGTGGCGATGAGCTACGCGATGAACGATTACCGCCCCCGCTTCGGGCTGGGCGCCATGCGCGAGCTGTTCCACTTCTCCAAATGGATGCTGCTCAACAACGCGCTCGGCTTCCTGCGCCACGACGGCTGCACCTTCATCATCGGCCGCTACTTCGGCGCGGCCGGGCTGGGCGTGTACACGGTGTCGTACGAGATCTCCAACCTGCCGTCGACCGAGCTGGTGGCGCCGATCAACCGCGTCACCTTTCCCGGCTTTTCCAAGATGGCCGACACGGCGCAGATCTCGGCCTCGTATTTCCGCCTGCTGGGCATGATCACCCTGCTGATACTGCCGGTGGGCATCGGCATCGCCTGCGTGGCCGAGCCGCTGGTGCAAGCCATGCTGGGCGACAAATGGCACCAGGCGGTGCCGCTGATCGCCATCCTCGCCGTCAGCGGCGCGATCACCGCCACCCAGACCAACAACGCCTCGGTGTGGCTGGCGCTGGGTCGCCCGCACGAGGTCGCCATCGTGCAGACCTGCTACCTGCTGATCCTGTTCCCGGCGCTGTACTTCTTCATGCGGCGCTACGGCATCGTCGGCGCCGGCTACGCCTACCTGACCGCGCAGCTGCTGGACGTGGTGCTGGAGATGAGCGCGACCAAACGGCTGCTCAAGTTCGGCTGGGGCGAAGTGGCGCGCACCGTCTGGCGGCCCGTCGCCGGGGTCACGGTCATGGCGATGGCGGTGGCGCAGCTCGACGCCCGCCTGGCCGGCCTCAACCCCTGGCTGCGGCTGTTCATCGATTCCGGTGCCGGCGCGCTGGTCTATGTGGCCACCGTGTTCGCGCTGTGGTTCGTCAGCGCCCGCCCGCAAGGCGCCGAACGCTTCTGCCTGCGCCGCCTGAAAGTGCTGCCGGCATGAAGAACGACGCCCTCCTTGAAGCGGTGCGACCGCCGCTAACTTCGCGGGCGCAGCCGCAGGTGACCGTGATTGTGCCAACCACGGCCCAGCTATCGCGCCGCATGGAAATCGAACGCTGCCTGGCGTCGATCCGCGCCTCGTCGACGCAGCCGGTGCAAATCATCGTCGTCGTCAACGGCCAGCGCTATGACGAGGGGGTATGCGACTGGTTGCGCGCCCAGCCCGACGTGCGCTACGCCTACGTCGAGCTGCCATCGGCCCCCAACGCCGTGTGGGAAGGCCGGCGCATGGTCGACACGCCCTACTTCTCGATGGTCGACGACGACGACGAGTACCTGCCCGGCGCCACCGACATGAAGCTGGCCGCGCTGCGCGCGCAACCGCGGGCGGACCTGGTCGTGACCAACGCCTACCGCCGCTTCGAAGGCGTCGACGCGCTGCTGTACCACCACCTGGCGCAGGTGCGGCACGAACCGCTGGCCATGCTGTTCGAGGCCAACTGGCTTACCAACGGCAACGCCCTGTACCGCACCGACAGCGTCGGCCCCGCCTACTTCGCCGACTACCAGCCGTACGCCGAGTGGACCTGGCTGGCGTTCAAGCTCAGCCTGGATGGCAAGCAGGTCGCCACCATCGAGCAGCCGACCTTCCGCGTCCATGTGACCGGCGGTTCGCTGTCGCAGTCGGACGCCTACTTCGAGTTCTACCTGTCGCTGTACCAGCAAATGCTGGCGGCCGGGCCGCCGCCCGCGATCGAACGGCGCATCCGGCGCCACTTGTCGGGCGCGCAGCACGACCATTCGGTGCGCGCGCTCGGACGCGGACGCTGGCGCGAGGCGCTGGGCTGGCACTGGCGCAGCCTGCGCCAGCCCGGCGGCCTGCAATACCTGAGCTACACACGCCATTTTGCGCTCCATTTTCTGCGCCTGCCGCGCGCACCGAGGACGCCATGAACGCCGACACCGAACTGAAGGCGACCGTGCTGGTCGACCATTACCGCGCCACCGCCGCCAGCGAAAAGAGCCACGTGGCCTACCAGGGCCTGCCGATCCACGCGCTGCCCGGCCTGCACGAATACGCGTTCGAGCAGTTCAGCCGCCACAACCCGCCCGGCGCCAGCGTGCTCGAGCTGGCCGCCGGCAGCGGCGCCATGAGCCGCCGCCTGGCCGACGCCGGCTACAAGGTCACCGCCACCGACTACGTGCGCGAGAACTTCCGCTTGCACGGCGCGATCCCTTTCTTCACCTGCGACCTGAACCAGAATTTTTCCGACGGCCGCGCCGCCAGCGAGGACCACATCTGCGCGCTGGAGATCATCGAACACCTGGAGAACCCGCGCCACTTCGCACGCCAGTGCTTCCAGGTGCTCAAGCCGGGCGGCACCTTGCTGCTGTCCACGCCCAACGTCGACACCGCCGCCTCGATCGCCATGTTCATGCGCGACCTGTCGTTCCAGTGGTTCGCCGAGGACGACTACGCGCGCGACGGCCACATCACGCCGCTGAGCCAGTGGCAGTTGAACAAATGCTTCACCGAGGCCGGCTTCACGCTGGCCTGGGAAGGTTCGGTCGGCGACCCGTGGGGCCGCGTGCGCGGATCGCCGCGCCTGCTGTACCTGTCGAAGGCGATCGCGCTGCTGATGCGCCGGCCCGCGCCGCTGCGCAACCAGATCTATGTCGCGCTGCTGCGCAAGCCCGCCGCCTGAGGCCGGCATGAAAGTGTGCGTGGTCATTCCCGCGTACAACGCCGCCGGCTATGTGACCGAGGCGCTCGACAGCGTGGCGGGACAAAGCGCGCCGCCGGACCAGGTGGTGGTGGTCGACGACGGCTCGCGCGACGACACCGTGCGCGTGGTGCGGGCCTGGATCGCCGCCCATCCTGCCTGCGACACGCGGCTGGTCGAGCAGGCCAATGGCGGCATTCCGGTGGCGCGTAACGCCGGCATCCGCGCCGGCGGCGGCGACTGGATCGCGCTGCTCGACGCCGACGACGTCTGGGAGCCGGAGCACCTGGCCACTTTGCGCGCGGCGTTGGCGGCGGCGCCGGACGCGGTGGCCGCGTATGGCGCCGGCCGGCTGCTGGTCGACGGCCAAGTCCAGCCGCGCCTGTACGACGATTTCTGGGACAACCCCTCGCGCCGCCACGGCCGGCCGATCGACGGCAGCGACTGCCTGCGGATCGACGGCGCCGCCCTGTCCCGCCTAATCCATGGCAACTTCATCAAACCGTCCAGCCTGTGCTTCGCGCGCGCGGCGGCGCTGGCCGTCGGCTTGTTCGACGAGGGATTGCGGGTCAGCGAGGACCGCGAATTCCTGATCCGTCTGCTGCTCAGTGGCGACTTCGTCTACACGCCGACGCCGATCACGCGCTACCGCTGGCACGACGACAACGCCTCCAGCCACAAGAACAGCCGCCGCAACATGGAGTACGCGCTGCGCGCGCTGCACCGCATCGGCGACCACGGCAACGCCTTCGATCCGCCGCAGCGCAGCGCGTTCCGCCACGAAACCCGGATCGCCATCCGCGACTACCTGTACACCTGCGCGCGCGACGGCTGGCGCCCGTACGCGGACGGGCTGCGGCTGGTCGGAACGCTCTACGGCACACCCCGCATGCTGGCCGGCTTCAATCCAAAACACCTGGCGCGCTGCCTCTGGCGCGTTGCTTGACCCGCAGAAATTCTCCTCCGCTTGTTCCATGAAAGCGATTTCGTATATACTTCAAATGCACTTACGCAATACCGCTGGAATTCGGACAACGCTTTATGCACGGTCAAAGCGCGCGCGGCATGGAATATTCGCCGCACCGCAGCATAAGCGGTAACGAAGTTTGGCTATAGTCAGTGGGCAACAAATTTTTGCATACCGAAACCGCAGAAGCGGTTCGTCAATATCTACATACCTGCGTGCTGGACGGGTTCCCCGTCTACGCCACAGGTTGGCGCCTGGTCAGCGCACCGTACAGTAGCCTGTTTGCTGTGCGGCATCAATCTCAGGCACGTCGTCCGCGGTTATTTGCGGGCGATGCGTTAAAAATTCCCAATGGAAATTGCACGCACGATAGCTATCAACTTGCAAGCTGATTAAACCGAACACGGCTATCATGTTGCGCGTTGCAATATGTTAAATCAGCCGAATCGTTATTTCACGTTCGGCGCGGAATATGGGAAGTATCGATGAACATGACCGCGGGATCGTCCCGACCACATAGCGCCAGCCCCGAGTACTATGGCCCCGCCATCGTGCCCGACGTTTTGGCCAAACTCTCCCCCGACTGGAAACCCTCGGCACCGCTCACGCCGTTCGGCATCCACCTGGCCAACACCGACGCCGGACGCCAGTCCGCGGAAATGCTGGTCAACAAGATGTACAGCTGGCGCGGCTATGGCGACCAGCACGCGCTGGAGGCGCACCCCCACCACGTGACCCTGGCGGCCGCAGAACCCGAGCAGATGCTCGGCACGGTGACGTTGCGCACCGATTCGGCCGACGGCATGCTGGCCGACGCCACGTTCAAGGAAGTGATCGACGTCTACCGCCGGGCCGGCGCCAAGGTCTGCGAAGTGACCAAACTGGCGATCGATCCGCTGGCCCATCCGAAGCTGGCGCTGGCGTCGCTGTTCCACATCGTCTACTTGTACGCGCGCAAGGTGCACCAGTGCACCGACGTGTTTATCGAAGTCAATCCGCGCCACAAGCGGTTTTATGAACAGATGCTGGGATTCGAGCCGGCCGCCGGCGTGCGCAACAACGAGCGCGTCAACGCGCCGGCCCACCTGTTGCGCATCAGCCTGGAATACATGGGGGCGCAGATCCGCAAGATGGGCGGCACCGTCGCCGCCACCGACCAGGAGGCGCGCCGCTCGCTGTATCCCTACTTCTTCTGCAGCAGCGCCGAACCGGGCATCATGTCGATGCTGGCCAGCCTGGGCAGCCTGGCCGATACGCCGCCGGTCGGACCGTACGGCTTGCGTTGGCCGATGCTCAAAGCTGCTTGAGCAAGCTGCGCGCGCCCTCGATCTGCGGGAAGTTGACGTCGCCGGCAAGCAACTGCTCGAGCACCTTTTTGGCGCCGGCCTTGTCGCCGGAACGCGCCAGGCCCTGCGCCAGGTGGTAGTGGATGTCGGCCGCCTTGTCCTTGGCGGCCGCGCCGCGCAACAGTTCGAGCCCGCGTGCGCTGTCGCCGTGCTCGACCAGCAGCCAGCCCAGCGTGTCCATCACGGCCGGGTTGGACGGCGCCAGTGCGAACGCCTTCTCGGCCGCCGGCAAGGCGCCCGGGTTGCGCAACTGCTGGTAGGCGTAGGCCAGGTTGTTCCAGGCGTCGGCGCTGTTGGGACGGGACAACACCACCGACTCGAGCTGGTCCGCGGCCGGCCGGTACTGTCCGGCGGCCAGATAGGTCTGGCCCAGGTACATGCGCAACAGCACGCCGTCGGCGCTGTCGGGCGCGGCCTTGATCCAGCCCAGCATGCGCTGTTCGGCCTGCTTGCCCTTGCCGCCGGCGCCCATCAGGTTGGCCAGCTTGATCTTGACGGCGGCCTCGGGCTCGAGCAGCAACGCTTTTTCATACGCGGCCATGGCCGGCGCCGGCTTGTTTTGCTTGACCAGCAGATCGCCCTCCAGCAACAGGCCCACCGACGACTTCGGCTCCTGGCGCTGGATCTGGCGCGCCAGCACCAGCGCCTGGTCGATGTTGCCGGCGCGCTCGGACAAGCCGGCCAGCGCCAGTTGCGCATCCATGAACTCGGGCGTTAGCGCCAGCGCCTTCTTCAGTGACCGCATCGCCTCGGCCTCGTTCTTGACGCCGGCCTGGGCCCTGGCCAGCCAGTACAGTGGCAGCGCCTGGTCCGGCTGCAGCTTGGTCAGCTGGCTGAAGCTCTCGAGCGCGTCGACCGGCTTGTCGAGCACCAGTTGAGCCTTGCCCAGCATCTCCAGCGCCCCCGGATTGCCCGGGTTGGCCGCGTGCAGTTTGCGCGCCAGGGTCAGGCCGCGCTCCTGCTGGCCGTTGACCAGGTAATTATCGATCACCCGCAACGCCGGCCACACGGCGTCCGGATTGGCCGTCATCGATTGCTCCAGCCACTTGGTGGCCTCGGCCGGCTTGCCCTGCGCGATCGCCAGTTGCGACAACGCCGTCATGGCGTTCATATTGTTTTTGTCCTGCTGCAGGTAGGCCAGCAGCCTGGCCTGCGCCGCCTCCGGCTTGCGCTCGGCGATGTCGAGCAGCGCCAGGCTGGCCACCGGATCGTAGTAGCGGACGCGCTGGGCGGCCGCGCGCTCGAACGTGGCGCGGGCGGCCACCGCGTCGCCCTTGCCCAGCAGCGCGTTGCCGATCGACAGCGTCACTTCGGGGTCGTCCGGATGGGTCTTGGCCAGGGCGCGCGCGGCGGACAGCGCGCGCTCGTACTGGCGCAATCCCAGCGCCGTGCGCACCACCGCCAGGCCGGCCGGCAGCGAGCCGGCGTCGATCGCCGTGGCGCGCTCCAGTTCGACCAGCGCGCGCGCCTCGTCGCCGCCACCCAGCAGACTCAGGCCCAGCGCGGTGCGCAGCGGCGCCATGGTCGGCTCGAGCTTGCTGGCACGTTCGTAATAGGCGGTGGCCTTGGCGGGTTCGCGGTTCTGCAGGCTCGCCTCGCCAGCCAAGGCCAGCACGTAGGCGTCCGGCTCCTTGGCGGCCAGCGCCGGCGCCAGCACCACCAGCGCGTCGCGCGGACGCTCGACCTTCAACAGCGTCGACGCCAGCAACTTGCGCGCGCTCAGGTTGGACGGGTCGCCGTCCAGGTATTTGCCCAGGTGCTGCTCGGCCTGCGCCATCGCGCCCAGCTTGAACTGCACGGCGCCGGCCAGCATCAACGACGGCAGGTGGCCGGGCGCCACCTTGAGCACATGCTGCAGCGGTTCGAGCGCGGCGGCGGTGTTGCCCTGGCTATATTCGAGCAGCGCCTGCGTGTACGGCAACAGCAGGCTGCCGTTGGCGGCCTTGCGGTACAGATCGAGTTCGGCCTTGGCGGCGTCGTACTTCTTCTGCTCGATGTACAGATAGGTTTTCTGCAAGTGGGCGTCGCCGTGGGAAGGATCGACCTGGAGCGCGGCGTCGTAGGCCATGGTGGCCGAGTCATAGCGCCCCTGCGAGCGTTCGAGGTTGCCCTTGAACATCAGGGCGTCGAGGTCGGCCGGGTGGTCGCTGGACGCTTGCGCAGCCAGCCGGTTCGCCTCGGGCAGGTCGCGTCCCAATGCGGCGGCCTGGGCCAGGCCGACGGTGGCGGCGGCGTCCTTCGGCCGCAGCCGCAGCGCCGCCGCGAATTCCGCGTTGGCCTCGGGCAGGCGCCCCATGCCCAGATAGGCGTGGCCGCGCCGCGTCAGCAGCTCCGGCCCGGGCTTGTCGGCCGCCTCGGTTTCCTTCAGCACCGCCTCGAACTTGCTCTGCTGGATCAGCGAGCGGGCCAGCACCGGCAGCGCGGTCTGGCTGTCGACGCCAAGGCTGACCGCCTTGCGCGCCTCTTTTTCCGCCGACAGCGGATCGCCGGCGTCGTTGTAGACGCTGGCGAGCATCAGGCGCGCCTGGGCATTGCCGGCGTCGACCTGCAAGGCGTTTTTCAACTGGATGATGGCACCCTTGTTGTCGCGCTTGAGGTGCATCTGGCGCGCCTCGGCGATCAGTTCGGGCGCCGTTTGCTGCTTGCCGCAGCCGCCCAACGTGGCCAGGGCCAGCAGGCAGGCCAGGCCGCCCGATGGCGTGATTTTGTTGCCGAACGCACGCATAGCGGCTTCCTCCAGACATTTTGATGCCAATCACCAAACACGTAAACTATACATCGATTTGACAATAAAGTTAAAATAATTGCATTATAAGGATGGAAATTTACAACGCTGGAATGCGGTCCGCGGGCGATCCGAGTACTTTGGGGCGGGCGCCAGCGAATCACATTGTCGGGTCCGCCAGATTCGACTATGATTATCAATATAATAATTAACCGTCCGTTACAGCGGCCTTGGCTGCATTCCAGGAGGAGAAGATGACCGTGTCCGAAAAACAGGCCGACCCCGTGGCCGGCGCCGTCGCGCGCAGCCGCGAGATGGTCGACATTCCCGATACCAAACCCGACAACCTGGTCGAGCTCACCGTCGACCAAAAGGTGTTCGGGCTGCGCATGGTCGATACGCCCCAGGGCCGCAACAAGGCCAGCGTGTTGATCAACAAAATGTATTCGTGGCGCGGCTACGCCGGCGCCCATACCCTGGCCGACGACCCCAACCGCATCACCCTGACCTCCACCCACCATGGCGAGGTGGTCGGCACCTTGACCCTCGGCATCGACTCGGCTATCGGCATCCTGGCCGACGAGATCTTCAGGGACGAGATCGAGGCCTTCCGCCAGCGCGGCGCCAAGGTGTGCGAGCTGACCAAGCTGGCCTTCGACCCGGCCGTGCAGTCGAAGGCGATGATGGCCTCGCTGTTCCATATGGCCGTGTGCTTCGCCCGCGACCTGCACCACTGCACCGACCTGTTCATCGAGGTCAACCCGCGCCACCGGCGCTTCTACCAGCACATGCTGGGCTTCCGCCAGCTGGGCGAGCCGAAGACCAACCCGCGCGTGAACGCGCCGGCCCATTTGCTGTGGGTGGGCTTCGACTATGTGAGCGAACAGATCCGGACCTTCGGCGGCAGGGGCGAGGCCGCCGCCGGCGAACGCTCCTTCTACCCGCTGTTCTTCTCCACCCGCGAGGAGGCCGGGATCATCAACCGGCTGCGCGGCATCGACGCCGAGCCCGGCAAGCAGCCATGATCCGCGCCGCAATACTGTCGGATTTCTTTACAGTCCCGATCCACCGCGCTTCACGATTTCCGCTAACACTTTGATTTAAAACAAGATATTGAGGTGGATCAATGCTGGCCCGAATCATGCTTATATGACACAAGACCGCTTCCACGGTTACGAGCATTCACGGGGCATTTCAATTAGGGGGAGTATATGAAACGATTCAATTTCGGCAAACGCGTGGTGATGGCGGCATCGGGGGTGGTGCTGGCGCTGGGCATGGCGTCGGCGCACGCGGTACCGCAGTTCAGCATCAATCCGGCGGCGCTCGGCCTTGGCGGGCCGGCGGGACCGATCACGGCGGACGCGATCGGCGGCACCTCGTCCGAACTGCTGCACACCATCGGCAACACCCACGAGGGTCAAGGCTGGCTGAGCTACAGCTCGTTCCGCCTCAATTCGGCCAACCTGGCGGCCAACGTCACCGGCCTGAACTTCTTCTACGGCATTTACGTGAAGTTCACGCTCAAGGACGTTGTCACCACCGGCACCATCAACACGCCTAACAGCGTCAACACCTTGACCGAACTGAACTTCGAAATGTTCGCCGATCCGGGCAACGCCAATGTCTTCACCGCCGCCACGCTGGGCTCGGAAGCGACCATCTCCGGCGAGGCCGACGACATCCGCTTGGGTTTTGGCGGGTTGATTTCGGGCACCTCGTCGTTTAACAACCTGTTCGGCGCCGCGCTCAATGCGAACACCACGTTCACGCTGACCGACGATGGCAAGCTGTTCTTCGTTGGCCCGGTGCCGTTCTACGACATGACGTTCAACGGCTTTAACAACACCACCCAGGGCGCGGCCATCGATGGCGCCGGCAATATCGCCATCAACGACGCCTCCGGCACCACCGACTTCAACCGGGTGCCGGAACCGGGCTCGCTGGCGCTGCTGGCGCTCGGCCTGCTCGGCGTCCACGCGGTCAATCGCCGCCGGCAAGGCGCTTGATACACCGTTAGCGCGAACCAGACAGCCCGCCCGCCAGGACGGGCTGTTTTTCAATCCGCCACCGATAGTGGAGTAACATAGATCAGATGCGCGTTCCCGATCAACTCATCGAATGTCTGCTGGAGGCCGCCCGCTGGTCCGCCTCGGCCGACAATATGCAGTCCTGGCGCTTCGACTGGGACGGCGCCAGCCTGCGGCTGATGTTCGTGCGCCGCGTCGACAGCGAGGGCGCCTTCGGCATCGACAGTCCGGCCACCCTGCTCGCCTTCGGCGGCGTGATCGAGAACCTGCACCAAATGGCCGAGAGCACCGCCTGCCAGTTGTACGAGGCCACCATCTTCCCGCGCGACGACGACCCGGCCTGCGTGTTCCGCTGCCGCATCGACGCCACCGGGCCGCTGGCCACCGCCGGCTGCCGCGACCATCCGCTGTTCCAGCGCCACACCAACCGGCTGCCGTACGCGAACCGTCCCCTGCCGGACGACGCCGTCGCCGCGCTGGCCGCGCTGGCCGAGGGCGAGGCCCGCTGCCGCCTGCTGGTCGAGCCGCACGAGGTGCGGCGCTGGGCGCGCCTGGTAAGAACCGGGTCCGAGCTGCGCTTTCAAAACCGCCTGGCCCATACGGCGCTCGACGCCAGCCTGCGCATGACCGAACGCGAGGCCGCGCGCGGCGACGGGCTCGACGTCGCCACCTTCTTTCTGCCGCCGGGCGGCAAGGCCATGCTGTCGTACACCCGCAGCTGGCCGCACATGGCCATGCTCAACCGCGTGGGCCTGTACAAGATGTTCGCCGCCATCGAGGCCGACCTGGTCAGCAAAGGCCCGGGCCTGCTGCTGGTGACCGGCGCCGCCGGGGCCCGGGGCGCGCTCGACGCCGGCCGCCTGCTGTTGCGTGCGTGGACCAGCCTCAACCGGCAGGGCCTGGCGGTGCAACCGTATTACGTGGTGCCCGATCAAATCTTCCGGCTCGAGGACGGCAGCGTGCCGGAAGCGTCGCGGCCGGCCGCGCGCGCGCTGGCGCAGGCCTGCCAGATCGAACTGCCGGCCGGCGCGGTGCTGTATATGTTGTTGCGCGTCGGTTATCCCAAGAAGCCGGCGGTGCGCTCGCGCCGCCTCCCGCTGGAGCGGGTATCGTCCATCACCGCGAACCAAACCGCCGTCGATCCGGCGCCCAAGCCGTCCACCGGTTGAGTCTTCGCCCGATCTTTCCAACCCCCGTAACACCATGACAGCAGCGCGTGACGCCGTGCCGCGGCCGTGCGCCGGCACGCCTTCCCACAACCCGTCGACAAGGAACTTTTGGATGGAAGACTTCACGGCGTCCGCCGGGTTGCCTCCGCGCCGAATCGCGCGATACGGACCGGCCATTGTCGCGGACGTCGTCGCCAGCATGGCGCCCACGTGGCAGCCCTATCCCGATCCGCCGTCGGCCGCGGCGTTCGGCATCCACTTCGGCAACAGCACCGCCGGACGCCGCGCGGCGGCCGCGCTGATCAACCGCATGTACCGCTGGCGCGGCTACGGCGACAAGCATTTCCTCGAGCCGCACGCCGGCCACCTGACCCTGAACGCGGCGTCGGCCGAGGCGCTGCTGGCCACGGTGACCCTGCGCATCGATTCGGCCGCCGGCCTGCTGGCCGACGATACCTTCCGCGACGCCATCGACGGCTACCGCCGCGCCGGCGCCCGCGTGTGCGAGGTGACCAGGCTGGCGCTCGACCCGCTGGCCCACACCCGGTTGGCGCTGGCGTCGCTGTTCCACATCCTGTACATCCACGCGCGCAAGACGCACCTGTGCGGCGACGCCTTCATCGAGGTCCATCCGCGCCACCGGCGCTTCTACGAGCAGATGCTGGGTTTCCGCCACGTGGCCGGCAAACGCCACAACCTGCGCGTCGACGCGCCGGCGCACTTGCTGCATCTGGATCTGGAATTCATGGGGGCGCAAATCGCCCGTCTGGGCGGCAGCGGCGCCGGCAATCAGATGGCGCGGCGCTCGCTCTATCCTTATTTTTTCAGCGCCGCCGAGGAGGCCAACATCGCCGCCGTGCTGACGTCGATGGTGTGACCCTGGCGCGGCGGCACCCGGCCCTGCGTCTCGCCGGCGCCAACGCCATGGGAAGCGAGTCGGCGCGCCGGCACGGCGGCCAGCGCTGTCAGGGTGGCGCCGATGGCGTCGGCGCGCAGGATGGAATCGACCGCCACCTGACGGATCGCGTTGGCGGGCATGTCGGGACACAGCGCGTCCGTCGGTTCCTGCGCGATGGCGGTGCCGCCGGCGGCCTTGATGGCGCGCAGGCCGTCGGTGCCGTCGTCCAGAAAGCCGGACAAAACCGTGCCGACGACCCGTTCGCCGAACTCGGCGGCCGCTGAAGCGAACAAGGGATTGATGGCGGGCGCGATCAGATTGGGGTTGCCGCTCTCGGTCAGCCTGACGCGCACCTTGCCGTGATCGTTGACGATGGTGAGATTGCGGCCGGGTGCGGCGACCAGGATGGTGCCGGGTTCCGCGTACTGGCCGTCGATGGCGTGCGATGCCGGCAGGCGGCAGCTTTTGGCGAGCACTTGGAGAAGTTCATTGCCCTGGGGGCCGACGTGCATGGCGATGAGTACGGGCGCGGGAAAGTCCGCAGGCAGCTCCGCGCATATCGCCTCCAGCGCCGGAATACCTCCCGCGGAGGCGCCCACCACCACTACCCGTTCCATCATCGTTCTCCTTGGCCAGCGGTTGACGGCACCTAAGGAACTTGAAAATTGCCGTAACTCAATGAAATTATACCAAAAAGTCTTACAAATGGCTTAAGTCGTCAGTATGGCGCGGAACGGTGGTTTTTCTCTGTACGCTGGCCCTCTTATGCCCGCGAAGATTCGGCGGTCTGGGCCCTCCGGGCCAGGTTCATCGCCAGCCGCAACTGGAAGCGCGGCGCGCCCAGGTCCCAGGGCGTGAAGCGCGGCAGCTGATACAGGTCGCCGGTGCGTCCACCCCAGGCGGTCGACACCGCGCCCTCGAAACCGAGTTCGCGCACGATACCGACATGTTCGGCGCGGTAGTCGACATTTGGCTTCCCGTTCGGATAAGCGAACAGCGGCACCGGCGCGCCGGTCAGCGTTTCGAGCCGCCGCTTGCCGGCCGCGATCTCGTCGCCCGCCTGCCGCGCCGGAATCGCCGCCAGGATCGGATGGTTGACCGTGTGGGCGCCGATGCCCATGCCGGCGGCATGCAGCTGGCGCACCTGCCCGCTGCTCATCATCAGGTCGCGGGCCAGGCCGTAGTCCGCCTCCCCGGCCAGGCGCTCGACCATGGCCAAGCGCTGCTCCATCGGCAGGTACTTGAGATGGCCGATCAGGGCGCCAATGGCGGCCCGCCGCGCCCCGGGGCCGTCCAGCGGCAGCAGGCCGAGACCGGCCGTGCGGGCGTCGAACCGCGCGCCGGGTGCCTCGGGCGCTTTACGCACCAATTCGATCACGGTGTCGTTCCACATGCGGCCGCCATCAAGGAAGCCGGTGGCGACGAAGAACGTGGCCGTCAGCCCGAAGCGCTGCAGGATGGGGAGCGCCTCCACCGCGTTGTCGGCGTAGCCGTCGTCGAAGGTGATGCAGGCGGCGCGCGGCGGCAACCGCCCGGCGCGCATCAGGCGCACCGCCTCGTCCAGCGCCAGCACGTTGAACGAGGACTTCAGCAAGCCGAGCTGGATCGCGAAGGCTGCACGGTCTATCTCGCCCGGGAACAAGGGATCGGGCGCTGCCAGCACCCTGTGATAGATCATGATGCTCAGGCCGCGACGGCCGCCGGGCGACAGCAGGCGCAACAGCGGCCGCGTCGGCAGTGGCGGCGAGCCGGTGATGCCCGCGCCCGCGCTCATGTCTGCGCCACGCCGGCGTCGGCGCCGGCGTCCGCGTGCCGGTCCACCGCCCGCGCCATCGGACGGCGTTGCGGCGCGGCCTGCCGCGCCACCAGGATGCGCGTCGCCACCATGGCCGCCATGATCATGTACGGCACGTCGAAATAGGCCAGGCTCAGGAACGCGCCGCCGACGGCGAAGCCCACCAGGCTCACCTGCAGCATGGTGGCCAGCCGCAGCGCCCAGTCCAGCTCCGGCACGCCCTTGGCCTGGCGCACGATGGCGCTGCCGGTGCGCCAGATCATCACGCCCAGCGCCAGGTACAGCGCCAGGCCCATCCATCCATGCTCGCCCAGCACCTGGAAGTAGATGCTGTGGGCCGCGTGCACGTCCGCCGGGATCGGCGCGTAGCGCGCGAACACCTCGCCGTCGTAGATCTCGAAGCCGCCGCCCAGCAGGCGGTCGTTGGCCAGGTTGAACGCCATGCGCCAGGCGTTGATGCGGCCCATGGCGGACGTGTCCTCCTGGTAGGTGTTGATGGTGTCGATGCGCTCGTGCCATTGCGACGGCATCAGCAGCACCATCAACGGCACGGCCATCGCCAGCAGCACGCCCAGCGGCAGCTTGTTGCGGCTCTTGAGCCACAGCACCGTGGTCATCGCGACGATCGCCAGCGCGGCGCCGCGCGAATACGAGCCCAGCGAGGCCAGCGCGCACAGCAGGATGGCGGCGAGCAGCGCGCCCTTGGCCCAGCGCGGACGCACGTTGCCGATCAGGTAGTACATCAGCGGAATGACGATCACCAGGGCCAGCGCCACCTCGTTGTTGCCGTCGATGAAGGTGCCCTCCGGCCCCCACACGCGGAAGTTGCCGCCGCTGCGCAAGGTGAAAATACCGCCCTTGACGCCGTAGAATCCCAGCGACACCACCACCGTCCACACCAGCCATTCGATTTCCTGGCGGGTGCGCACCAGCATCATCACCACCGCCGTCATGCCGAAGATCTTGTACACCTTGATCCACTGCGTGGTCACCACGTCGACGCCGTGGATCGAGAACAGCGACGTCACGCTCATCCAGCCCATGAAGGCCAGGAACACCCAGGTGACCGGGTGGGCCGGCAGGCGGTATTTGTCCTTGTGCAGAAACATGGAGGCGACGATGGTCGCCGCGATCACCGCCGCGAACGGGAAGCTGCGGGCGAAGCCCCAACCCTGCGAGTGCGGGTTCATCACGCTGATCCAGATCCACATGACGACGCCGAACGACGGCCGCTTGAAGATAAACGGCAGCGATCCGAACACCAGCAACGTGACCAGCAAATCCCTCATGGCGTGCCGGCTCCGTAGTTGGCTCCGTAATTGCGCGCCGCGTCGACCTTGCTCACCACGTAGCGGAATTTGCCCGACGCCTCCGGCGCGATGGCCTCCACCCGCTCGACCGTCACCTCGACCTGCGCGCCGAGCCGCGCCCGCACGCCGCGCGTGATATGGCCGCGCAGCGCATCATCGAGCGGCGTGTCGAGCGCGACCTGCACGCGCGTCGAATGCAGCGATTCCTGGATGATCTTGAAGGCTTTCATGCCTTCGATATCGCGCAGGATGTACACCAGCGCCAGGCCGTGCATGACGGTGCCGTCGGCCGCCACCAGGAAATCGGTGCTGCGTCCCTGTATCTCTTCGAGCATCGGCAGGCTGCGCCCGCAGCCGCACTGGCGGGTCGACAGCGCGCCGACGTCGCCGGTGCGGTAGCGGATGAACGGGAAGTCGCCGCTGGCGAGGTGGGTGACGACGATCTCGCCGGTGGCGCCGGCCGGCAGCGGCCTGCCGTCGGCGTCGACGATTTCGACGATGATGTCCTCGGCGGTGATGTGCATGCCGCCGTGCGGGCACTGGTGGGCGATGAAGCCGGCGTCGCGCCCGCCGTAGCCGTTGGCCACCGCGCAGCCGAAGACGCGGGCGATCTGCTCGCGCTGCTCGTCGTACAACCGCTCGGAGGTGACGAAGGCGACGCGGATGCCCAGGTCGTCCATGCGCTGGCCGCGCAGCTCGGCGTGGCGGGCGATGTGCGACAGCGCCGACGGATAGCCGAACAGCATGCGCGGACGCCGCGCCCGGATGCGGGCGACGAAGGCGTCCAGGTTCGCTTCCGACATCTCGAACGCCGGCAACAGCATGGTGCGCATCACGCGGTCGCGCACGGCGCGGGCGCGGTCCTGCGCGCCCAGCTCGATGGGCGAGCCCCACACCACGATCTCCGGGTCGCCGATGTCGACATCCCACCAGCGGGTGGCGCGCCATTTGGCGGCGACATCGTGGCTGACGCGCTCCTTGCCGATGTAGAAAATCAACGGCTCGCCGCTGGAACCGCCGGTGTTGAAGCGCGCCAGCTCGCGCGCGTCGCCGGCGCGCAGGTCGGCGCTATGGCGCCGTATCAGCGCCTTGTCCAGCAGCGGCAGGCGCGCCAGCGCGTCCAGCGAGTCGACGTCGCGGCGGGCGTCGAAGCCGGTTTCGGCAAACAATGCGCGGTAATACGGCACCTGCGTCTGCGCCCGCAGCAGCAGGCGGCGCAGGCGGTCCAGGCGCAGCCTCTCCAGCCGCTCCGGCGCCCAATACTCGGTGTCGTCCATGCGCCGGCGCACGCTCACCGTGGTGTGGCGCTTGAACTGTTCCTGCAACGGAAACAGTAGTCCGGCCACGACCGCCGTGTACAAACTGCGGGGCGCCAGCGGGGCCTGCGCCGATGACGGCGCGCCGGTATTCACAACAGTGTTCATGCTTTGCTCCCGCCGGCGGCGGATGGGCCGCCGGCCTTGTTGGCTTTCTCGATCACCGCGCGATACACCTGCAACAGGCGCGGACGCACCTGCGCCCACGTGTACTGGTCGGCCAGTTGCAACCCGGCCTGGCGCAGGCGCTCCCTCAGGTCCGGCTCCCCCAGCAGCAAAAACATCGCGTCCGCCATCGCCTGCGGATTTTGCGGCGGCACCAGCAAGGCGCTGCGCCGGTGCTCGACCAGATACGGCACGCCGCCGACGTCGGTGCTGACCACCGCCACGCCGCCGGCCAGCGCCTCCAGCACCGAATTCGGCATGTTGTCGACCAGGCTGGGATTGAGCATGATGTCGGCCTCGCGGTACAGCGCCGCCATGGCCGAATTGTCGATGCGGCCGGTGAAACGCACCGCCTGCGCGATGCCGAGATGGTCCGCCAGCGCGGCCAGCATCTCGGCCTCGGGGCCGCTGCCGGCGATCACCAGCTGCGCCGCCGGATAACGGGCGGCCAGCAGCGCGAACGCCCGCAGCGCCGTCTGGTTGTCGTAGATCGGCTCAAGGTGGCGCGCCACCAGCACCGACGGCGCCCGGGACCCCGACGGCGTGGCGCGGGCGCCGGCGGCGCCGAAGCGCTCCAGGTTGATCACGTTGGGCACCACCGTGCTGCCGAAACCGTGGCGCCGGAACACCGCCTCCAGGAATCCGGACGGCACCAGCAAGGCGGCGCTGCGGCGCAGGCTGGGGCGGACCCAGTCGGCGGCCCGTTGCAGGAAGGCGTCGGCCTCGCCGCCCCGGTAGTTGACCACGACCGGGCAGCCGCGCAGGCGCGCGATCCAGATCGCCGGCGCGGCGAACAGATGCCACGACCAGCCGGAATTGGCCATCACATGCAGCAGCTGGACCTTGCCGGCCACCCGCCACAGCCGCCACAGGTAAGGCAGCAGCCGCACGCCGGCGCGCAGCACCGGAATGCGGCCGGCCCAGGCCGGACTGTAGGGCGCGTTCATCCGCACCAGTTCGACACGGTGGCCGTCGCGCAGCAGCAGCTCGTTCAGTTGCAAGGTCTGGTTCGCCATGCCGCCGGGCGGCGGCGGCAACGGGCCGACCAGGCCGATGTGCACCGGCGCCTCCATCATGCCGCCCGCTCCGCGCCGGCGCTTTTGTACACCGCGCGGTAGCGCGCCACGCTGGCGGCCCAATTGCGTTCGTGTTCGACAAAGCGGCGGCCGCCGGCGCGCAGCGCGTCCCAGCGCTGCGGCGCCGCCAGCAGCGCCAGCACCTGGTCGGCGAGCGCCTGCGGGTCGCCGGCGGCGAACAGCACGCCGGTCTCGCCATCTTCGATCAATTCTCGGTGGCCGCCGACATCGGAGGCGACCAGCAGTCGTCCCTGCGCCATCGCCTCCAGCGGCTTGAGCGGCGTGACCAGGTCCGTCAGGCGCATCTTCACGCGCGGGTAGACCAGCACGTCGGTCAGGTCGTAGTAGCGCTGCACTTGTTCATGCGGCACGCGTCCGGTGAAGACCACGTGCGCGGCCACGCCCAGCGCCTCGGCTTGAGCGCGCAGCGCGGCCTCCTGGGCGCCGCCGCCGACCAGCAGCACACGGATATCGGGCCGCCTCGCGATGATGCCGGGCAGCGCTTCGAGCAGGATGTGCAAGCCTTCATAGGCGTAGAAGGAGCCGATGAAGCCCAGCACCACCTTGCCGTCCAGGCCCAGTTGCACGGCCAGCGCTTCGTCGCGGACACCGCCGACGCTGAAGTCGGCGATGTTGACGGCGTTCGGTATCACGGTCACCTTGCCCGGCGCGATGCCGCGCGCGGCAATGTCGGCCCGCAGACCTTCGCAGATGGTGGTGGCGGCATCGACCCGGCGCAGCGTGTAGGTTTCCATCGCCCGCGTGGCGCGGTAGCGCAGGCCGCCGTCGCTGCTGGAGCCGTGGTCGACGGCCGCGTCCTCCCAGAAGGCGCGGATCTCGTACACCACCGGAATGCCGAGGCGGCGCCCGACCCGCAGCGCGGCGATGGCGTTCAGCGCCGGCGAATGCGCGTGCAGGATGTCCGGCCGCACCTCGCGCGCCACTTCCAGCAGGCGCGCCTCGATGGCGTCGATCACCGCCAGCTGGCGCAGCGCGGGCAGACTGGCCTTGAATCCGCTCGCTGGCGGCGTGCGGTAAAAATCCAGGCCGTCGATCTGCTCCTGGACGGCGTCACATGCGCCCTGCTTCGGGCCGGTGAGCTGGAAGGTCTGCCAGCCCAGCACCCGTTGCTGGCGCAGGATGGCGCGGGTGCGGAAGGTATAGCCGCTGTGCAGCGGGATCGAATGGTCGAGCACGTGCAGGATGCGCAGCGGCGACACCGCGACCTCGGCGCCGACCTCGGAACGTAAGGTCGCGGCGCTCATGCGCGCAGCTCCTTGCGCAGGAACGCCTCGAACATCAGCAGCGACCAGATCGGCGCGCTGTAGTCGCGCAGCCCGGCCTGGTGCTGCTCGTGCAGGTGGCGCAGGTAGTCGGGGTTGAACATGCCGCTGTCGCCCAGCAGCGGTCCTAATAACGCATCGTGCACGCGCTGCTTGAGCGGTCCACGGAACCAGGTGGCCAGCGGCACCGAGAAGCCCATCTTCTTGCGGTACAGGATGTCGTGCGGCAGGTGCGATTCCAGGCTTTTCTTGAAGATGTATTTGCCCTCGCCGCCTTGCAGCTTGAGCGACGGCGGCAGGCCGGAAATCCATTCGACCAGTTGATGGTCCAGCAGCGGCACCCGCACCTCCAGCGCGTGGGCCATGCTGGCGCGGTCGACCTTGGTCAGGATGTCGCCCGGCAGATAGGTCTTCAAATCCAGGTACTGCAGCAGCGACAGCGGATCGTCGGTCGGCGCGGCGTCGGCGTGGCCGCGCATGACCTCGATGGCGCGGTAGCCTTGCAAGCCGGTCTTGAAACGGTCCGAGAACAGCTGCGCGCGCATGGCGTCGCTCATCAGGGTCACGCCGTGGAAGTAGCCCTCGACCAGGTCGCGCGACAGCGCCTCGAAGGTGGTCTTGGCGCGGAACACGCGCGGCGCCCAGTCGGCCTTGGGATACCAGCGGCCCAGCAGGCCGAACACCGGCTTGCGCAGGCCGGCCGGAATGCGGCCGCGCACGCGGTGCTCGTTCATCGCGTAGCGGTAGCGGCGGTAGCCGGCCAGGTTCTCGTCGCCGCCGTCTCCCGACAGCGCCACCGTCACCCGCTGGCGCGCCAGCTGGCACACGCGGTAGGTCGGAATCGCCGAACTGTCGGCGAACGGCTCGTCGTACAGCCCGGCCAGGGTGTCGAGCAGCGCGTAGTCGTCGGTGCCGACATTGCCCGTGTAGTGATCGGTGCCGTGCTGCGTCGCCACCTGGGCCGCGTAGTCGGATTCGTCGAAGGCCTTGTCCTGGAAGCCGATGGTGCAGGTATTGACCGGCTTGTCGCTCATGCCGGCCATCATCGCCACCACGGCGCTGGAATCGACGCCGCCGGACAGGAAGGCGCCCAGCGGCACGTCGGCCACCAGCCGGATGCGCACGGCCTCGCGCAGACGTTCGATCAATTCGTGCTCGACGTCGGCGCTGGCCATCGGCGCGTGCGGCGCGAACGGCACGTCCCAGAACTTGACCGGCACGGCCAGCGGCGCGCCGACCTTTTGCGTCAAGGTGTGGCCGGGCGCCAGTTTGAGCGCGCCTTCGTAGATGGTGCGCGGCTCGGGGATGTAGCCGTACGCGAAGTAGTCCTCGACCGCGCGCGGATCGATGCGGCGTTCCAGGTCCGGCAGCGACGCCAGCGCCTTCAGTTCCGAGCTGAAGGCCAGGAAGCCGTCGGCCGTCAGGCAGTAATACAGCGGCTTGACGCCCAGCCGGTCGCGTCCGATGAACATGGTTTGCTGGTTGCGGTCCCACAGCCCGAAGGCGAACATGCCGCGGAAGCGGTGCACGCACGCTTCGCCCCATTCCTCCCAGGCGTGGACGATGACCTCGGTGTCGCAGCGGGTGCGGAACACGTGGCCCAGCGCCTTCAGCTCCACCGTCAGTTCGCGGAAGTTGTAGATCTCGCCGTTGAAGCACACCATCACCGAACCGTCCTCGTTGCCCAGCGGTTGCAGGCCGGCGGCGATGTCGATCACCGACAGGCGCCGGTGGCCGAAGCCGATGCCGGGTTCCAGGTACAGGTCGGCCTCGTCGGGGCCGCGATGATGCTGGGTCTCGTTCATGCGCTGCAGCACGGCGCGATCGATGTCGCGCTTGCCGCCTATGTCCATGATGCCAACTATTCCGCACATGATGCCACCCGCCTTCCCAGTTTAAGTTTTCGTTCGCACAATTCGTCGTACAGCGCCTGGTAGGCCGCCACCATCGCCTGCATGCCGTAGTGCTGGGTTACGCGCAGGCGCGCGGCCAGCCCGTGTTCGTGCACCAGCGCGGGACGGGTGGCGTAGCGCTCCAAGGCCGCACACAAGGCTTCGCTGTCGCCCGGCGGCACCAGCGCGCCGGTGGCGCCGTCGGCCACCACCTCCGGCACGCCGCCGACGTCGCTGCCGATCACCGGCACGCCGCTGGCCATGGCCTCGAGCGCGGCGCCGGGCGTGCCCTCGGCGATCGACGGCAGCGCGAACACGGTCAGTCCGCGCAGGATCGCGGCGACGTCGTCGCGCTTGCCGGGCAGCCAGACGGCGTCGCCCAGGCCGGCGGCGTCGGCCTGCGCGCGCAGCGCCGGCAGCAACGGGCCGTCGCCGATGATCGCCAGGCGCAGCCGGTGCGCCAGGTCGGGACGGCGCGCGCGCAAGGCGGCGAAGGCGGTCAGCAGCAGCGCATGGTTCTTGACCGGTTCGATGCGGCCGACGCTGCCGATCACCAGGCAACCGGGGCCGAAATGGCGGTCCAGCGGGCCATTGGTCTCGGCGGGTGTGGGCGGCCGGTAGCGGTCGATGTCGATGCCGTTCGGCAGCAGGCGGCTCTTGCGCGCCGGTACGCCGATGACTTCGCGGTTCCAGGCCAGCATCTCGGCCGAGTTGGCGTAGCAGTGGTCGTAGAACGGTATCATCAGGCGGCGCAACAGCCGGTGTTTGCGGTTCAGGCCCTTGGGATCGGCGGCGTCGCGGCCGTGGGCGCCATTGATGCGCACCGGCACCCCCGCCAGCAGCGCGGCCGGCGCGTATTCGATGGCCGACAGGTTGTACGTGTGCAGGATGTCGGGGCGCAGTTGCCGCAACAGGCGCCACAGCGCGGCGTGGGTGCCAAACGCCAGGCCCGGCGGCTTGTCGAGCGCGTACAGCGCGACGTCGCCGCGGGTGATGCGCTCGGCGAACGCGGTATAGCCGGTCAGCGCGATCACCGCGTGCCGGTATTGGCCGGCCGGCATGC
The DNA here is from genome assembly GCF_059418705.1 of Duganella sp. GW821-FHT07F09. NCBI lineage: Bacteria > Pseudomonadati > Pseudomonadota > Betaproteobacteria > Burkholderiales > Oxalobacteraceae > Duganella > Duganella sp. GW821-FHT07F09. The sequence goes on along the minus strand of NZ_JBWKQJ010000005.1, from coordinate 347,193 downwards.
GGTTGATGCGCTCGACCATCAGGTTTTCCATGCCGCCGAAATCGAGGCGGTAAATCAGGTGCACGACCAGTGGCGGCTTCATCGCTTCGATCCCTCTTGCGCGCGCACCCGCGTCAGCGTGGCGTCCATGGCACCGAGATTGTCGGCGAGGAAGGCGCGCATGGCGGCGCGGGCGCCGTCCGGCTGGTCGCCCAGCGGGGCGAACAGCATGACGGCGGCGCCGTCGTCGCTGCCGGTGAGTACGCGCTGCTTGATCTGCAGCAGCTTGCCCTTCGTATCGCTGGTGGTGGCGCGGCCGTCGATCCAGTACCAGTGCCAGACCAGCAGCGCACCCTCCTTGCCGTGCAACATCGACTCGCGCACGGCCAGCGTGCGTCCGGCAACCGTCTCGTTGCGCACCGCGCCCCCCGTCAGGTTCCAGGGCGAATTCACCATCGGCGTCAGCCGGTTCATTGACGTGATCAGTTTGCTTGCGCCGGTTTGATGGCGGTAGTACAGCAGCGACAGGCCAACCTGGCCGGTGTTCTGCGCGTAGTAACGGCGCAGCGTCGCGGCCGGCGGCGTGAAGGCGGGCTGCCAATCGGTGAAGGCGGCCGTGAACGGCGCCCTGGCCGGAAAACTGTCGAGGCCGACCGGCGGCGCCGTGCCGCCGGTGCTTTGCAGATAGCCGGCATAGGCGGGCCAAACGCCCAGGGCCACCACGACGCCGAGCGCCATCGCGGCGATTCGCGTGGTTGGCGGCCGCCGCGACGCGGGCTTAGGCGCCGGGGTGGCGGCCGGCGGCGGGCGGTCGCGCCAACGCGCGCCGATCAGGAACAGCGCGAAAATGACGATGCCGAAGAACAGCCAGCCATACAGCAGGTGATCGACGCCGACCGCCAGGGTCATGTCGCTCAGGTGGCCGAGCATGACGATCATATAGGCGCGCAAGCCGTTCGCCAGGATCGGCAGCAAGGCGGCGACCGCCACGAACAGCACGCGCTTCCACCAGCGGGTATAAGTCATGTAGGCGTACAGCACCCCGGCCGTCACCGAGGCGATCAGATAGCGCAGGCCGCTGCACGCCTCCACCACCGACCACCCGCCCGATGGCAGCATGAAGTTATTGCCTTCATGCAGAACCGGTATGCCGCTCAGGCGCAGCGCCGCCACGGTGAAATTGGCGGTGACGGTCATCAGCGGTTCGATCAGGCTGTCGCCCACCGGCACGGCCAGGAACAGGAACAGCAACGGGAACGCGATCACCCGCGCCATGCGCGGCCCCAGCACCGCCAGCGCCGTCAGCGGGAACATCGCGACGAAGGCGTACTGGCGTATCACCTGCACCTCGCCCAGGTCGGCCAGCAGCCAGAGCATGCCGCAGCCGGCCAGCGGCAACAGCGCCGGCCAGAACGGCGCCGGCGCCATCGCCCGCAGCCGCTCGCGGCGCTGCCAGGCCAGCCACAGGCTGATCGGCACAATCAGGTAGCCATGGGCGAAGGTTTCCGAGCGCGCCCAGATCTCGCCGATGGAGACGGCCGTGCTCCAGTAGGCGGCCAGCGGCAACAATGTCAGCAGCAAGGCCAGCACCAAGGCGCGGGCGGCGGCCGTGGTGCCGCTGCCCGCGCCGCGCGCGGCGCCGCCGATGCCGCTCCGGGCGTCGCTGGCGGTGGCGGTGGCGGCGGCTGCGGGCGCGGCCGTGGTATCCATCGCGCTCATGTCACGCGCTCCGTGGCCATGGCTGGGCCGGAAGCTGTTCCAGCAACGCGGACACGGGCGCAAGATTGCTTTCCCAGCCGTACAGTTGCTCGACCTTGTCCCGCGCGGCGGCGCCGATGGCCGGATCGGGCGCGTTCAGATAGTCGAGCGCCGCGCGGGCGTGGCCGCCGGCGTCGTCGGCCAGCAGCAGTTCGCGGCCGGGCACCGCGTCTATGCCTTCCAGCGCCTGCGGCGAGACCAGCACCGGCCGCGCCATCGCCATCGCCTCCAGCACCTTGTTCTGGATGCCGCGCGCGATGCGCATCGGCGCCACGCACAGCGCCGCGTGCGCCAAGTAGGCGCGCACGTCGGGCACGGTGCCGGTGACCAGCACGCCGGGCAGCTCGGCCAGGCGCTGCACGGCCGGCGCGGGCCGCGAGCCGACGATGCAAAACAGCACGTCCGGCGCGGCGGCGCGGATGACGGGCAACACCTCGCGCGCGAACCAGCTGACGGCGTCGATGTTGGGCCAGTAATCCATGGCGCCGGTGAAGGCGAGCACGCGCGCGCCCGCCGGATACGGCGAGGCGCCGCCGTTCGCCGGCGAGAAGAAGTCGGTATCGACGCCGTTGCTGTAGTGGCCGACGCGGTCCGCGCTCTCCGGCGCCAAGGCGCGGAACAACGCCGCCTCCGGCGCCGACACGAACAAGGCCGCGTCGCTGGCGCGCGCCACTTCGCGCTCATAGTCGAGCAGCAGCCGCGCCTCGCGCTGGTAGACCTGGCGCATCGGCCAGCGCTTGCCGTCGGCGTACTGGCGCCACTTGTCGGAATCGACATCGACGAAATCCATCACCCGCCGGGCCGACGGATGCGCGTGCGCGTATTGCGCCATCGGCGAGGAATAGCAGACGATGCGGGTGATGCCTTCGCGCTCCACGGTCTGATCGACCCAGCGCCGCATGCCGCCGTTGCGGTAATAGTCGCACGACAGCGCCCGCCCGCCGGCCAGCGCCGCCAGGCTGCGCAACCGCGCCCGCAGCGGCCGGAGCGCGGCGAAATGGCTGCCGGCGCACATCGCTTGCAGATGCGCGACATGTTTCCAGTCGTCGGCGTCGTCGACAAACGTACCCAGATAGACCTGGTAGCGGGCGCGCAGGTGCCGCAGCAAATGGTACGACCGTATCTTGTCGCCCTTGTTGGGCGGATACGGAATGCGGTGCACCAGGAGCAGCAGTTTTTCCACGGATCAGCCCAGGTTCTTGACGATGTGCGGCCCCAGCATGTTCGCCACCGGCAGCGGCAACCGCTGCCACATCTGGATGAACAGGCGGTACTTGGGATTGAGCGGATTGTTTTCCGGCACCGCCGACGCCTTGATCAGCTTGACCTCGTAGTCCAGCGGCTCCGCCTCGAAGCCCCAGTTCTTCTTGAAGTCGAAGGCGCCCGTGCCCAGCTTGCTGCGGCCGAAATCGAACAGCCGCATGCCGCGCGCGGCCGACGCCTGCATCAGGTTCCAGTACATAAAGTCGTTGCCGGCCAGCGCGCGGGCGTTGTCCAATCCGCCGCCGTAGTACGGCAGCACCTGGTCGCGGAAGAAGAAACTGAGCACGCCGGCCACCAGTTCGCCGTTGTGGGCGCCGTTATGTGTGATCACCCGCACCTCGCAATCGTCGCCGAAGGTTTCCTTCAGCAGCGCGAAGTAGCGGCGCGAAAACACCGGCGTGCCCAGACGGTGCACGCTGCGCGCGTAGGCGGCGTAGAAGCGTCCGACGTCCTGGTCGACCTCGCCTTGCAGGCCCAGTTTGATGCCCTTCCTGACCATCGCGCGCTGTTTGCGCGGAATGGCGTTCATATTCTGCTCGTCGTCGGCGACGATGGCTTTGCGGAACGTCACATACAGGGGCTTGGCGAGCCAGCCCGGATCGCCCGGGTGGCTGCGCGCGATGTTGCGGTATTCGAGGTGGCCGACGCCCAGCTCCCGCGCCAGCGCCTGCGCGGCCTGGTCGAGCATGACGCGCGCCTCGTCGGAGCTGGCGGCGATGCCGCCGTAGACGCAGAACGGCAACGCGCCCAGCCAGTGGCCGAACACGCGGCTGCGCACCTCGCCCAGCGGCAAGATGCCTTCGATGACGCCGGCACGCTCGACATAATAAAACCAGGTGCGGTGGCCGAACGCCTGGCGCAGCACGCGCTGCCATCCGGCGCGGTGGAAGAACGTCGCCTGCGGGCACTGGTCGACGTAGGCGTCCCAGCGCCGGCCGTCGTGCTCCTCCATCAGGCGCAGGCGCAATTGGCCGGCCGCCGGTGCTTGCGTGCCGGCCAGGTGCACGTGGTCGGCCAGCGCGCTCATGCGGCCCCCAGGAACAGCCGGTCCATGCGGTCCCAGGCGAAGTCGCGCGTCAAGGCGCGGATGCGGCCGTCCATGCGGTCGAGGTTGACGTAGTGGCGGAAGCGCGTCTTCCACGCCAGACCCTGCGGGCGCGGCTGGCCGGGATCGAGCTCCCACGGATGGAAATAGAAGATGGCCGGCTGGCGGTCCTGCCGGTTCACCTGGCGCATCATCCAGCGCGACATCGCGTACGGCATCAGGCGGAAATAGCCGCCGCCGCCGGCCGGCAGGTTGCGCTTCATCAGGCGCACGGTGGTGATCGGTACTTCCAGCAGCCCCTGCTCGCCGTTCGGATAAAAGGCGAAGCGTGGCGCGTCCGGCATGCCGTAGTGGTCGTGCACGATGGGATAAATGCTGGAGCTGTAGCGGTAGCCGGCCTGTTGCAGCGCGTCCAGCGCCCACAGGTTCGCCGGGCCGATCGAGAAGCTGGGCGCGCGGTAGCCGTGCACGGCTTGGCCACCGATGTCTTCCAGTATCGTTTTACTGGAACTGATGTCTTCCAGGAAGGCGGTATGGCTCTGATCGGACGCGCGCAGGTGGCCGTAGCCGTGGCTGGCCAGCTCGTGGCCGCCGTCGACGATGCGCCGCACCAGCGTTGGATAGCGCTCGGCGATCCAGCCCAGGGTGAAGAAAGTGGCGACGACGGCGCCGTCGTCCAGAATACCCAGAATGCGGTCGACATTGGCCTCGACCCGGCATTCGCGCCCGGCCCAGCTGTCGCGGGCGATGTGCGGCGCGAACGCCGACACCTGGAAGTAATCCTCGACGTCGATCGTCATGGCGTTGCGCACCGGCTGCATGGTTGTCATTGCGTGCTTCCTTCACGCTCGGTAAGCCAGCGCTGCATGATCTGGACGATGCGGCGCGCCGCCTGGCCGTCCCAGTAGCGCGGCACCCGGCCGGTCTTGCCGCCGCCGCTGAGCACTTTGTTGTACTCGGCCAGGATGCGGCCGGCGTCCTGGCCGACGATGGTGTTGGTGCCCTGCTCGACCGTGATCGGCCGCTCGGTGTTGTTGCGCAGGGTCAGGCACGGCACGCCCAGCGCGGTGGTCTCCTCCTGCATGCCGCCGGAATCGGTCAGCACCACGCGGGCGCCGCGCATCAAGCCCAGCATTTCGAGATAGCCCATCGGCGGCAGCGGCAGCATGCCCGGCTGGTCGAGCAGGTCGCCGAGGCCGGCGCGCTCGATCATGGCGCGCGTGCGCGGGTGCAGCGGGAACATAACCGGAGTGCGGCGCGAGACGATCAGCGCCGTCTCCAGCAGGCTGCGCAGCACTTCCGGCCGGTCCACGTTCGATGGCCGGTGCAGGGTCAGCACCGCGTAGCCGTCCTCGCCGTCGGCGAAGCCGGGGCGCCCGGCCATCGCGGCGATGTTGGCGGCCGGCAGCGCGCGCGGCAGGTTGGCGAGCAGCGTGTCGATCATGACGTTGCCGGCGAAATGGATGCGCTGTTCCTCGATGCCCTCGCGCAGCAGGTTGTCGCGGCCGCTGGACTCGGTGGTGAACAGCAGGTCGGACAACTGGTCGGTGAGGATGCGGTTGATCTCTTCCGGCATGGCGCGGTCGCCGCTGCGCAGGCCCGCCTCCACATGGAACACCGGAACGCCGCGCTTGCTGGCCACCAGCGCGCACGCCAGCGTGGAATTGACGTCGCCCACCACCAGCACGCCGTCGGGGGCCACCTCGTCCATGGCCGGCTCGAACTTGCGCATCACCTCGGCGGTCTGCAGCGCGTGGCTGCCGGAGCCGACCTCCAGGTTGATGTCCGGGTCCCGGATGCCCAGCGCCGAGAAGATCTGGTGGTTCATGGCCACGTCGTAGTGCTGGCCGGTGTGCAGCAGGCGCGCCTCGAATCCGGCCGTCGGCTCGGCCAGCGCCGTCATGATGGGCGCCATCTTCATGAAGTTGGGGCGGGCGCCGACCACGCAGAGGATGCGGAATTTGCGCGCGGGCGTATCTTGGTCGATCAGGCTCATTCGATGTTGTCCATCTGTGGCAGGTTGGCGGGAGTGGCGACCAGCTTTCTCAGCACGTGCAGCAGCGACACCATCGAGCGTTCGACGCGCACCAGGCGTTCGTCGATCGTGCCCTGGGACACCATGCCGCCGCTGGGCGGCCACTCGCCCGGAGGCTCCATGGCCGGCGCCGAATCCGGCCCGTCCGGCACGGCCGTCTCGTCGCGGATGTCGCGCAGCACCGTGGCCACCTCGGCCTCGGTGAAGGTGTCGAGCTCCTCGAGGAAGCCCATCAGCAGCAGGCGGTCGCAGACGTGGTTGGTGGTGCGCGGAATGCCGCCGGCGTAGGCGTGGATCGCCGCGTGCGCGCCGTCGGTGAAGCATGGATTGCCGCGCCAGCCCACCGTTTGCAGCCGGTGCACGATGTAGGCGCGCGTTTCGTCGCCGTTCATCGGCCCCAGGTGGTAGGTGGCGATGACGCGCTGGCGCAGCTGGCGCAATTCCGGGCTGTTGAGCGTGGTGCGGAACTCCGGCTGGCCCAGCAGGAAGGTTTGCAGCAGCGAGCGCTCGTCGGACTGGAAGTTCGACAGCATGCGCAACTCCTCGACGGTGCGGGCGGTGAGGTTTTGCGCCTCGTCGACGACCAGCAGCGCGCGCTTGCCCTGCTTGTCGCAGTTGCGCAGGAACTGTTCCAGCCGCACCAGCAGCATGCTCTTGCTGCCCTCCTCGGCCGGCAGGCCGAACGCGGCCAGCACCATGCGCAGGGTGTCCTCGGTGTTCAGGTAGGTGTTGGTGATCTGCGCGGCGACGATCTCGTCGGCCGGCAGGCCGTTGAACATATTGCGCATCAAGGTGGTCTTGCCGGCGCCGACCTCGCCCGTGATGACGATGAAGCCCTCGCGCTGCGACAGGCCGTATTCGAGATAGGCCATGGCGCGCTTGTGGCCCTGGCTGCCGAAAAAGAAGTGGGGGTCGGGGCGCAGCTGGAACGGCTTGGCGCTGAGCCCATAATAGTTCTCATACATCGCGGGCCTGGCTCCTCAGAAGCGTTGGTTGAGATGAAACACGATGGCGTTCTCGCGGTAGCCGCCACGGGCGCCGGCCACGCTGCCGGTCTGCCGGCGCAGTTCGAGGTCGCCGGTCAGTTGGCGGCCGAGCTGGCGCGTCAGCGCGACACGGAAGGCGCGGTTGATGCTGCTGGCGTCCTGCACCAGCGAGTCGGCCTTGTTGAAACTGGCCGACAGGTTCAGCGAGCTGCGCGGCGAGAGCCGGTAGTTGAAGGTGGCGCTGCCGCCCTGCTGGTGGCTGTTGTCGTTGAGGCTGCCGAAGCTGCTGCCCAGCAAGGCGCTGTCCGACTGCACCGACGACAGCGCGTTGCGCCGCTCGTCCGTCAGGCTCAGCACCAGCACGCTGTGCGCCAGGGTCCAGGCCAGCGAGACCTGGAACTGCTTTTGCAGGATGTAGCGGTTGCTCAGATAGTTGACGCTGTCGGTCAGCGCCAGCGGCAGGCCGTTGGCGCGGATGAAGGCGTCGACCGCCTGGCGCCGCCGCGCCGGATCGGCGATGGCGCCGGCGTACATGCGGTCGAGCAGTTCGAAGGTCGAGACCGACGCCGGCAGCAGGAACTGGTCGCGCGAGGTGGTGACGTCGGTCGAATAGCGCACGCTCCAGGCGGTGGCGCGGGTGCGGTGCACGGCGTCGAGGTGGTAGCTGTCGCCGAAGAAGCGCTTGCCGAAGCTGGCGCTGACGCTGGTGCGGCTCGACGGCGTCCAGCCGAAGCCGACCGACCACGACTTGCCGGTCGGCGCCTCGCCCACCTGCGATTCGTATCTGTACTGGTCGCGGCCGATGCTGGCGGTCAGGCGCAGCGGCGCGGCGACCAGGTAGGAGCCGTCGACGCCGGTGTTGCCGCTGATGGTGGTCGGGCCGGTGCCGTCCTCCAGCCGCTGGCGGTAGTAGTGCGCGCCCCAGCCGATGCGCGCGCCGATGCCGCCGCCCAGCGAGGCCTGCACGCTGTCGGCGTTGCTGTGGTTGAAACCGGCGCTGTCGGCGCTGACCACGTCGTGCGTGTAGCGCAGCTCGCCCGTCACCAGGCGCCCGAAGCTGTGCGTCAGATAAGGACTGACGCTGTAGCTTTTGACGTTGGTGCGGTTGTCGGTCAGGTAGCCGTCCGAGCCGTTTTGCGCGACCGGCGGGCCGAAGGCCGAGATGGCCTGCTGGCGGTAGGCGCCGGCCGCGTCCAGAAACAACAGGCCGCTGACGGCCTCGGCGTGCAACTTGCCGTTGAAGTTGTGCGACAGGCTCTGGTTGGCCGCCGGGTCGTCGCGCGAGTAGGCGTACAGGCGCGCCTCGTAGGCGGCCAGCAATTGCAGGCGCGGGCTGTCGTCGCGTACGGTGATGCCCGGCGTCAGCTCGCTGATCCACAGGCTGCGCGCCTGGTCCGGCGGCGCCAGGCTGACGTTGTCGGTGTAGGTTTGCTGGAACTGCGCGGACGGCTCGACCTTCAGCTCCGCCCGGCACGCGGGCGAAAACAACAACGCCACCGCCGCCGCCGTCACGGTCGGCACGGGCAGCCTCATGGCCAACCCCACGACGCCCCGCCCCCGGCGGCGTTCAGGACTGGCCATTATGATAAGTATAGTTATATTGGTAGTCATACGCCGCCGTCCCGGGGAACTCGCGGGTCTTGTTGTACACCAGGTTGACGTTGCTCAGGCCCTCGAGCTGGCGCAGCGATTCCTGCACCGCGTGCTGGCTGGTCTTCTCGGCCTCGACCACCACCACGATCTGCCCCATGTGCGCGGCCAGCACGTGCGCCTCGGTGGTCAGCAGCAGCGGCGGCGAATCGAAGATGATGATGCGGTCGGGATAGCGCCCGGCCATCTCCTGCAGCAGGTTGGCCATGGCCTGGCTGGCCAGCAGCTCGGTGGCGCGCGCGTTGGCGCCGCCGGCCGGCAGCAGCGTCAGGCCGTCGATATTGGTGTGCAGCAGCAGTTCGGACATGTCGGCGCGCTCGTCGAGCAGCAGCTCCATCAGGCCGCGCTGGCCGGGCAGGCCCAGGGTGCGCAGCACCGACGGCCGGGCGACGTCGGCGTCGACCAGCAGCACGGTGTGGTCCAGCTCCATGGCGATGCTCATGGCCAGGTTGATGGCGCAGAAGGTCTTGCCCTCGCCCGGGAGCGAGCTGGTGATCATGATCAGGTTGGCCGGCTTGTCGCTGCGGTGCTTGGGCGAGAAGGCGCGCGTGATCAGCGGGCGCTTGATGACCCTGACCTCCTCCATCAGCGGCGTGCGGGTGCCGGCGGTGATAAAGCCCATGGCCTGCATGCGCGCCGCGTCCAGTTCGATGTTCTTGCCGTTGCCGCGGTTGCGCAGCACGGCCGCCGGTGATGCCGACGGCGGCAGGCCGCGGGTCGGCGAATCCGACGGCGACGGCGCCGCCACGTTGGCGGCCAGCGCCGCGACGACGGCTTCGTCGGCGCGGGTTTGGGCCTGCGCCTCCCCCTGCCGCGTCGCAGCGTCCTGGTGCATCCGGCTGGTGGCTCGTTCGATTATGCTCACGGAAAACTCCTGGTTTCGCTGATGAAACTGGCTGACTGGGCGGGGTGACGCCGATGGACGCCCGTCAGGCCGATGGTTTTAAGTGTGACTAGCGTTGCATCCACAACACCGATGCCATGACGCCGCCATAGCCGCCGAAGAACAGCGACACCGCCAGCCCGAACGCGTACAGGCGGCGTCGCCGCTTGAGGCGCTGGGTGTCGGTCCAGTTCATCGAAATGCTTCCAAGGATGGGAATGCCGGTGGTCTCGCGCAGCGAGCGCTGGCTGATGAAGGTCGGCCGTATCTGGCTCAACAACAGCGCCGAGCCCAGGCCGGCCAGCAGCGCGCCGGCGAACACGATCGAGCACAGCCGCGCGCGGTTGGGGCCGACCGGCATCACCGGCGCGCTCGGCGGATCGATGACGCGGATGGTCATCATGTCCGACGCCGAGCTGAGGTCGCCCGACAGCCGGGCCGACTCGCGCCGCTCGACCAGCTTGGCGTAGTTTTCCTTGTTGATGGCGTAGTCGCGGTTCAGCTGCGACAGCTCGGCCTCGACCTCGGGCGCGGCCGTGCTCATGGCCCGCAGCGCCGCCACCCGGCTGCTGTATTCGCGCACGCGGGTCTGCAGCGCGGCCAGGCGCGCCTCCTCGACCGACAGCGCGACGTTCATCTGCTGCAGCATCGGGCTGAAATTGGCGCCGGCGGTGCGCACCTTCTTCGACGCCTCCTCGCGCTTGCGGGCCTTCAACTGGTCGATCAGGCGCTTGGTGCCGGCGATGTCGGGATGCTCGTCGGTGTATTGCATGCGCAACTGGTCGAGGTTTTTCTCGAGCGCCTGGATGCGGCCGTCGAGCTCGGGATTGGCGTCCTCGCTCGGCGTCGCGCCCAGCACCGGCGCCGGTTCCTCGCCGACGATCTGGCGCTTGATGGCGTTGCGCGACTGCTCCACCTCGGCCGCCTCCAGGCGCGCCTGGTTGAGCAGCTCGGTGGTCTCGGCCAGCTTGCTGGCGTAGTCGCCGCCCTGGCGCGACATCAGCCCCATGTGGCGGATCTTGAAGTCCTTGAGCGCGTTCTCGCCGGCGGCCAGTTTTTCCTCGTAACTCTTGATCTGCTCGGCGATGAAGGAGATGGCCTTGTCGGAATCCTGCTTCTTGCCGCCGACGCTGCCCTCGACGAAGATCGTCAGCAGCGATTGCACCACGTCCTTGCCCAGCTTGGGATCGGGATTGGTGTAGGCGATGGTGTAGATGTCGTCGTTGCCGGTGCCGCTGATGCTGATCTGCGAGGTCAGCTCGTCGATCAGGCGTTCCTTGTCGTTGACGCTGCGCGTCTTGATGTCCAGATCGACCATGCGGATGACGCGCTCGACGTTGGGCCGGCTGATCAGGGTGCGGCGCATGAACATCACCTGCTCCTCGATGTTGGGCATGGTGGTCATGCCGGCCATCAGGGGCTTGAGGATGCTTTGGGTGTCGACATAGACGCGGGCCGTCGATTGGTACTCGTCGGGCATGCGGTACACGACCGCCCAGCCGATCAGGCCGACCACCCAAGCGACCGCCACGGCATACCAGCGATACTTGCCCAGCGCTTTCAGAAACGTCAGCAGCAATGCACTCAATTCCGCCATCTCTTGCCTCGCCAAGTGCGCGCCAGGTCCTGTCTGGAAGGCCGGCGCGTCGATTATCAAAACAACATTTCTATGAATCATAGTACAACGGATCAATTCGTTGTTATTATTTTTTACACACTTGGCTACAACGTTGCAAGAAATGGACAAGCGCCGGGGCGGCGAAGATTTATTGCAAAAATCATCAGATGGTGTAGATTGCGGGCATGATCATAATCGCTACAATTTTAAGCAGCGCGCGCCGTACCGCCTCGCTGTGCGCCTTGCTCGCGGGGGCGGCGCTTGCCGTCTGCCCGGGCGCGCGGGCGGCCGAGCTGAGGGAAACCGCGGCCGTCGTCAAGCGCTCGGTGGTGGCGATCGGCAGCTACCAGCCGACCCGCTCGCCGTCCATCGTGTACAGCGGCACCGGCTGGGTCGCCGGCGACGGCCTGAGCGTGATCACCAACGCCCACGTGGTGCCGGAGGCGCCCGATCTGGCGCGCCAGGAAAGCTGGGGCGTGGTGGTGGCCGACGGCCAGAATGTGCGCTTCCGCCCGGCAACGTTGGCCGGACGCGACACCGAACACGATTTATTGCACCTGCGCCTGGCGGGCACGCCGTTGCCGGCGTTGAAACTGGCCGATTCCGACACCGCCGGCGAGGGCCAGGACCTGGCCTTCACGGGCTTCCCTCTGGGCATGGTGCTCGGTTTGCATCCGGCCACGCACCGCGCGGTGCTGGCGGCGATCACGCCGATGACGCGGCCGGCGGCGACCTCGCGCCAGCTCGACGCGCGCGCCGTCAAGCAGCTCGGGCGACCGCCGGTGACGGTGTTCCAACTCGACGCCATCGCCTACCCCGGCAACAGCGGCAGCCCGCTGTACGACCCGGCGACCGGGGCCGTCTACGGGGTGCTGAACATGGTGTACGTCAAGGGCAGCAAGGAGAACGCGATCAGCACGCCGAGCGGAATCGGCTATGCCGTGCCGTCGAACTACGTGCGCGACCTGCTGCGCAACACGTCACAATAAAGCCACAATAACTTTCTTGCCATGATCAAAAAGGCATGCCAAAATGAAAATATCGGCGTCACTTGCGCCGTGCCAGTTTTCTCCATCGCACTCCATTAAAGGACGACCGTGAACGCGCACTCTTCCCCCAATCTTTACCGGCGCGCGCTGCGCTGCGTCCTGGCGTTGACCTGCGGCCTGGCCATCGCGGCATTGTCCGGCTGCGCGACGCAGCGCCCGCTGGCGGCGCCGGCCGAGTCCTCGCCGGAGATCGATTACCTGATCGGGCCGGGCGACAGCATCAGCATCAACGTCTGGCGCAATCCGGAGGTGTCGCAGACGGTGCCGGTGCGCCCCGACGGCAAGATCACGGCGCCGCTGGTGGAGGACCTGCCGGCCAGCGGCAAGACCCCGAGCCAGCTGGCGCGCGACATCGAAAAGGCGCTGGCGCGCTACATCCAGCAACCGGCCGTGAGCGTCGTCGTCAACGGCTTCGTCGGCACCTACGACCAGCAGATCCGCGTGATCGGCCAGGCCGCCAAGCCGCAGTCGCTGCCGTACCGGCGCGACATGTCGCTGATGGACGTGCTGATCGCCGTTGGCGGCGTCACCGAGTTCGCGGCGGGCAACCGCGCCAGCATCGTGCGCAAGATCGACGGCAAGCAGGAGAAGCTGCCGGTGCGACTGAGCGACTTGATCAAGGACGGCGACATCTCGGCCAACGTGCGCATGTGGCCGGGCGACATCCTGATCATCCCTGAGAGTTTCTTCTAAGATAGTGTCGGGATTCTTTACAGTCGCCGGCCCCGCGCCGAGCGCGCCGGCGGCGATAGCATAAAACCGATCATAAGTCCTTGATTTTAATTGAACTCCAGCCAGGGTTCAGTGTCGGGAATGAAACTTGCATTAGATTGTGCAGACAAGTAAAACACAGGGGATGGCAGACGTGGCTAAGCAAACGCATCAAGATAATCCAGGCGATGCGCCTGTGCCGGTGCAGGTGGTGGTGGACGCCAACGCCCCGTCGCGGCCGTCGCGCCGACGCCTGGCCGGGGCCGGCATCGCCAGCGGCGTCATCCTGACACTGAAAAGTCCGTCCGCCATGGGCACGACGATGTGCAAGGCGCCGTCGGGCGCGATGTCGGGTGGACTGAGCAGCCAGAAGCCGACGACGACGCTGGTGTGCAAGGGCCGCCTGCCGTCGTGGTGGGCCATGCAGGCCTGTCCGCTGCCGCCGACCTGCGCCGCCTTCGGCCACGTGTTCACCTGCGGCTCGCGCACCACGGCCTACGCCAACGTGCCGATCCTCAAGATCCTGAAGGCCCAGACCTACGACCGCGACCGGGTGGGCATGTACCTGATGGCGGCCTACTTCAACGCCTACACGGGCAAGACCTCGTTCCTGAAAGTGCCGGCGGTGATCGCCATCTGGAACGAGTGGCAGGGCTCCGGCGCCAACCTCGGCGGCACCTACACGCCGATCGCCGGGGGCCGCAAATGGGGCTCGCGCGAAATCGTCGCCTACCTCGCCAGCACCATGACATGAGCACGGCCATTTCCTGGCGGCTGACGCCGGGCCAGCAACTGCGGCGGCGGCAGTGGGACGGGGAATGCGTGCTGTACAACGACCTCTCCGGCGACACCCACCTGCTCGGCGCCGACGCGCTGGAGCTGCTGCTGGCGCTGCTGGCCGGAGCGGCCGACGCCGACGCCCTGGCGCGCAGGCTGCTGGCGGCCGGACTGGACGCGGACGGGGTGGACGCGCTGCTGGCGGACCTGGAAGGCCTGGCCCTGGTCGAGGCGGTATGCTGACTGTGGCGCAGCTGCCGGCCGGCCAACTGGCCGCGCGCCTGGCCGGCGCCGGCCTGTACCTGCAGACCGGCGCCTTCGTCACCCGCCTGCAAAGCACGATACCGGGCGTGGTGCATGGCGTGGGGCTGATGTACGCCGACTATCCGCTCGGCCCCGACGACGGCTACGCCGATTTCCACCTGCGCATGGTGCGTCCGCTCAACTGGCGGCGCTGGCTGCGCCCGCAGGTGCAGTTGCTGGCCGACGGGCTGGCTCCGTTCAAGCCGCTGCCGCTGGCGCAGGCCTATCCGATGTTCGAATGGGGGCTGAACTGGTGCATCTCAAGCCGCGCCCACAGCTACCTGATGCTGCACGCGGCGGTGGTGGAAAAGAACGGCCGCGCCGCCATCCTGCCGGCGCCGCCCGGCTCCGGAAAAAGCACGCTGTGCGCGGCGCTGGTCCACCACGGCTGGCGCCTGCTGTCCGACGAACTGACCATGGTCCGGCTGGAGGACGGGTTGATCGTGCCGATGCCGCGTCCGATCAGCCTGAAGAACGGCTCGATCGACTTGATGCGCGCGGCGCTGCCGGCCGCCCTGTTCTCGCCACCCGTGCACGACACCAACAAGGGCACGGTGGCCCACCTGCGGGCGCCGGCCGACAGCGTCGGCCGCCTGGCCGAGCCGGCGCGGCCGGCCTGGATCGTCTTCCCCCGTTACGAAGCCGGCGCGGCGGCCGAGCTGCTGCCGGTGGCCAAGGGGCGCGCCCATCTGCGCGCTGCCGAGAACGCCTTCAATTACAGCGTACTGGGCGCGCGCGGCTTCGACACCATGGCCGAGCTGGTCGAACGATCGGACTGCCACGACTTCCGCTACAGCAGCCTGGCCGACGGCATCGCCACGTTCGAGCGCCTGGCGGCGGCGCCATGACGCCGCTGCTGATCGAGGTGCTGCGCACGCCGGCGGCGCTGGCCGCGTTCACCCCCGCCCAGTGCGACCTGGTGCTGCGACAGGCCGAGCGCGCGCAACTGCTGGCCAGCCTGCACGCGCGGGCGCGCGACGCCGGCGTGCTCGAGCGCTTGCCGGCGCCTGCGCGGCGACAACTGGAGTGGGCCCGCCAGCAGGGCGAGCGCCACCTGCAGGCGGTGCGCTGGGAGGTGCGGCAGATCCGGCAGGCAATGGCGGGACTGGGGGTGCCGCTGATCCTGCTCAAGGGAGGCGCCTACGCAATGGCCGGGCTGGCCGCCGCCGAGGGCAGGATTTTTTCCGACATCGACATCCTGGTGCCGCGCGCGGCGCTGGCCGACGTCGAATCGGCGCTGATGTTGCACGGCTGGGCCGGCGTCGGCCACGACGACTACGACCAGCATTACTACCGGCGCTGGATGCACGAGCTGCCGCCGATGCGCCACGTCTGGCGCGAGACGGTGATCGACGTCCATCACGCCATACTGCCGAGCACGGCCGCCGCGCATCCCGACGCCATGCTGCTGCGCGCGGCCGCCGAGCCGCTGCCCGGCCATCCGGCCAGCGGCAGCCTGCCGGCGGTGTTCACGCTCGGGCCGGTGGACATGGTGCTGCACAGCGCCACCCACCTGCTTTACGAAAGCGAGTTCGACCACGGCCTGCGCAATCTGGTCGACATCGACCGGTTGCTGCACGAGTTTTCGTCGCTGCCGGGATTCTGGGTGCGGTTGACGGACCGGGCCGCGATGCTGCAACTGCAACGGCCGCTGTTTTACGCGCTGCGCCACGCCGCGCGCCTGTTGCATACGCCGGTGCCGGCGTCGCTGCTGGAGGGGAACGAGGTGGCGCGGCCGGGGCCGGTAGTGCTGGCGCTGATGGACGCGCTGCTGGACCGGGCCTTGCTGCCGCGGCACGCCAGCTGCGACGGGCCGCTGAGCAAACTGGCGCGCCAGATGCTTTACCTGCGCGGCAACTGGCTGCGCATGCCGCCTTGGCTGCTGGCGCGCCACCTGTTCCACAAGGCGCTGCTGACGCCGCTTCAGGCGGCGCGGACGAGGGATGTTTGACGGGCGTGTTCAATCTTAAAGCTGTCGGCGGCGCATGCATGGCGGATTACGCTACGCTAATCCGCCCTACGTGTTTTAGATGGACGCCGGCGCCCCGGGGACACTGGCATACCGGGGAGACACGTAGGGCGGATTAGGCGGAACGCCGTAATCCGCCATCGCCGAGCCGCCACCAACGCGCCCGAAACCCCGCCAACTCACGCCTCCGCCAACGCCTTGCCATAGATCCGCTTGGCGATGGTGATCGCCAGCCATTGCAAGGGGTGGCTGCTGCCGCCGGGGCGGTAGGTGTGCACCATCTTGTTCCGATAAGCGTCGAAATGCAGGCCGTGCGGCGCGGCCAGCACCTCTCCCCTGCCCAGCAACACCTTCAGCGCAACGGTGGCCGAGATGCCCGCGCACAGGTTGCACGCCATGATCGTCGACGGCCCGCGCCGCTCCTTCAAATTCACCGCCGACGGCACCACCAGATACGCCCGGTGCAGGCCGGCCGGCGCCAGCCCGACCATGAAGCGGATCGCCTTGTCCAGCTCCGGCAAATCGCCCCACTGGAAGTATTGTTCGAAGGTCGTCTTGCCGGGCAAGAAAGTCAGGCTGGCCCCGCCCATGCCCAACGGCGCGCACGTGGTCGCCGGAATGCCCATCTCCGCACATTTGGCGAAGGTCTGTTGGCGCGCGTCGAACGCGAAGAAATCCAGTCCGTCGACATAGAAATCCACGTCGCGCAGGAATTCCGGCAAGTTGGCGCTGGTGACGCCCTCGGCAAAGACGCGGATGTCGGCCTCGGGATTGATGTCGAGGATCATGCGGCGTATCACCTCCGACTTCGGCTGGCCGAGCGTGCTCATGGTCGCGCCCAGCTGGCGGTTGAAGTTGACGATGTCGTAGGTGTCGAAGTCGGCGATGACGAACTTGCCGAAGCCGAGCCGGGCGAAGGTGTTGGCGTAGAACGAGCCAACCGCGCCGGCGCCACCGATCGCCACGCGCTTGCCGCGCAATACCGCTTGCTCGGCCTCGGTGACCCAGCCGATATTGCGCGAGAACGCCTTATCGTAAATAAATGCTTGATCCATGGCAGCTACCTTTCTAGTGATCCTGGACCACCGGAATCGTGGCCGCCTCCCCAACGCCATCGTTCCACTCAGGATATTCGGTGAGTCTTTAAATGGTGGGCTACTTCCCCCGCTCGCGCTGCAACGCGATGCCGACCGCCAATGGCAAGGCGTAGATGAAGGTCTGCGGATCGACCTTGCAATGTCGTCCCAGCAGCGACGGCGAGACTTCCTGCCGGTGCAGCACGCGGTGCAGCAGATCGGCGACAAAACTGCGGCGCAGGCGGCGCACGCTGGCGAGATTGGCCTGCCGCTGCGGTGCCGACAGGTCGAACAGGCGCGACAGCGCGCGCTGGAATTTCATTTCGTGGTGCAGCCGCAACAGCGACGTCTTGCTGCCCCAGCCCGAACCCGAAAAGATGTTCACGCCGGCACCGTAGACGCACTCGCAGCGCGCCGAAAACGCGATGCGGCCGGTTCGCTGGCTCAGCTCGAGCCAGAACAGATAGTCTTCGCCGGCGTAGACGAACTCCTCGCGGAAGCGCAAGGTCGCCAGCGGCGCGTGGCGGTACACCACGGTCGAGGTGCCGATGATGTTGCCGCTCAGGATCTGGTCGAACATGTCGCCCCGGTAGGCGTACAACTCGTCGGCGCCGGCCAGCGCCGGGTGCTGCGCCGGATCGATGCGGCCGGCACGGCGGAACGCGCTGACCGTCTGGTGCAACTGGTAGTGGTCGGAGAAATAGAAATCGTTGCCCTGCCCCAGCGCCGTCAGCGCGCGCTCCAGGTGCTCGGGTATCCATTCATCGTCGGAATCGAGGAAGGCGACGAAGTCGGTGCCGGGCGGCAGCGCGTGCAGTCCGGTGTTGCGGGCGGCGGCGGGACCGGCGTTGGGCCGTTCGATGATGACGATGCGCTCCGGCTCATCGGCCAGCAAGCCGGCCAGCTCGGCGCGCGCCGGCACCGGCGAGGCGTCGTCGACAACGATGATGGTCAGCCGGTGTTCGCCGCGCTGGGCCAGCGCCGACACGACCGCCTTGCGCAGGATGCCCTCCTGCCGCTGGTAGTACGGAATGATCACGGCGACCGTGGGCAAAGCGCCGGCGTCCTCGTCGACTGCGACGTTCATGTTTTTCTCCGTTGCGGGATGCGCGGCGCGGGCAGCAAGCGCCGCGCCGTCAGCCACAGGTCGCTCAACAAAGGCATCGGGTCGCGCCAGCTGTGGACGAAATAACGGGTGCTCGGCCGGACGAAGTCGAACAGATAGCCGGCGATCTCGGCCAGAGCGCCGGCCGCCGGCACATAGCCGTCGCCGGGCTTGCGGGTCAGCACGCGCCACAGGCGTTTGGTTTCCGGCACCATGAATCGGGCGCGCAGCCCTGGCACGTACGGCGCCTGGGCCACCGGCCGCTCCAGTCCCAGCAGCTGGTAGGCGTACCACGGAAACGCCGCGCCGGCCTGGCAGGCCAGCGGCAGGCTGCCCCAGAAGCGGCCGTTGATTTCCATCAGCGCGGCCCGCCCGGTGGCCGGGTCGTAGCGGTATTCGACCATGGCCACGCCCTCCCAGTCGAGCGCGCGCAGCAGCGCGACCGACTGTTCCATCAGGGCCGCGTGCTGGTCCGGCGGCAGCGACACGCACAGCGTGGAAATGCCGCCCTCCGGCGGCCATTCGTGCACGCGGCGGTGCTGGAACAGGCAGTGCGCCTGGCCGTCGCGCATCAGCACGAACTGGCCGAGGCCGTAACCGGCGCAGAATTCCTGCACCATCGGATAGATGCCGACCGCCTCGTAGCGGCGCAGCCCGGCCAGCAGTTCGTCGGCGTCGGCGCAGTAGCGCAGCTTGTCGAGCGACAGGCCGGCCCGGCGCAGCGGCTGCATCGCGCCGTTCGGATCGGCCCACTTGAGGATGGCCGGATAACGCAGCGCCGGCGCGGCGGCGGCGGCCTCCTCCATCGAGTTCGGGTGCAGCGTGCGCGGCACGTGGATGCCCACCGAGGCGGCGGCCGCATAGGTCTGGTCCTTGTGCAGCACCCGCTCCATGCGCGCCGTGTCGGCGAACATCAGGCGGTAGCCGTCCAGCTGCGCGCGCTCCAGGTTGAGCGCGGCGATGTCGGTTTCGGAGATCGCGAACAGGCAGGCCGGGCCGATCTCCGAGGACAGTTGGCGCAGTTGCTGCAATAGGCCGGCGGCGCCGCCGCCGGGACGTATCAGGCCCCGCGCGAGGTAGCGCGAACGCAGGCCAAGCCCGGACGCGCTGTGCGCGATGCCGATCACCGGCACGCCGCGCCGGCCCAGGTCGCGGATGATGGCCAGTCCGATCGGGGTGTCGATGCCCAGCACCACCGCCGGTATCAAAGCCTCAGCCATGGGGCACTCCCGCCACCGGCACCTGCCGGCTTGGTCTGTCGAAGATGCGCGCCAGCAGCTTGCGGATCGCGTGCCGCCAGTGGTGGCGCTGCTGTTCGGTCAGGCTGCCCAGCACGCCGATGGTGGCGAAGGTGGCCAGCATCGTGGCGGCGTAGAACCATGGCCGGCCCGGGTCGCCATCGATCAGCGCGGCGTAGAACTGCATCAGCGGCTGGTGCAAAATATAGGCGCTGAAGGTGTAGGCGGCCAGCGGACGGATCATCGGTTCGATCATACCCAGCGGCCGCGCGGCGATGTCGGCCAGCGCCCGCATGCCGGCGAAGTTGGCCAGCACGATGACCGCCAGCAGGTAGTCGGTGATGAAGAACTTGGAGAACGCCATCTGGTGGTGCAAGTCGGCGCCGACGAGCCGCAGCAGCAGGTTCGAACCGGCCTCGGTCATGCCGTAATGATGGAACAGCCAGTAAGCCGGCCACGAGGCGGCGAACAGCAGCGCGCCGGGCAGCGGCTTGAGCGTGCGCAGCCATTGCCAGCGGAACAGCACCACGCCGGCCACCCACACCGGCGCCAGCAGCAAAATCTTGGGGCCGAGCAGCAGCATGACGGCGCCGGCCAGCAGCACGCGGGTGCGGCCGGCCGTGAAGGTGACGATGGCGAACAGCACGTAATACCAGAACTCGTAGCACAGCGACCAGTACGGCACGTTGGAGAACGACATGATCGACACCAGCCACACCTCGTTGAGGAAGGTCAGGCTGGTCAGGATGCGCAGCCAGGCCAGGCCGTAGGTGGTGGTGCCGCCGGTGTAGAACTGCGGCGCCATGGCCTCCCCGGCCATGTCCAGCAGCGGCGTCAGCAGCACGACCGGCAGCGCCAGCGAGTAAAAGCGCGACAGCCGGCTGGACCAGTACGACAGCGGCGTGTTCTCGCGCTCGGAGGTGATGTAGGCGATGACATAGCCCGACAGCACGAAGAAGACGATCACCGCCGCGTGGCCGTGGTTGCTGAACGGTAGCTTCTCCGTGGTCAGCAGGCGGAAATTGGAGTGGTAGACGATCACCGCCAGCGCGGCGAGAACCCGCACCAGATCGAGGTAAATGGAAAATCCCCGGTTCATGCGATGCTCCCGCTGCGGTTGGATGCGCCGGCGGCGCGCCGGATCGCCGCCGGTTCGTTGGTGGTGGCGGGCTGGCGCCGCGTCAACTGCGGCACGGCGCGCTGCAGCCCGCGCACCGCTTGCCGCACCCTTGCGAAGCACTGGTCGAAGTAGGCGTCGCTCAACGTGAAGGGGTCGTGCAGGTGCGGCATCGGTCGCGTGCACCACAGGCCCAGCAGCACCACCTCGACGTCCGTGCGCGGTCCCAGCCGGCGTCGCAGCTCGCGCGCCTGGCGCACTTCCATGACCAGGAACAGGTCGCCCGGCTGGACGTCGAAATCGGTCAGGTCGGTGGCGCGGTGGGCGCTCATGTCGTAGCCGTGGCGGCGCGCCGCGCGCAGCGCGCTGTCCGGCGAGGCGGAGCCGGTGTGGGTCGACAGGCCGGCCGAGGCCACCGTCATGTCCAGCCGCGCCGCCACCTGTTCGGCGAAGGCGCTGCGGCAGATGTTGCCGAGGCAAATGAAGACGGCGCGGCGCACCTTGTGCGGGTGGCGCAGGTGGAAGCCGGACAGGCGGCCGCTGGCGAGCTCGATCCGGGCCAGCCAGGCGCGCACCAGCCCGCGCCAGGTGCCGTGCCGGCGGTCGATGGCCTCGGCCAGCGGCGCGAATGGACGGCGCCAGTTCATGCCGCCCCCGCGCCCTGGCGCGCCAACGCCCAGTGGCCGTAGCGGTCGTACAACACCTGGGTCGCCATGCGGCACACGCTTTGCCACGGCGCGCCGCTGAGCAAATGGTTTTCCGCGTGCTGTGGGGCCAATGGCAGGCTGGCGGCGGCGGCCAGGCCGCTGGCCTGGTAGCGGTCGCCGTTGGCCGCGAGATAGCCGCACAGGCGCTCCAACCGCTCCTGGTTGACGCCGTGGCGGCGCAAGGTGCGGTAATCGGCGCCCCGGCTTTGCACGTATTCGAAGGGATGGGTCAGGATCACCACCAGCTCCATGCCGGCCCGGCGCGCGCGTTCGAGCAGGGTGCGCGTTTCGGCGAAGCTGGTGCCGGAGATCGACAGCGTCTTCAGGTGCGGACGGCGCAGGCGCCAGTCGCTGAAGGTCAACACCGGGCATTCCAGCACGCCGTGGCGCAGGTGGCGCCCGCCGTAGAGACGGTAGCGCGGATCGCCGCTGTCGTAGATCGCCAGCCCGATGTTGGAACTGTAAGGGATGCCGGCGGCGGCGATCGCGCTGTACAAGCCGCTGTCGTGCTGCAGGCTGGCGCTGCGGAACACCTGTGGCGGCGGCAGGCCCCATTCGCGGAACGTGGCTTGCCCCTGGCGCAGCAGCTCCAGGGTCGAGGCCTCGTCGCGGCCGGCGAAGTCGTCCTGGCGCGGCTCGCGCCGCACGCGTTCGGCCCAGTCGTCGTGCTGGAACACCGCCCAGCACGGATGGGCGTGCAGTTGCAGCTCGTGGCCGGCGGCGGCGATGCGCTGCGCCAGCGGCCGCATCGGATCGTCGCGGAAGTAATGGCGTTGCAAGGTCTCGATGAAGAACGTCGCGGTGATGTCGTTGCGGGCGAAGCAGTCGAGCATGAAGTCGAGGCCCTGCGAGCGGCCATCGACGTCGCAACGGACCATCTGCGCGCCGACCGGACGCAGCGCCGGGTCGGCGAAGGCGCCGGCAATGCTGAATTCGGTATCGATGGTCAGGCAAACGCGCATGACATCAGTTCCGGGTTTGTCGGGGTTGCGGGGTGTGCTGGTGTTGCTGGTACCACTGCTCCAGCATCAGCAACACCCACACCATCGTGCCGTGGTAGCCGGCGTGCTCGCGCACGTGATGGCCGAGCAGCTTGTCGATGAACTCGCCGCGCACGACGCCGCGCCGGCGCAGCGACTGCAGGCTGTCGCCGGCCAGTGCATTCAGTCGCGGATACTGCTGCATCCAGACGCCGAACGGCAGGCCGAAGCCGTGCTTTTCCTTGTGAATGATTTCCTGCGGCAAGAAGTCGCCCAGCGCCTGCTTGAAGAAGTAACGCAACTGGCTGCCGTTGAGCTTTTGGCGCGGCGTCAGGCGGGACGAAAACGCCACCATCGATTCGCTCAGGAACGGGAACGCGGCCTCGACGCCGGCCAGCGCGCAGGCGCCGCGCACCTTCGGCAGATCGTTGTCGGCCAGGGTGATCTTCAGGTCCAGCGCCAGCATGCGGTTGATCAGGCTGGCGGCGTCGCTCTGGCCGTAGGACGCCGCCAGTTCGTCCAGCGGACGCCCGGGGTTGGCGCCGGCCAGCAGGCCGGGCTCGAACACCTCGGCCGCGCCGTAACGGTTGAGCAGGTTGTAGGTTTCCAGCCGGGCCGGCATCGGCACCGAGGCCTGCGCCACGTAGCTGCGTGCCTTGCGCAGCAGCGCCACGCGGTCGGCGCCGGGAAAATGGTTGAGCGCCGGCTCAAGCAAGCCCTCGCGCAGCAGCGCCGGCACCTTCTGGTACAGCGCGAACACCTGCTGGCGGGCGTAGCGCTCGTTGCCGCCGAACAGCTCGTCGCCGCCGTCGCCGCCTATCATGCGCGTGACGCCGTCGGCCGCCGCCATGCGCGCGCAGTAATACGCGGGCACGGCCGAGGCATTGCCGAACGGCTGGTCGAAGGCCTTCGCCATGCGCGGAATGATGTCGACGACGTCGTCGGCCGTCACATAGTATTCGTGGTGGTCGGTGCCGAAGTGGCGCGAGGCCAGGCGGGCGTAGGACATTTCGTCGTAGCCGTCGGCCGAGAAGCCGATCGAATAGGTTTGCGCCGGCGCGCCGCCCGTCTCGCACAGGATGCCGGCCAAGGTGGAGCTGTCGGTGCCGCCGCTGAGAAAGGCGCCGACCTTGCCGGCGCCGGTGGATTCACGCACGCTGTCGCGCAGCACCTGGCGGAATTCCTCTTTCAGTTGCGGGAACGGCGTCTCGACACGCTCGTCGAAGCGCATGCGCCAGTAAGTGTGCGACTCGATCCGTCCCTGCCGGTAATGCAGGCAGCTGCCCGGCAGCAGGCGCTGCTGGTGCCGGTAGATGCCGCCCGGGGCCGGGATCATGTGGAAGAAGACGTAGTTGTACAAACCCTGGGGATCGATTTCGGCCGGCGTCAGCGGGTGGCGGCGCAGGGACTGGGCCGAGCTGGCGAACACCAGGGTCTCGCCCTGCCGCTGATACAGCAGCGGGAAGCTGCCCATGTGATCGGTGGCCAGCAAGGCCTCGCCGGCGCGCTCGTCGATGACGGCCAGCGCGAAGGCGCCGGTCAGCGCTTCGCACAACGCCAGCGCGCCCTGCCCGCGCCACAGTTCGGTCCAGGCCGGGCCGGGGATGGTATCGGCGCCACCACGCAACCGGGCCTCGCCCACCAGCATGAAGCGCACGCCGTCGGCCTCGTAGCATTGCACGCCGGCGCCGGCCATGGCGCTTGCCGCGCCAGTCATGATTTGCGGCGGCTGGCCGTCGACACCCACCAGCGGCGCGGCCATCGCCTCGGCCAGTTCACGGTTGGCGCCGGCGTCGCGGCCCTGCCCTATCCACCCACAGATTCCACTCATGAAGCCGCTCCATCGCGATCTTGTTGTCCCACCAGTACTTCCAGCGCCGCCGGATGGCTGAGAAAGCCGCCGGGACTCGCGCTCAATCCATAGGCGCCCGATTGCAGCACCGCCACCAGGTCGCCCGGACCGGCGGCGGGCAATTCCATGCGGTCGGCCAGCAGGTCCAGCGGCGTGCACAGCGGCCCGACCACGGACACCGTCTCGCGCGCCGCGCCATGAACACGGTTGCCGATCACCACCGGATAATTCTTGCGGATCACTTGGCCGAAGTTGCCCGAGGCCGACAGGTGATGGTGCAAACCGCCGTCGGTGACCAGGAACACCTGCCCGCGCGAGACCTTGCGCTCGATCACACGGCTGACGTAGACGCCGGCCTCGCCGACCAGATAGCGGCCCAGCTCGATGACGATCTGCGCTTCCGGCAACGCGCGGCGCACGTCCGGCAGCAACAGTGCCAGGTTGGCGCCGACCGCCGCCACGTCAAGCCGCTGCTCGCCGGGGAAATAGGGAATGCCGAAGCCGCCGCCGATGTTCAGCAAGCGCATCGGACGGGGCGCGAACTCGGCCAGCCGCATCGCCAGCGCCAGGGTTTGCTGATGGGCTTCCTGCAAGGCCGCCGCCTTCAGGTTCTGCGAACCGCTGAAGATATGCAGGCCGTGCCAGTCGACCGGCATCGCCGCCAGCCGTTCAAGCAAAGCCGGCACCAGCTCGGCGTCAATGCCGAACTGGCGGGCGCCGCCGCCCATGCGCATGCCGGACGACTTGAGCTCGAAATCGGGATTGACGCGCAGCGCCACCTGGGGACGGATATCGAGCCGCAGGCCGATCGCGGCGATACGATCGAGCTCGGCTTCCGACTCGACGTTGATGATCACGCCGGCCGCCACCGCGCAGGACAGTTCGCCGTCGCCCTTGCCCGGGCCGGCGAAGCTGATGTCGGTCGGCGCCACGCCGGTGTCGAGCGCCACGCGCAGCTCGTTGCCGGAGGCGACGTCGATGCCGTCGACCAGGCCGGCCAGGTGCTGCACGACGGCCGGCATCGGATTGGCCTTCATCGCGTAGTGTAGCTGCACGCCGGGCGGCAACGCGGCGCGCAGCTCGGCCACGCGGCGCGCGATCGCGTGACGATCGTAGGCATAGAACGGGGTCTGGCCCAGTTGCGCGGCCAGGCGCGTCAGCGGCACGCCGCCTACCTGCAGGCAGTCGTCGCGCACCGGGAATTGCTCCAGCGGCGCGTGGACCGGCGCCTGGCTCGCCGCGCGGCTTAGTTCGTCGCTCATGCCGCCGCTGCCGTGAAGCTGGCCAGATACTGCGTGCTGAGCAGCTTGCGGTCGATCTTGCCGTTGGCATTGCGCGGCAGGCTGGCGTCGGCCAGGATGATTTTATGCGGCAGCATGTAGTTTGGCAGGTGCGGCTTGAGCGCGGCCAGCAGACGAGCCTCGTCGAGCACGCGCCCATCGCGCACGGCCACCACCACCACGATCGCCTGGCCCAGCACCGGATGCGGCACGCCCAGCGCGGCGGCCTCGGCCACCTCGCCCTGCGCGTACAGCACCGCCTCCACCTCGCCCGGGCTGACCCGGTAGCCGGAGGTCTTGATCATCTCGTCGGCGCGGCTGATGAAATACAGGAAGCCGTCCTCGTCGCGGCGCACCGTGTCGCCCGACCACACCGCCATCTCCGGCAACATCAGGCCCGTCAGCGGCGAGCGGTAGGGTTTGAAGCGCTCGGCGGTGCGCGCGGCGTCGTTCCAGTAGCCGAGCGAGACCAGCGGTCCACGGTGCACCAGCTCGCCCGGCTCGCCCGGTGCGCATTCGCTGCCGTCCTGCCGCAGCACCAGCACCTCGGCGTTGGGGATGGCCTTGCCCATCGAGTCGGGACGCCGGTCCAGCTCGGCCGGCGGCAGGAAGGTCGAGCGGAACGCCTCGGTCAGGCCGTACATCAGGTAGGGCTGGGCGGCCGGCAGCCTCGCGCGCAACTGGTCGAGCGTGGCGCGCGGCATGGCGCCGCCGGAATTGGTGAGATAGCGCAAGGTGCACACGGTCGGCCAGTCGAGCGCGGCCAGCTGTATCCACAACGGCGGCACGCCGGCCAGACCGGTGATGCGTTCGGCGATCACGGCGGTCATCACGTCGCGTGGCAGCAAGTGGTTGATCAGCACCGCGCAGGCGCCGCTGAGGAAGGCCGTGGTGAGCTGGCTCAGGCCGTAGTCGAAGCTGAGCGGCAGCACGGCCAGGATGCGGTCGTCCGCCGTGTTGCCCAGGTAGCTGGCGACGCTGGCCGCGCCGGCCACCAGGTTGCGGTGCGACAGCACCACGCCCTTGGGCTGGCCGGTGCTGCCGGAGGTGTACAGGATGGCGGCGACGTCCGAATCGGTGAGGCGGCGGGCCGGCAAGTTGGCCGTGTCGGCGTTGGCCTCGGCGGCGGCGGCTTCCGCCAGCGCCGCGTCCCAGTCCAGCACCCTGATCTGGCCGATATCGGCGACCGGCGTGGCCGCGCGCGCCGCGCCCAGCGCCAGCACCGTGTGCAGGCTGTCGCAGCCGCCCAGGCTGGGCGCCAGCTGGCGCAGCCGGTCGGCGCTGGTGACCAGCACGCGCACGTCGCAGTCGCGCAGGATGTAGGCGACCTGCTCGGGCTTCAACAGTGGATTGACGGGGACGAACACCATGCCGGCGGCGGCGGCGCCGAACAGCGCCGCGACATGCTCGATATTCTTTTCCATGTAGACGGCGACCCGTTCGCCGCGCCGCGCGCCACGTGCCCGCAGCGCCACGGAAGTGCGCTTGGTCAGGGTGGCAAGTTGCGCATAGGTGAGGCGCCGGGCGCCGTCGACCAACGCTTCGGCGGCGGGTGCGCGCTCGGCCGATGAGAAAATAAAATCGTGCACCAGATAGCTCGTAGCACAGCCCATGTCACCCTCTTTTGCAGGTTTTTTTGCAGGTTTTTTGCTGATCGGCCGGCCTCGGCCACAGATCGAATGATGATATCAGAATGGCACGCAGATTAGCATTTCAATATTCAATTACAACGAAAACAACACAATTTGACATCGTTCGTTATTAATAGTGCATCGGCCAATCAGTAGCGCTATACTCGAAAAATGTCTAAATGGTAACGGAGAGGCGGACGAAGAGTCGCCTCCAATCTTACCGGCCGGGGAGTAGTTGAGCATGTTGAATGTCAATCAGGATGTCGGTTTCCAGCCGGCCGTTGGCGGCGCGCAAGCCGCATCCGCACCACCGCCGGCCTCGCCGATTCCGCTCGCGCCCGTGCTGTCCGCCGCCTCCTTCCTGCACCGGGGACATCCCGCCGTGCGCTCCATCGTCGATGCCGGGCCGGCGCGCCTGGTCACCAGCGGCCGGGTCGCCATCGCGCTTGCGCTGAGGGAAATGGCGGTCGGCGCCGGCGACGAGGTGCTGGTGCCGGCCTACCATTGCGCGTCGATGATAGAGCCGGTGATCTGGTCGGGCGCGCTGCCGGTGTTCTACCGCATCCTGCGCAATACCGAGATCGACCTGGAGGACCTGGCGCGCCGGGTCACGCCACGCACCAAGGTGCTGATGGCCACCAATTACTTCGGCTTTCCCCAACCGCTGGACAAGCTGCGGGCCTTTTGCGACGGCCACGGCATCAAACTGCTGGAAGACTGCGCGCATTCCTTCCTCGGCGAGTACCAGGGCAAGCCGCTGGGCTCGTTCGGCGACTATGCCATCGCCAGCAGCATGAAATTCCTCCCTATATATGAAGGCGGCTGCCTGGTGTCGGCGCGCCATGCGCTGGACGGCGTGCGGTTGCGCTCGGCCGGCGCCGGTTTCGAGGCCAAAGTGGCCATCAATGCGCTCGAGGAAGGTTGCCAGTACCGTCGCCTGGGCCTGCTGCGCCACCTGCTGGCGTTGCCGATGGCGCTCAAGAACGTGCTGTGGCAACGGATGAAGGCGCGCAATCCGGCGCGCGCGCAACCGCTGTCGCCGGGTTCGTCGGAAGGCGGCTTCAGCTTCGATCCGGCCTGGCTGGACAAGCGCTCGTCGGTGTATTCGCGGCTGATGCTGCGGCTGGTGTCGCGGCGCCGCATGGGCGCGTTGCGGCGGCGCCACTATCTAAGATTGCACGCGGCGTTGGCCGACCTGCCCGGCTGCCGGCCGCTGTTCCCGGCCTTGCCGGACAACGTCTATCCGTGGGTGTTTCCGTTGTGGGTGGAGCAACCGAGACAAGTGTTCGCGGCGCTCAAGCGCGGCGCCGTGCCGGTCCTGCGCTTCGGCGAATTCCTGTGGCCGGACGCTGGCGCCGCCGTGTGCGACGCCAGCGTCGAGCTGTCGCGCCACGTGATGCAGTTTCCCTGTCACCAGGAGTTGCGCGACGATGAGCTGGAATGGCTGATCGTCCAGATCCGCGCCGCGCTGGCGGCGGGAGCGCCAGCATGAGCTGGTCGCTGGTGCCGGCCGCCCGCTTCGCCGACCACGCCGCCACCTGGGCCGGGCTGAACATCGCCGGACCGGCCGCGCCATTGCTGTCGCCCGAATTCATCCAGCCGTTGCTGAAGGAGTTCGGCAAGGGCAACGAATGGTTGGCCATGTGGCGAAAGGACAACGAAGTGGTCGTCATGACCATCGTCTGCCCGCGCCGCGCCGGTGTCTGGGAAACCTTTCAACCGTCGCAGGCGCCGGTCACTTTATGGCTGGAGCAACCTGGCGCGCTGGCGCCGGAGGATTTGCCGCGCCTGCTCGACGCCCTGATCCGCACTTTGCCCGGCGGCGCCTTGTTACTGGGCATGACGCAGTGCGATCCGGCCGTCACCCGCCAACCGGAGGACAGCGACCGCATCACCGTGCTGCCCTATCTGGACACCGCCCGCGTGGCGCTGCAAGGCGAGTTTGCCGATTACTGGAACGGGCGCGGCAAGAACCTGCGCGCCAACATGAAGAAACAGCGCGCCAAACTGCTCAAGGAAGGCATCGCCACGCGCATGGAAGTCACGCGCGAGGCCGAGGGCATGGCCGCCGCCGTGGCCGACTTCGGCCGGCTCGAAAGCGCCGGCTGGAAATCCAAGGAAGGCACCTCGGTGCATCTCGACAACGCCCAGGGCCGTTTCTACCGCGCCATGCTCGAAGGCATGGCCCGACGTGGCGACGCCGCCGTCTACCGCTACTGGTTCGACGACCGCCTGGTCGCGGTGAACCTGTGCGTCGAGGGCGGCGACAGCGTCATCATTCTGAAAACCACGTACGACGAGTCGCTGGGCAGCCAGTACAGCCCGGCTTTTCTGCTGCTGGAAGAACTTTGTCAGCATTTGTTTGCGCTACGTCGTTTCAAGGGGCTTGAATTCTATGGCAAGGTGATGGAGTGGCACCGCCGCTGGAGCGACGAAGTGCGCACCTTGTACCACGTCAACAGTTACCGCTGGTCCGGACTGCGCCGCCTGCACCACGCCTGGCAGCGCCGCGCCGAGAACCGCAACCTGGCGCCGGCGCCTTCCGGAACCGCCGCGACCGCCGCAACAACCGAACAATCAATGGAGTAGCGTCAAATGCAACTGGAATCCGTCAAAACCATCCTCGGCGACGTACTGAGCCTGGGGCCGTCCGCACAGGCGCTCACGCGCGACTCGGCCTTGCTTGGCAGCATACCCGAGCTCGACTCGATGGCCGTGGTGCAACTGCTGGCCGCGCTGGAGGAGCACTACGGCTTCACCATCGAGGACGACGACATCAGCGCCCACACCTTCGCCACCGTCGGCAGCCTGACCGATTTTGTCACCGACAAGATGATGGCGGCATGAACAACGGGGCGGCCGAGGCGTTCTTTCTGCCGGCGGGCGATAGCGCCGGCGGGCAGCGCTATTGCCTGTACCAGCCGGCTGCGGGCGCGTGCCGTGGCGCGCTGGTCTACGTGCCGCCGTTCGCCGAGGAAATGAACAAGTCGCGCCGGATGGCCGCCTTGCTGGCCCTGGAACTGGCGCGGCACGGCATCGCCACCTTGCGCATCGACCTGCACGGCTGCGGCGACAGCAGCGGCGATTTCGCCGACGCCCGCTGGCAAGGCTGGCGCGACGACATCGGCCTGGCCAGCGCCTGGCTGGAACAGCGCAGCGGCCACCGCCCCGCGCTGCTCGGGCTGCGTCTGGGCGCGCTGCTGGCGATGGACTACGTTGCCAACGCGCCGGAAGCCGGCGCGCCGCGTCAACTGATCCTGTGGCAGCCGGTGCTGGACGGCGCCACCTTCCTCACGCAATTCCTGCGCCTGCGCATGGCCGGCGCGATGATGAGCGCGACGGGCGCGGCTGACAATTCCACCGCCGCCCTGCGCACGATGCTGGCGGCAGGCCATTCGCTGGAAGTCGCCGGCTACGAACTGTCGCCGGAATTGGCGCTGGCCATCGATGGCCTGAAGCTGGCACCGCTCGGCCGCGCCGGCTGCGCGCTGCACTGGTTCGACATCGGCCAGCCCGAGCGCGCGCAGTCGCCCGCCACGGACAAGACGCTGGCGGCGCTGCGCGAGCGCGGCGCCGAGGTCGACATGACCCGGATCGATGGCCCCGCCTTCTGGGGCAGCCAGGAAATCGCCACCTGCCAACCGCTGCTGGAGGCAACCGCCGCGCTGGCCCCATGGTTCGCGATGGAGAGCGCCGATGCGCTATGAAGAACAAGCCGTGGCCTTCCGCTGCGGCGGCGAACAACTTCACGGCGTGCTGAGCCTGCCCGAGCAAGCGTCGCCGCGCGGCGTGCTGATCATCGTCGGCGGGCCGCAATACCGTGCCGGCAGCCACCGCCAGTTCACCCTGCTGGCGCGCACGCTGGCGGCGCGCGGCATCCCGGTGCAACGCTTCGACTATCGCGGCATGGGCGACAGCGAAGGCATGCAGCGCGACTTCAGCGATGTCGAACTGGACGTGCGCGCGGCCATCGACCATTTCATGGCGGCGGTGCCCGGCATGCGCGAGGTGGTGCTGTGGGGCTTGTGCGACGGCGCCTCGGCGGCGCTGTTCTATGCCGGCCAGGACGCCCGCGTGCGCGGCCTGGTGCTGCTCAACCCGTGGGTGCGCACCGAGGCGGGCGCGGCGCGCGCCACGCTCAAGCATTATTACCGTGGCCGCCTGCTGCAGGGCGAACTGTGGCGCAAGTTGTTCAGCGGGCAATTCGACGCCGGCGCCGCCTGGCGCTCGCTGCGCCGACTGCTGGCCGCCAGCGGGTCCGGCGGCAAGCCGCCGCCCGATGCCGACACGCCACCGGCGGACCTGCCCGCGCGCATGCTGGCGAGCTGGTCGCGCTTCAAGGGACCGGTGCTGCTGATCCTCAGCGGCGCCGACCTGACGGCGAAGGAATTCACCGACCTGGCCGGCGCTTCGCCCGCATGGCAAAACCTGCTCGCGCGCAGCGGCACCACACGACACGAAATCGACGAAGCCGACCACACTTTTTCCCGTCGCGCATGGCGCGACCAGGTCGCCGACTGGACTGCAAACTGGGTGCACACATGGTAGAGACGGCAACGTCCAAAAAAGTGCTGATGATCGCCTTCCACTACCCGCCGATGCGCGGCAGCAGCGGTATCCAACGCACGCTGAAGTTCTCGCAGTACCTGCCGGAATGGGGCTGGAAGCCGGTGCTGTTGTCCGCGCATCCGCGCGCCTACAGCAATCCCGGCGACGACCAGATGGGCGAGATCCCCGCCGACGTGCCGGTGTGCCGCGCCTTCGCGCTCGACACGGCGCGCCACCTGTCGCTGCGCGGCCGCTACTCGAGCCTGATGGCGCTGCCCGACCGCTGGGTGTCGTGGCTGCTGGGCGCGGTGCCGGCCGGGCTGCGGCTGATCCGCCGGCATCGTCCGCAAGTGTTGTGGTCGACCTATCCGATCGCCACCGCCCACCTGATCGCCTACGTGCTGCAGCGCCTGTCGGGCCTGCCGTGGGTGGCCGACCTGCGCGACCCGATGACCGATGTCGGCTATCCGGAAAATCCGCTCACGCGCAAGGTCTACCTGTGGATAGAACGGCGCACGGTCGAGCGCTGCACGGTGGCCGTGTGCACCACGCCGGGGGCGATCCAGACCTACCGGCAACGCTTCCCGCACCTGCCCGCCGAACGCTTCCGCCTGGTGGAGAACGGCTACGACGAGGAGAATTTCCTCGACGCACAGCGCGATGGCGCCATCGGCGCCGCAAGCGCGCCGCCGTCCGCCGACCGTCCGCTGGTGCTGCTGCACAGCGGCGTCATCTACCCTTCCGAGCGCGATCCGGCGCCATTGTTCGCCGCCATGGCCGCGCTGCGGCGCCAGGGACTGATCGGCCCGGAAACCCTGAAGCTGGTGCTGCGCGCCACCGGACACGACGCCTTCCTGGCCGGCTTGCTGGCGACGTACGGACTGCAGGACATGGTGACCATAGCCCCGCACCAGCCCTACCGCGCCGCGCTGACGGAGATGCTCACCGTCGACGCGCTATTGATACTGCAGGCGTCCAACTGCAACCACCAGATTCCAGCCAAGCTATATGAATATCTGCGCGCCAGCCGCCCGATACTGGCGCTGACCGACGCCATCGGCGACACCGCCATCACCCTGCGCGCGTCCGGCATCGACACGATCGCCGCGCTCGACTCCGAGGAGGACATCATGCAAACACTGCCGCGTTTCCTGGCGCTGGTGCGGGAAGGCAAGGCACCGTTGCCGCCGGCCGCCGTGGTCGCCGCCCATTCCCGCCACGCGCGCAGCGCCGTGCTGGCCCAGTTGCTCGACGATGTGGCCGGCGCCCCGGTGGCGTTCAAGGCCGGCGCGGCGGCGGCATGAAACACGCGCCCTCATTCCGGCCGTCCCGCCGGCTTCTGGTGCCGTTGCTCGCCGCGTTGGCACTGGCCGGCATGGCGGCGCCAACCCAGGCTGCGCCGAAGAAGCTGTGCGGACAGATCGCCAACTCCTTCGGCCCGTTCGACTACAACGATCCGGGCAATGTCCAGAATATCGCCATGGTCGAGCCGCACCACTTCCCCGAAGAGGTGGAACTGGGCATACGCGGCGCCACCGGCCCGCTCGGCAGCGACATCGATTACACCTTGCGCGCCATTCCCAACCATCCGCGCGCGCTGGCGACGATGGCGCGCGTGGGCGTGCGCGACAAGGTCACGCAACTGCCCGGCGCCCAGTTCCCGGTCGAGTGCTACTTCGTGCGGGCGATGGAATTCCAGCCGGCCGACCCGGCCGTGCGCGCCACCTACGCCACCTACCTGATGGCATTGGGCAAGCTCGACATGGCGCGCGACCAGTTGCGCGAGGCGGTGGCGCTGGCGCCGGCAGACCCGACGTATAACTACAATCTCGGCCTGGTGTACTACAAGACCAAGCAATACAAGGAAGCCAATGAATACGCGCACAAGGCCTATGCGCTCGGCTTCCCGCTGCCTGGCCTCAAGCAGCTGCTCGTGGC
Organism: Duganella sp. GW821-FHT07F09; assembly: GCF_059418705.1. NCBI lineage: Bacteria > Pseudomonadati > Pseudomonadota > Betaproteobacteria > Burkholderiales > Oxalobacteraceae > Duganella > Duganella sp. GW821-FHT07F09. The sequence continues at coordinate 313,695 of NZ_JBWKQJ010000005.1, read as the reverse complement.
AGCCGGAAAATGGCAGGACCCGGCGCCATGAACGAGCCCGCCGCCGGCCATGTTGTCGGCGGAACGGCCGCCCACACGGCCGGGGGCGTGACGCGCCAGCCATCGGTCGGCGCCGCCAGGATCGTGCTGTGGCGCCTGCTGGCGCTGATCCCGCTGGCGCTGCTGGCGGCGCTGCTGATGCACTATCCGTTATGGCCGCTGGCGGCCACCTTGGCGGTCGCGGCCTACGCGGCGCTGCTGTGGTGGCGCCCCGCGCTGTGGCTGCTGTTGGTGCCGGCCGCGCTGCCATGGCTGGACCTGGCCACCTGGACCGGCTGGTTCTACGTCGATGAATTCGATCTGATGCTGCTGGCAACGGCGACGGTCGGCTACTGGCGGCTGGCGCCCTGCCATCGCACGGGCAAGCTGCCCACCATCGCCAAGCTTTTGCTGGCCGCCGTGACCGCCACCACCGCCATCGCCGCCGTGCGCGGCCTGTTTCCACTCCCGCCGCTGGACCTGAACGCCTTCGCCAGCTACAACGGCCACTACAACAGCCTGCGCGTGGCCAAGGGGTTGGCGTGGGCGTTGGTGCTGTTGCCGTTGCTGACCCGCAGCGTGGGCCCGGAACTGTCGCGGCTGCGCGCCCTGCTGGTGCCCGGCATGCTGCTCGGCTTGTTCTGTACGGCCATGATCCAAGGCTGGGAGCGCTGGCTGTTTCCTGGGCTGCTCAACTTTTCCACCGACTACCGGCCGACCGCGTCGTTCTCGGCCATGCACACCGGCGGCGCCGCGCTCGACGCTTTCTTGGCGCTGAGCTTCCCGTTCGTGGCCTGCTGGCTGCTGGGCAAAGCCCGGCGCTGGCAGCTGGGCGCCGCACTGGCGCTGCTGCTGATGGGCCTGTTCACCGGCTTCACCACCTTCTCGCGCGACGTCTGGCTGGCGTATGCCGGCTCCGGCGTCGTGATCGGCTGCCTGGTCTGCGGTCCGCAACTGGCCGCCGGCAAGCTGCGGCCCGGCGTGCTGGCGGCCGTGGCGGTATTGCTCGCCGTGATCAGCGTGCTGCTGATGCGCTCGTTCGCCACCGGCGGCTACCGCACGCTGGGCGCCTTGCTCGTCTTGCTGGGCGCGACCTTGCTGACCGGCGGGCTGCCGCGCGCCGCCGGCCGCGTGCTGCAGCCGCGCTACCTGTTGTGGGCTGGCGCGGCCACCGCCGCCTTGCTGTTGCTGGACCTGGCCCTGTTCGCCGCGCTGCGCAAGCTCCCCATGCCGGGCTGGGCGAAGGCGCCCTACCTGTCGCTGGCGGCTGCCGCCTTCGCCATCGGACTGGCGGGCGTGGCCGCCCTCGCCGGTCCGCGCGCCTGGCGCCAGCAGGCCACGGCGCTGGCGCTGGGCACCTACCCGGCGCTCGCGATCGCCTGCCTGCTGGTGGCGCGCCACTGGGGCGGCATGCCGGCCGCGCTGGACGCGGCCTGGGTGGTCGGGCTGAGCTGCGTGATATGCGTGATGAGTCTGTTGGTTCACCAACCGCTGTGGCACATCGGCCGCGCCAGCGTGACCTTCGGCGCGGGCGCGGCGGCGCTGCTGGCGATGGCCATTCCGGTGCTGGGCAGCTCGTACATGGGCGAGCGCATGAGCACGGTCGCGCAGGATTGGGAGCTGCGCACCCGCCACTGGGACGAGGCTGTGCACATGATGCCGGACGACTTGCCGACGACCTTGCTCGGCGCCGGGCTGGGAAGTTATCCGCGCACCTATTACTGGGGCAACATGCTGGGCATCCGTCCGGGCAGCTTCCGTTACGAGACCGATCTGGTCGGCAACAACTACCTGCGCCTGGCCGCGCCGGTCCATCCGCGCGGCTACAGCGACGCGCTGCGCCACATACAACACCTGCGCCTGGAGCCGAATACCAACTACCGGATTTCGCTGGACGTCAAACGCAGCGATCCCAAGGCCGTGGTGTGGATGGCTGTTTGCGAGCGGTGGCTGCTCTATCCGCAAACATGCGTGTCGCCCGGACTCAGGCTGAGCGGGGCGGACGACCGCTGGCAACACTTCGAGGTGGACTTTTACAGCGCGGGCATGGGTCAACGCCACGGCTTGTTGGGACGGTTACCGGGCGCACAAGCGCCGGTGCAACTGGAACTGGCCAGCGGCGACCAGAGCGGCGTGATCGACATCGACAACGTGAGCGTGCGCGCGCGGGATGGCGGGCCGGAGCTGCTGCGCAATGGCGATTTTACGGGCGGACAGGCGGGGTGGTTCTTCACCAGCGACCGGGATCACTTGCCGTGGCATATTAAGAATTTTTACATCCACACATACTTCGAGCAGGGATGGCTGGGGGCGCTGGCGATGGGCTTGCTGCTGGTGTATGCGGCCTGGCGGATGGCGGGCAGTGCCTGGCACGGCCGGGTGGACGCGGCGGTGTTCCTGGCGGCGCTGACCGGGGCGCTCGTGGTGGGCGTGTTCGACAGCCTGTTCGACGTGCCGAAGGTGCAGTTGTTGTTCATGTTGCTGCTGGCGGCGGGCCTGATGCGGCCGCGCCGGAGAATCATGAATCGCCCGGGAGACACGTAGGGCGGATTAGCGCAGCGTAATCGGCCATGCATGCGCTGCCGGCGGCTCATGGATGGCCGATTACGGCGTGCCGCCTAATCCGCCCCACGTGCATCCATTGTTCATCACATAGCGGTGGCCGGTTAGGCGAAGATGTGCCGCATGTTGATGTGCGCGATGCCCGCTTCGAAGAACTCTTCGCCTTCGATCGTGAAGCCGTGACGCTGGTAGAATGGAGCGGCGTGCGTCTGCGAGCTGAGCATCACTTGCCGGTCGCCGCGCGCCTTGGCTTGCGCCATCAACCCTTGCAGCAAGGCGCCGCCGACGCCCGTGCCGCGTCCGCTCTTGCGCACCGCCATGCGGCCGATGTGGCCGTCCGGCAGCAACCTGCCGGTGCCAACCGGAATGCCGGCGGCGTCATAGGCGACCGCGTGCAGACAGACCGCGTCCATGTGGTCCATCTCAAGCTCGGCGGGAACCTTTTGTTCCTCGACAAAGACTTCAAAACGGATGGTTTTGGCATCCGCGTTGAGGTCGGTCCAGTCTCCGAAACGGATATCGTATTGTGCTTGATTGTTCATTCGCGTGGCATCTGGTTGCATAAGCGTGGATTGTCGCACGCGAGATGCTGTTCGAGAAAGTCCACGAACACGCGTACCTTGGCAGAGCTGGCCAGCCGTTGCGGGTAAACCGCCCAGACATTGGCTTCCTGCGTGTACGCCGGCAAGACCTGCACCAGTTGGCCCCGATCCAGATACGCCTGCGCATCCCAGCGCGAGCGCAGCACGATGCCGGCGCCGGCCACCGCCCATTGCAATGCGATCTCGCCATGGTTGGTCGACAGCGGGCCGTTCACCTTGACCACGCCCTCCTCCTCCGCGCTGCGCAGGCGCCAGACGCCGAACGGCAGGTCGCGCTCCTTGATCGGCAGGCAGTCATGGGCCTCGAGCTCGCGCAAGGTTTCCGGGGTGCCGCGCCGCGCCAGATAGGCGGGCGACGCGCACAGGATGCGGTAGTTGGTCATCAGGCGACGCGCGATCAGTTGCGGCGCGATCTCGTCGCCGATGCGGACGTCGATGTCGAAACCCTCGCTGACGATGTCGACCAGACGGTCGAACACCTCGAACCGCACCCGCAGCGCCGGATGGTCGGCCGCCAAGCGGGCGATCGCCGGCGCGACCACGTTGCGCCCGAAGCCGAAGCTGCTGCTGACGCGCAGCTGCCCGCGCGGCACGCCCTGCCGCTCGGCCACCTCGTCGAACAGGCTGTCCAGACTGGCCAGTATCGTCAGCGCGCGCGCGTAAACCTGCTCGCCGTCGTCGCTGACGACCACCCGGCGCGTGGTGCGGTGGAACAGGCGCACGCCAAGCGCCTCCTCCAGCATGCCGATCCGCTTGCTGACGTAGGCCGGCGACATGCCCAGCTCCTCGGCGGCGGCGACAAAGCTGGCCTTGCGCACGACGGTGGCGAACACGCGCAGGTCGTTGTTTTCGATATTCTTATTCAAGGTGATTATTCACTGATCGTGTTTTATGAGATCACAATTGGACACATTTTAAACGATGCCGGGCGCGTTATGCTGGCATCCATCAGCTAATAAAGAGGAGCCACCCCATGAAAACGCACAAAATCGCAGTCATCGCCGGCGACGGCATCGGCAAGGAGGTCATGCCCGAGGGCATACGGGTGGTCGAGGCGGCGGCACAGCGCTTTGAGATCGGCATCGAGTGGACCACCTTCGAGTGGGCCAGTTGCGATTACTATGCGCTGCACGGCAAGATGATGCCGGACGATTGGTTCGAACAGCTCAAGGGGTTCGACGCGATCTTTTTCGGCGCCGTGGGCTGGCCGGAGACGGTGCCGGATCATATTTCACTGTGGGGCTCGTTGCTGAAATTCCGCCGCCAGTTCGATCAGTATGTGAACCTGCGGCCCGTGCGGCTGATGCCCGGCGTGCCTTGTCCGCTGGCGAACAAGCAGCCGGGCGACATTGATTTCTATATTGTCCGCGAAAATACGGAGGGTGAGTATTCATCCGTCGGCGGAAAGATGTTTGAAGGGACCGAGCGCGAATTCGTCCTGCAGGAATCGGTGTTCACCCGCACCGGCGTCGATCGTGTGCTCAAGTATGCTTTCGAGCTGGCGCAGAGCCGGCCGAAGAAGCATCTGACGTCGGCCACGAAGTCGAACGGTATTTCCATCAGCATGCCTTATTGGGACGAGCGCTTTGCGGCCATGGGCGAGGCTTACCCGGAGATCCGGCGCGACCAGTACCATATCGATATTTTGTGCGCGCGGTTTGTGTTGTCGCCGGAGCGTTTCGATGTGGTGGTGGCGTCCAATTTGTTCGGGGATATCCTGTCGGATTTGGGGCCGGCTTGTACGGGGACGATAGGCATCGCGCCGTCGGCGAACCTGAATCCGGAGCGGACATGGCCCTCGTTGTTCGAGCCGGTGCATGGATCGGCGCCGGATATTTATGGGAAGAATATCGCCAACCCGGTGGCCATGATTTGGTCGGGGGCGATGATGCTGGACTTTTTAGGCGCTGGCGAAGGCAAGTACCGGGCGGCGCATGATGCGATCGTGGCAGCGATTGAATCGTGTATCCAGCATGGCGCGAGGACGCCGGATTTGGGCGGCACGGCGGATACGACCGAGGCGGGTAAGGCGATCGCTGCAGCCTTGGGGTAATTGTTGGGCCTCGGGCGGCGCCGTGGCGGATTACGCTTCGCTAATCCGCCCTACGTGTCTCCGCGATTGCCCACCGGCCGACGTATTCTACTGTTCCACGTAGGGCGGATTAGGCGGCACGCCGTAATCCGCCATGCATGCAAATCGCCTTATTTGGCGGCGATGACGCCGCAGGCCAGACGCGCGCCGGAGTTGCCGGTCGGCTGCGTGACCATGTCGTCCGGTGCGGCGTGCACGATCACCGAGCGGCCGACGGCGTTGGCCGGGTTGCCGTCGGTCAGATTGATCTGGGTCAGGGGCACCGTCACATCCAGCTCGGCCACACCCTTGTCGTTGGCGTTGAGGTTGCCGAAGTCGCCGCCGTGGTGCATCGGTTTGGCCGGATCGCCATGCGTCGTCGTCGATGGGTTGAAGTGGCCGCCGGCGCTGGTGCCGTCCGGCGCCGAGCAGTCACCCTTTTCGTGGATGTGGAAGCCGTGCAAACCTGGCGTCAGTCCTTCGACGCGCGCCTTGACGCGCAAGCTGTCTTTACCTTGTTCGAAACTCACCACGCCGGCGACCTTGTTGCCGGCGGTCGCCTTCAACGGCGCCTCGGCGCTGGTGGTCGCGGCAAAGGCGGTCGATGCCGCCATCAGGGACAAACTCATCATGCAGCTCACTACGGCGATCTTCTTCATATATTTCCTATTTTCAAGAGTGTATTTCGGATACGTCAAGCAGCGCCTAGGCTACCGCTTATTGGCCGCCTCGACAACAGTGGTAATGTAGAGTGTGTGAAACAATTCGCCCACTAGACCAGCTTGACAAGTTGCTTGCCGAAATTCCGCCCTTCCAACAGGCCGATGAACGCGTCCGGCGCGGACGCCAATCCGTTGGCCACCGATTCACGGTACTTGAGCTTGCCGTCCGCCACCAGCGCGCCCAGTTCCTGTAAGCCCTGCGACCAAAAGTCCATGTGCTCGGTGATGATGAAGCCGCGCAAGGTCAAACGATTGATCAGCAGCAGCCGCGAATTCTTGATCGACAGGTCGGCGCCCGCGAAACCGGCGATGATGCCGCACAGCGCGATGCGCGCGAAGGCGTTGGTGCGGGCCAGCGACGCGTCCAGCACGGCGCCGCCGACGTTTTCGAAAATGCCGTCGACGCCATCGGGCGTGGCCGCCTCCAGATCCTTTTCCAGATTTCCCGCCTTGTAGTCGACGCAGGCGTCGAAGCCCAGCTCGTCGACCACATAGGCGCATTTGTCCGCGCCGCCGGCGATGCCGACCGCGCGGCAGCCGCGCAGCTTGGCCAACTGTCCGACCACGCTGCCGACCGCGCCGCTGGCGGCCGAGACCACGATCGTCTCGTCCGGCTTGGACGCCATGATCTGGTTGAAGCCGTACCAGGCGGCCATGCCGGGCATGCCGACCGCGCCGAGATAGGCCGACAGCGGAATACCGGAAGTATCGAGCTTGCGCAGCATGGCGCCGTCGGAGACACCCATCTCGCTCCAGCCGAGCACGCCGCCGACGAAATCGCCTTCCTGATAACGCGGGTTGCGCGACGCCAGCACCTGGCCGACCGTGCCGCCGATCATGGTTTCATCCAGCGCCTGGCAATCGGCGTAGCTTTTGGATGCGCTCATGCGCCCCCGCATGTACGGGTCCAGCGACAGATAGTGATTGCGTATCAATACCTGGCCGTCGGCCAGCTCGGGCACCGGCACGGTTTCCAGGCGGAAGTTCTCGGGCAGCACCGGCCCGCGCGGACGCGAAGCCAGGACCATGCGTTGGTAGGTCGATGGAATATCCATTCAGACCTCGTAATCCATGCATTGGCGCTGATCGCGCACGGCGCCGAAGAACGGCTTGATGGCGACGTGGTCGGGATGCTCCTGATACGCGTCCAGCGCGGCCTTGTCGGTGAACTCGGAATACAGAATCACATCGTAGGTCGCCTCCAGGCCCGGCTGCGCCAGCGCCGCCTCGAACTTCAGGATGCCCGGCACCAGATCGGCGCAGCCGTCGAGCATCGCCTTCATCCTGGCGGCATTGGTGGCACGGTCGCCGCCTTCGGCCTGTTCTTTCAGTTTCCACATTACGATGTGTTTCAGCATTTTTATTCCTTGTTAAAACCACGCGTCCTGCATATCGAGCGTGGTGGTGTCCACGCTGGCCAGCAGCTCCAGCTGCTGCGCCACCTTGGGCAGCTCCCAGCGGTAGAAGAAGCGGCAAGCCTGCAGCTTGCCGCGATAAAAGTCGACATCCGACACGTTGGCGTCGGCGAGCGCGCGCGCCGCCAGAAACGCCTGCTGGAGCCAGATCCATGCCAGCACCACATGGCCGACCGCCTCCAGATAAGCGCTGGCGTTGGCCAGCGTCTTGTTCATGTCGCCGACAGCATACAGGCTCTGCGTTACTTCTTCCACTCTCCGCCATGCCGTATCGAGCGCGTCGGCGTGGGCCAGCAGTTCGACGGCGATCCCGCTGGCCGCTTCGGCCGTTAGTTGCGCGCTGGCGGCGTCGACCGCGCCGGGCGCGCCGACGCCGCCGCGCACCTTGCGCACCGTCCGCCGCAGCTCGGCGCCGAAGGCCTTGAACAGCGCGCCGTCCTGCGTCGCGACTTTTCGGCCCAGCAAGTCCAGGCCGTGGATGCCGTGCGTGCCTTCGTGGATGGCGTTGAGGCGGTTGTCGCGGTAAAACTGTTCGACGTTGTACTCGCGTGTGTAGCCGTAGCCGCCGTGCACCTGGATCGCCAGGCTGTTGGCCTCGACGCACCACTGCGACGGCCACGACTTGGTGACCGGCGTGAGGAAGTCGAGCAGGCGTCCGGCGTGCTCGCGCGCTTCCGGCGTTTCGGCGGTGCGCTGCTCGTCGACCAGGCGCGAACAATACAACACCAGTCCCAGCGCGCCTTCGACATACGCCTTCTGCGCCAGCAGCATGCGGCGCACGTCGGTGTGTTCGATGATGGTCAACTGCGGTTGGGCCGGGTCCTTCTGCGCCGGATGCCGGCCTTGCGGGCGGTTGCGCGCGTAGTCCAGCGCGTGCAGATAGCCGGTGTAGCCGAGCACCGCCGCGCCGAGGCCGACGCTGATGCGGGCGTCGTTCATCATGTGGAACATATTGGCCAGCCCCTGGTGGGCGGTGCCGACCAGATAGCCGACCGCCCCGCCCTTGCCCATCGGCTTGAACTTGCCCTCGCCGAAGTTGAGCAGGCAATTGGTGGCGCCGCGGTTGCCCATCTTGTGGTTCAGGCCGGCCAGCACGACGTCGTTGCGCTCGCCCGCGCTACCGTCCTCGTTGACCAGGAACTTGGGCACGATGAACAGCGAGATGCCCTTGACGCCGGGAATCAGCTTGCCGTCGGGGCCGGGTATCTTGGCCAGCACCAGATGCACGATGTTGTCCGACAGTTCATGCTCGCCGGCCGTGATCCACATCTTGTTGCCGCTGAGTCGGTACTGGCGTTCGCCATCGACGCCGTCGACCGGATCGGGCTCGGCGCGGGTGGTGATGTCCGACAGGCTGGAGCCGGCCTGCGGCTCGGACAGGCACATGGTGCCGAAGTAGCGGCCGGCGAACATCGGATCGGCGAAGCGCCGCACCTGCTCCGGCGTGCCGCACTTGAGCAAGGTGCCGGCGTTGCTGGTGGTCAGGAAGGTGTAGGCCGTGGTGCTGACGTTGGCGGCGGTGAAGTAGCACGCCAGCGTCTTCTCCACCACGCACGGCAGCTGCATGCCGCCGCGCTCGTAATCCTGTCCGGACGCCATCAGACCGGCCGCCGAATAAGCGTCCAGCGCCACCTTCACGTCGGGAATCATTTTGACGTTCAGACAGTGCTCGCCGGGAACCGCGTGCGGCTCCTGGCTGTCGCTTTTCTTGTTGTGCGGCTCGAACAGATCGGCCGCCAGTTGCTCGGCGGTGTCGATCGCGGCGTCGAAGGTTTCGCGGTTATGGTCCTGGAAGCGCTCTCGTTTGGTCAGCGCTTCCACGTCCAGCCATTCGTACAGCATGAAGTCGATGTCGCGGCGCGACAGCAGTTTCGAGGCCATGGGCTTAGACCACTTCGAACAGGCCGGCCGCGCCCTGGCCGCCGCCGATGCACATCGTCACCACCACGTACTTGACGCCGCGCCGCTTGCCTTCCAGCAGCGCGTGGCCGGTCAGGCGCGCGCCCGACACGCCGTACGGATGGCCGACGGCGATCGCGCCGCCGTTGACGTTGAGGCGGTCCATCGGAATGCCCAGCTTGTCCGCGCAGTACAACACCTGCACGGCGAAGGCCTCGTTCAATTCCCACAGGCCGATGTCCTCGACCTTCAGGCCGGCCTTCTTGAGCAGCTTGGGAATCGCGAACACCGGGCCGATGCCCATCTCGTCCGGCTCGCAGCCGGCCACGGCGAAGCCACGGAAAATGCCCAGCGGCGCCAGCCCCTTGGCGGCGGCCGTCTGCGCGCTCATGACGATGGACATCGAGCCGCCGTCGGAGAACTGGCTGGCGTTGCCGGCGCTGATGACGCCGCCCGGCACGGCGCTGCGGATCTTGGCCACGCCGTCATAGGTGGTGTCGGCGCGGATGCCTTCGTCGGCCGAGATCGTCACTTCGCGGCTCAGCAACATGCCCGATTCCTTGTCGGCCACGCCCATCACCGTGGTCATCGGCACGATCTCGGCGTCGAACAGGCCGGCCGCCTGGGCGGCGGCGGCGCGTTGCTGGCTTTGCACGCCGTAGTGATCCTGGCGCTCGCGGCTGATGTTGTAGCGCTTGGCGACCGTCTCGGCCGTCTGCAACATGGGCCAATACAATTCCGGTTTGTGTTCGGACAGCCACACTTCCTTGTACATATGGGTGTTCATTTCCTGCTGCACGCAGGAGATCGATTCGACGCCGCCGGCGGCGTAGATGTCGCCCTCGCCGGCGATGATGCGTTGCGCGGCCGTGGCGATGGTTTGCAAGCCCGACGAGCAGAAGCGGTTGATGGTCATGCCGGCGGTGGTCACCGGGCAGCCGCCGCGCAGCGCGATCTGGCGGGCGATGTTGCCGCCGGTGGCGCCTTCCGGGTTGGCGCAGCCGACCAGCACGTCCTCGACCGCGCCGGCCTCGATGCCGGCGCGGGCGATGGCCGCTTGCAACACGTGGCCGCCCAGGGTGGCGCCGTGCGTCATGTTGAACGCGCCCTTCCAGGATTTGGCGAGCCCGGTGCGGGCGGTCGAAACGATGACGGCATCTATCATGGATATCTCCTGTGGATTATTTTAGTCGGGCCAGAATAGCATATTTAGTACGACCGTTCTTAATTCAATTTGTCAGTTTCGCGTAAGTTTGAAGCAAGCATGACGTAAGGTTCGGCGGCCACACTGCATTCAAGCTGACGGAGAAATAACTATCGCGGCTAGTGAAGTTCAAATAATTACAGGAGACATATATGGCAACCCCATCAGGCACAGCAGACCTGCGCAACCCGCCCAAGGCAGTAGGGATCACTCCGGAAGAACGCAAGGTGATTTTCGCCTCGTCGCTCGGTACCGTCTTTGAATGGTACGATTTCTATTTGTACGGCGCGCTGGCGTCGATCATCGCCAAGCAGTTCTTCATCGGCGACCCCACCACCACCTTCATTTTCGCGCTGCTGGCCTTTGCCGCCGGCTTCATCGTGCGTCCGTTCGGCGCGCTGGTGTTCGGCCGCCTGGGCGACATGATCGGCCGTAAATACACCTTCCTGATCACCATCCTGATCATGGGCGCCTCCACCTTCATCGTCGGCCTGTTGCCGGGCTACGCGGCGATCGGCATCGCCGCGCCTATCATCCTGGTGTTCCTGCGTATTCTGCAGGGTCTGGCACTGGGCGGCGAATACGGCGGCGCGGCGACCTACGTCGCCGAGCACGCACCGCACGGCAAGCGCGGCTCGTTCACCGCCTGGATCCAAACCACCGCGACCCTTGGCCTGTTCCTGTCGCTGATGGTCATCCTGGGCACCCGCACCGCCATCGGCGAAGAAGCGTTCAACGCCTGGGGCTGGCGCGTGCCGTTCCTGGTGTCGGTCCTGCTGCTGGGCGTTTCGGTCTGGATTCGCCTGTCGATGAATGAATCGCCGGCCTTCGCCAAAATGAAAGCCGAGGGCAAGACCTCGAAAGCACCGCTGAGCGAAGCGTTCGGCAAGTGGAAAAACCTGAAAGTGGTGATCCTGGCGCTGGTCGGCCTGACCATGGGCCAGGCGGTGGTGTGGTACACCGGCCAGTTCTACGCGCTGTTCTTCATGACGCAAACCCTCAAGATCGACGGCGCCAGCGCCAACATCATGACGGCGATCTCGCTGGCCCTGGCCACGCCGTTCTTCATCATCTTCGGCATGCTGTCGGACAAGATCGGTCGTAAATGGATCATCCTGGGCGGTTGCGTGATCGCTGCGGCGACCTACTTCCCGCTGTTCGGCGCGCTGACCCACTACGGCAACCCTGCGCTGGAAACCGCACTGAAGAACTCGCCAGTGGTGGTCGTCGCCGATCCCGCATCGTGCCACTTCCAGTTCAACCCGACCGGCACCGCCAAGTTCCCATCGTCGTGCGACATCGCCACCGGCATCCTGTCGAACGCCTCGGTCGCCTACACCAAGGAAGCGGCACCGGCCGGCAGCGTCGCCAAGATCAAGATCGGCGACAAGGAAGTGCCGGCGTTCAACGCTGTCATGACGCCTGACGGCCTGAACTTCGACGCCGACAGCAAGAAAGCCGAAGCCGCGCTGAAGAAAGACGTGGCGGCCGCGATCAAGGTGGCAGGCTATCCGGCCAAGGCCGACGAGACGCAAATGAACAAGCCGATGATCGTCGGTATCCTGTTCATCCTGGTGCTGTATGTAACGATGGTGTACGGTCCGATCGCCGCGATGCTGGTTGAAATGTTCCCGACCCGCATCCGCTACACCTCGATGTCCCTGCCTTACCACATCGGTAACGGCTGGTTCGGCGGTCTGCTGCCGACGATCTCGTTCGCGCTGGTCGCGTTCAAGGGCGACATCTACTACGGCCTGTGGTATCCGATCGTCATCGCCCTGATCACCGCCGTGATCGGCGCGCTGTTCGTCCGCGAAACCAAGGACAACAACATCTACGCCAACGACTAACGCTGGCGCGCTCAAGCGCAAAGAGGCCGGGTTCCGCTAAGCGGACCCGGCTTTTTTTTGTTCAGGCGGCGCCAGAAGTCTTCTGAATCACGTAGGGCGGATTAGGCGGCACGCCGTAATCGGCCAATGCATGCGCCGTCGAAACGCACGCATTGGCCGATTACGCTTCGCTAATCCGCCCTACGTGGTTTAGAGGACGCATAGGTTGACGGCCACACGCTTACTGGTTTAACGCCGCCAGCAGCTCGATCTTGTTGGACACGCCCAGGCCGCCGTAGGCGTTCTTCAGATAGCTGCGCACCGTCGCCGGCGTCAGGCCCATCAGCCGGGCGATTTCCTTGTACGAGTGGCCGCGCGCGTACAACATCGCGGCGCTCAGCTCGCGCGGCGAGACCCGCGACGCGCGCGTGGCGTCGTCGACCAGCGACAGCACCGCCAACGGGCCGCTGCGGTCCAGCAGCAGCCGCCGTCCGGCCAGCGCGATGCCGCACGGCGCGCGCGCCAAGCCGTCGACCACCCGGGCCGGCAAGATCGTGCCCTGCCAGCTTTCGCAGGCATTCCACAGTAGCCGGCCGACGCCGCCACCCAGAAACGACAGCCGCCCCTGCATGTCCGCGATCGCCAGCGACGCCAGCGACGTGGCCTGGCTCGACACCCGTATGTCGGCCAGACGATGTCCCCAGTGTTGCAGCAAATGCCGGCTGAACATCTGGAACAACATGCTCTCCAGATCGCTGAACGGCGAGCGCGGGCAGTTGCGGTACAGGCAGACGAAAAACAGCAAGCCCTTGCCCGGCAACTCCTCGGTGATGGCCATGGTCGTGCGCAGGCCATGGCGTTCGACAAACGCGGTCATCTCATCCGCGTCGTCCGGACATTCGCCGCCGCCCTCGCGCACCACCACGCCCAGGCTGTCCATCGACGCGCGCGCGAAACTGTCGGAGGCCGCGATCGTCTGGTTCCATTCCCGCGCGAAGTCCGGGCTCAGGCCTATGCTCGCGTGCATCAGGTTGCGCGGCGCCCGCTCGGCCGTGGCCGGACTCACCTCGCCCCACCAGGCGGAATCGAAGCCGATGCAGCGCCGCAGTATCAGCAAGGACTCGCGCAGGAACTGCTCCGGTCCGGCCTCCCGCGCGAGTTCGCCCAACGCCAGCACCGCACCGCTGAACGCCAGGTACGCCGATTGCGGCACGGCCGCCGCCGTCCCGCAGCCTGTCTTGATCCCTGGATATCGATCTGCCACGCGCCCTCCCCCGATTAGTCGGCCACCCCCGCATTTGCGGAGGGCCGCGCCGGCAAGCCAGCCGGTAGTATGGATAGTATCAGGCAACCTGATAAATATCACCCATAACGATAATCGGAGACTTTTCATGGCAATCACTCAAACCAAAGCGGCGCGGGCCGGCGCGCTGATACTGGCCTGCGGCGCGGCGCTGTCGACCACCTTGCTCGGCGGCTGTGGCGACAACACCGCGCACGCGGCCAATGTGGCGGGCTACAAGGAGGTGTCGCTGGGCACCTCGTTCTGGGACATCGCGGCCGTGCCGCCATCCGGCGCCGCCGCGGGCGACATCCTGCAGGCCCAGTTGCGCAGCGACGCCCCGGCCGGCGCCAAGGCCTGGGACGTGGTCTACGTTTCGGAAATCCAACCCGGCAAACTGGCCTACGTCTCGGGGGAAATCTACATCCCCGCCGGGTCCGCGGGCGGCCAGCGCGACGTGGTGCTGTGGAACCACGAGACGGCCGGCCTGGCCGACGCCTGCGCGCCGTCGCGCCGCAGCCGGCTCGAAGCGGGCCGCGAGCGCGCCCCGGCGCTGGAGGCGCTGCTGGCCAAGGGCTACGTGGTGGTCATGAGCGACTATCCCGGACTCGGTCTGCCCGGCCCCGCCTTCTACATGGCGGGCCAGCCGAACGCCCGCGCCTCGCTCGACATGTTGCGCGTGGCGCAGAAGTTCAGCGAAGCCAACGCCTCGCGGCGTTACGTCATGTACGGCTGGTCGCAGGGCGGCCAGACCACGATGTGGGCGGAAAATATCGCCGCCAGCTACGCGCCGGAGTTCGCCGGCCTGGGCGCGGCGTTGATCGCGCCGGCCGTGCGCATCAAGGACCTGACCCTGAACTCGATGACCAGCACGGAAAACGCCGGCTACGTGATCTCGACCTTGCCCGGCATCCAGGCCTACTTCCCGGCGCTGAAGTACCGCGACTTCCTGACGCCGGAGGCGATGGAACAGTTGCCGGTGCTGGCCAGCGGCTGTTTCGACGTGTGGAGCGCCGCCGCCGGCGTCAAGGACGCCTACGTGCCGGGCGCCCTGTCCCCCGGCACGGCCTGGTGGACGGCGATGACGGCGGTCGACAACTTCACCCCGCGCGGCTCGATGCCGTTCAAGATCTACCAGGGCTCGGCCGACACCACCACCCCGGTGTCGCTGACCAAGCGCGAGCGGGCCGCCCTGTGCGCGGCCGGATCGGCGGTCGATTACCAGGAGTTCCCGGGGCTGGACCACGAGGCGGTGGTCGGACAGGCGGCCAAGGTGCTGCCGGCCTGGTTCGAGGAGCGCTTCAGCGGACGGGCCGCCGCCAGCAACTGCGGCGCGCCATAACCGGGCTCGATGTCGCGGCATGAAAAAAGGGCCGCCATCGCTGGCGGCCCCAAGGCTGAACCCACTTGTTATTATTTTGACTTGCGGCGGCGCGCGATGGCGCCGACCAATGCCAGGCCGCCCAGCAGCATGGCGTAGGTTTCCGGCTCCGGCACCGGAGTGACGGTGCTGTCCATGAATTCGACGCGCAGGCCGGTCGGATTGCCGCCATTTTGCGCCCAGTTGGTGACCACGAAGTCCAGTTTGTTGACGCCGTCGATGAAACCGCCATTCGCGGCGAAGGAGCTCCAGCCGGTAAAGCCGCTGGCGCTGGAAATCGAATGGTTGTTGAGCAGCACCGTTACCGCGTTATCGGCGGCCACGCGGCCGCCGAAGCTGGCGGTGCCCGCCTTGAAGCCGCTCAGGTCGAACGACAGCGAGTACGTGTACGTGCCAGTGCTCCAGGCGTCGAAACTCTGCGCCTGGTCGGCGGTCGGCGTGATCCACTTGGAGATGGCATCGTTGCCGATCCACGGGCTGATCGGCCACTGGTTGTTGTACGTGATGACAGGGACGGTGTTGGTCGTGCTGGCCGAGCTGAGGGTGTAATGGGTATCGGTGCTGCCGCTGGCACCGACGCCGGTGTTGACCAGGCCGTTGATGTTGGCCGCCTGGGCGGTCGAGAATGCGCCGAGGACGAGTGCTGCGGCGATGATGGTGCGTTTCATGTAGGCCTCTAAAAATGGATAGATTGGGTGGTAACGTGGGGCATCGATGGGGATGCCGGGTTTTGCTCACGCTGCGACTCGAACCGTTTTTTAGGGCTTCGATAAAAATTGTGCTTTCGAGAATTATACCGAGGTTTGCAAAGAAATGCTCACAGGCCATTGAATTTTCTCCAAGGCATGTGAGCATCCGACAACATCGGCCGGCGCCGACGATCAGCTGTTGAAGCCCTTGCCTTCGTCGGCCAGCCGGACCAGCAGCGGCGACGGCTTCCACGCCTCGCCGTGGCTGCCTTGCGCATACTTGTTGATGGCGGCCAGCACATTCGGCAGGCCGACGGTGTCGGCGTAGAACATCGGTCCGCCACGGAACAGCGGGAAGCCGTAGCCGGTCAGATACACCATGTCGATGTCGGACGCGCGCAGGGCGATGCCCTCCTCCAGGATGTTGGCCGCCTCGTTGACCAGCGCGTACACCAGCCGCTCGACGATCTCCTGGTCGCCGATCTTGCGCCGGGTGATGCCCAGCCCGGCCGAATGGGCGACGATCATCGCGTCGACCTCGGCGTTCGGGTAAGCCTTGCGGTCGCCCGGCTTGTAGTCGTACCAGCCGCCGCCGGTTTTCTGGCCGTAGCGGCCCATCTCGCACAGCAGGTCGGCCGTCTTAGAATAGCTGATCTCCGGCTTCTCGACGTAGCGGCGCTTGCGGATGGCCCAGCCGATATCGTTGCCGGCCAGGTCGGCCATGCGGAACGGCCCCATGGCCCAGCCGAACTTCTCGGCGGCCTTGTCGACCTGCTCCGGCAATGCGCCCTCCTCCAGCAGGAAGCCGGCCTGGCGGCTGTACTGCTCGATCATGCGGTTGCCGATGAAGCCGTCGCAGACGCCGGAGACGACGCCGGTTTTCTTGAGTTTTTTCGACAGCGCCAGCGCCGTCGCCAGCACGTCGTTGCCGGTTTGCGCGCCGCGCACGATTTCCAGCAGCTTCATCACGTTGGCCGGACTGAAGAAGTGGGTGCCGACGACGTCCTGCGGCCGCTTGGTGAAGCCGGCGATCCGGTCGACATCCAAGGTCGAGGTGTTGGTGGCCAGAATGGCGCCCGGCTTCATGACCTCGTCGAGCCGGCGGAACACCGCCTCCTTGACGCCCATCTCCTCGAACACGGCTTCGACCACGATGTCGGCGTCAGCGATGTCCTCGTAGGCCAGGGTGCCGCTGACCAGGGCCATGCGCTGGTCGAACTTCTCCTGCGTCAGCTTGCCCTTTTTCATCGTGCTTTCGTAATTTTTGCGGATCGTGGCCAGGCCCTTGTCGAGCGCCTCCTGTTTGGTCTCGAGCAGCTTGACGGGGATGCCGGCGTTGAGGAAGTTCATGGCGATACCGCCGCCCATCATGCCGGCGCCGATCACGGCCGCCTGTTTGATCGCGCGCGTTGGGGTATCGGCCGGCACGTCCGGCACCTTGCTGGCGACGCGCTCGGCGAAGAAGGCATGGCGCAGCGCCTTCGACTCGGTGGTCTGGATCAGGTGCATGAAGCGCTCGCGCTCGAACTTCATGCCGTCGTCGAACTTCATCGTCACCGAGGCGGCCACCGTCTCCACGCACTCGAGCGGCGCCGGGAACGGTCCGGCCATGGCCTTGACGGTGTTGCGCGAGAATTGCAGGAAGGCTTCGTGGTTCGGGTAGTCGACCTTGCGCTCGCGCACCTTCGGCAGCGGACGCGCGTCGGCGATTTTCTCGGCGAAGGCGATGGCCGACGCCAGCAGGTCGGCGTCGGGCGCGAACACCTGGTCGAACAGCGCGGTGCCTGCCAGTTTCTCGGACGCCACCGGCGTGCCGGAGACGATCATGTTGAGCGCCATCTCCAGGCCCAGCACGCGCGGCAGGCGCTGGGTGCCGCCGGCGCCCGGCAGCAGGCCCAGCTTGACCTCCGGCAGCGCGATCTGCGCGCCCGGCATGGCGACCCGGTAGTGGCAGCCGAGCGAGAGCTCCAGGCCGCCGCCCATGCAGACCGTGTGGATGGCCGCCACCACCGGCTTGGTCGAGCCTTCGGCCGTGGCGATCAGGGTATGCAGGCTGGGCTCGGCGAGCGCCTTGGGCGAATTGAATTCCTTGATGTCGGCGCCGCCCGAGAACGCCTTGCCGGCGCCGGTGATGACGATCGCCTTGACCGCGTCGTCCGCCAGCGCCTGCTGGATGCCCTTGACGGCGGCGGTGCGGGTGGCCAGGCCCAGGCCGTTGACCGGCGGGTTGTTGAGGGTGACGACGGCGACGGCGCCGTGGACTTGATATTCAGCGGTCATGTCTCTTCCTTATTGTTGTGTGAAACGGAACGAAGCAACTATACCGCAAAAAAGAACGATCGTACCGGAAAATCGCGTCGGCCGGCGCCGGCTTTTGAATGCGGCGGCCGCGCTTTTAAATGCGGAGAAAGTACGGCCGCGAGTGGAAAATAAGGTACACGGTCCGATCTAAATCGAATGGCTCAGCTTGTATTCCGACTTGGTTAAGGGAAATAATATATGGCCGCGCCTGCGATGCAATCAGCGCACAACATTATCTACCCATTATTATCTTTACATATAGGACTTCTATGGACGCGCATACACAGGCGGTTCAATCGGGCGACCAGGATTTACAGGCGATTAATACCGCCCTGAACCGGGTGCAGGCGCTGATCGAATTCGATCTCGAGGGCATCATCCTGCACGCCAACGAGAATTTCCTGGCCACGGTAGGCTACACCCTGGCCGAGGTGCAGGGCCGCCACCACGCCATGTTCTGCGATCCCGAATACGTCAAGACCGCCGAGTACAAGGATTTCTGGGCCCGCCTGGGGCGCGGCGAATATGACCGCGGCGACTACAAGCGGGTGGGCAAAGGCGGCCGCGAAGTGTGGATCAACGCCTCCTACAACCCCATCATCGACGCCGACGGCAAAGCCTACAAGATCATCAAGTTCGCCACCGTCATCACCGACAGCAAGCTCAAGAGCGCCGAGTACGAGAGCAAGGTCGCCGCCATGTCCAAGGCCCAGGCGGTGATCGAATTCGACATGACCGGCCACGTGCTGTGCGCCAACGACAACTTCCTCGACGCGATGGGCTACACCATCGACGATATACGCGGCGAACACCACCGGATGTTCTGCGAACCCGAATACGCGACCGGATCGGAATATAAACGTTTCTGGCAAAAGCTCAATCGCGGCGAATTCGATTCGGGCCGTTATAAACGCATCGGTAATAATGGCAAAACAATATGGATACAGGCGACTTATAATCCCATCCTCGATTTGAATGGCAACCCCTACAAGGTGGTTAAATTCGCCAGCGATATTACCGCGCAGGTGAATCTGGAGGCCTCCGTGGCCGCCCAGGCTGCCTCCGACGGCGCCAAGATCAAGCGTTTGCTCGAATCGGTCGAACGCGCCGCCGCCGGCGACCTGACCAGCACCGTCGCCATCGACGGCGACGAGCCGCTCGACCATCTGGCCGGCGGCATCAGCAAGATGATCGCCGACCTGCGCAAGGTGATCGGCGAGGTGGTGGCCTCGGCCAACGGCTTCGCCGACGCCTCGACCACCATCGCCGAGCGTTCCGGCGGCGTGGCCATGGGCACCCAGGCGCTGGGCGCCACCGTCGAAGAGATGAACGCCTCGATCGACGGCCTGACCAATTCGATCAACATCATCGCCGGCAACACCTCCAACGCCGACACGCTGGCCAAGGACACCCAGCACGAAGCCGAGGCCGGCGCCAAGGCGGTGGCCAAGTCGATCGAGGCGATGGACTTGATCAACCGTTCGTCGGAGGACATCGGCGAGATCGTCAAGGTCATCAGCGAGATCGCAAACCAGACCAATATGCTGGCCTTCAACGCCGCCATCGAGGCCGCGCGCGCCGGCGAGCACGGCCTGGGCTTCTCGGTGGTGGCCGACGAGGTGCGCAAGCTGGCCGAGCGCTCCTCGCAGGCGACCAAGGAGATCTCCAAGCTGATCAACGAATCGGTCAAGCGCGTCTCGGCCGGCAGCGAGATCTCGCGCCAGGCCAGCGACGCCTTCGACAAGATCGTCGCCGGCGTGGCCAAGACGACGTTGGCCATTTCCGACATCTCCAAGGCCACCAACGAGCAGCTGCTGACGGCGCGCGAGGTGAGCACGGCGGTGCAATACATCGCCGAGGAGGCGGAAAAGACGGCCGCCGCCTGCGACAGCATCGCCCGCTCGACCGAGGGGCTGAACGAGCGCGCCGGCGACCTCAACAAAACCGTTTCCGGCTTCGTGGTCTAAGTGGACAGATGGATACCAGCGCGGGCATCCAACCGGCGACGTTGTCGGCCCTGATCGCGCTGGTGCGCGAGCACACCGGCATCGCCATGAGCGACCGCAAAAGCCTGCTGCTGGAGCGGCGCTTGCGGCCGCGGATGCTGGCGCTCGACATCGGCAGCTACCAGGGCTATGTGCAGCGGGTGCGCGACGACGACGCCGAGGTGCCCCACTTCATCGATCTGGTGACCACCAACGACACGCTGTTTTTCCGCACCCGGCACGTGTGGGATTACGTCGAACGCGAGTTCCTGCCGCGCTGGTGGCGCGAACATCCGGGCCGGACGCTGACGGTGTGGTCGGCGGCGGCCTCCAGCGGCGAGGAACTGTATTCGATCGCCATGCTGTGCGACCAGTTCGAGGCGAACACGCCAGGTTTCCACTACCGTATCCTCGGCACCGACATCTCGCGCCAGATGCTGGCGCAGGCGGGCGCCGGCAGGTACGCGGGCCGCTCGGTCGAGCGGCTGCTGGCCTCGCACCCGGATTGGGTCAACAAATATTTCACGGCGCGCGACGACGGCCTGCAGGCGGTCGACGCGCTGAAACGGCACGTCACGCTGGCCCAGCATAATTTGCTCAAGCCGTTGCGGCCGCCGGCGCCGTTCAAGCAGCAGAAGTTCGACCTCGTGTTCCTGCGTAACGTCCTGTTCTATTTCGACCAGGAACACCAACAGGCCGTGCTCCAGCAAGTCCGCCACAGTATGGCGCCCCAAGCCAGGTTAATCCTGGGCGAATCCGAATCGATCACAGGCCTCGATACCGCCTGGCAGTTCGAGCGGCCGTTGATCTACACGCTCGGCAGCCTACCACTATGATTGCACTCCTCCCCACGATCGGCGACACCCTGATCCTTCCGGCCTTGCCATGGGATACCCCCGACGACCCGGCCGCCCGGCTCGCCGGACCGTTCCAGCACGTCGGCATCGGCGAACTGAAAATCGGCGGCCGCGCCGAGCAGTTGAAAGCGCTGCTCGGTTCCTGCGTCGGCATCGCCTTCCTGTGGAAAAAACGCGGCCGCTGCGGCCTGGCCCATTGTCTGCTGCCCGAGACGGCGGAACAGCAGTGGGAGCCCGGCGCGCGCTACGTCAGCCAGGCCGTGCCGTCGCTGCTGCGGCTGATGGGCGCGACGGCCGCCGACTACGCCGACATCGAGGTGGTGGTGGCCGGCGGCGGCATGATGCTCGACGCCTGCTCGTCACGCTTCCAGATCGGTCAGCAAAACGCCGACGCCGCCCGCAAGTACCTCGACCTGTACGGCTTGAACGTGCTGGAATGCCGCGTCGGCGGCAAGACCGGCCGCACCCTGACCGTCGACTGCGCCACTTGCGGTTATCAAATCGATGACATCACCGCCCAGCCCCTGGAACGCCGCCATGCACATGCTTGAACAGAAAACCCCCGCCACCGCCGGCCCCACCGAGCTGTTCGGCTCCTTCGTGCTGGGCCCCGACGAATTCGCCCTGCCCGCGTTGTGCATCCGCGAAGTGGTCAACTTCCCCGACAAGATGACCGCGCTGCCGCTGTCGCCGCCGTTTTTGGAAGGCATGTTCACCTTGCGCGGCAGTGTCATCCCCGTGGTCAACCTGGGCCGCGTGTTCAACCCGGCCGCGCCTGCCGCCGAGCGGACGCACAAGATCGCCATCCTCGACTACGACGGTGTACTGGTCGGCATCCTGTTCCACGCCACCGGCGAAATCCTGCGCGTGCGCCCGGAACAGCGCAGCACGCTGAGCTACGCGTCCGGCGAGAGCCACGGCGTGGTGGCCGGCACCATCCTGCTCGAGGACGGCGCGCGGCTGCTGCAGGTGCTCGACCCGGCGGCGCTGGCGCGCATCGAAAACGTCCCGCAGGTGCTGGCGCTGCAAGGCGCGGGCCGCCAGGCCGCGCGCCGGCACCAGGGCGAGCGGCGCCAGTGCGTCAGCTTCCGCGTCGGCAGCTCGTCGTTCGCGCTGGAGATGGGCGCGATCCAGGAAATCATCCGCGTGCCGGAGATCCAGGCCTCGGTGCTCAATAGCGCCTTGTGCCTGGGCCGCATCAACTTCCGTGGCAGCCCGGTGGCGGTGGTGTGCTTCCACACCTTGCTCACACCCGGCGCAGCCAGCGCCCCGCCGCCGGGCGGGCGCGTGTTCCACCCCGACCAGCGGGTGGTGATCGCCCGCATCGACGACGCCACGATCGGCTTCCTGGTCGACTCGGTCGACAACATCGTCAACTTCTTCAGCGAGGAGATCATGCCGATCCCGATGCTGGGCAAGGCGCGCGCCGGGATGTTCGGCGGCTGCCTCTCCAAACCCGAGCTGGGCGACATCATCCTGCTGGAGCACCGCCAGATCCTGTCGAGCGCCGAGATCGTGGCGATGCGCACCGGCCACGCCAACCTGTATCCCAAGGACGAACCGGGCGCCGCAGGCCAGGAGGGCGGCCACGCGCGCCGCAACCAGCGCCAGGTTTACATCACCTTCGCGCTGGAGAACACCTATGCGATCGAGATCAAGCAGGTGCGCGAGATCATCGACTATTCCGACGCCGTCACCCACGCGCCGGGCATGCCGTCGTTCATGCGCGGCATGCTGAATTTGCGCCAGCAGATGATCAGCGTGATCGACCTGCGCAGCCTGTACCAGATGGCGCCGGCCCCGCAGACCGGCCAGGCCAAGATCCTGGTCATCGAGCGCGGCCAGGACCGCTACGGCCTGCTGGTCGACGCGGTCGAAAACATCATGACCGTCAACGACAACCGCCGCTTCACCGCGCCGAAGATGATGCGCAACAGCAGCGTCAACGACGGCCCGCGCGGCGAGATGGAGGAAGTGATCGACATCGAAGGCGAAGGCGACAGCCACAAGACGCTCAGCGTGTTCGAATGCGACCGCCTGTTGCAGCGCCTGGCGCGCGAAATGCCCGCACTGGCGGCTTGATACGGCGTCGGGTACAGTAGCGGGGTGCCGGCGACCGCCGGCGACGCTTTCTTTACCGAGGTCCATCATGTCCGCCGCTATTTCCCTCCGCGCCTTCGCGCTGCTCCCGCTTGGGCTGGTCGCCGCCAGCGCCTTCGCCCTCTCGCTGTCCGACCTCAGTAACAAGGATGCCACCGGCGGCTTGAAGGCGGCACTGGAGCAAGGCTCCAGCCTGGCGGTGGCCAAGCTGGGCGCCGAGAACGGCTTCCTGAACAATGAGAAGGTCCGCATCCAGCTGCCGAAGATCCTGGAACAGGCACGCCCACTGCTGCAAATGACCGGCAAGGGCCAGAAACTCGAGGAGCTGGTGGTACAGATGAACCATGCCGCCGAAGCGGCCGTGCCGATGGCCAAGCCGTTGTTGATGGATGCGGTCAAGTCGATGAGCGTGACCGACGCCAAGAACATCCTCACCGGCGGCGAGACGTCGGTGACGGATTTCTTCCGCGACAAGACGTCGGCCAAGCTGGCGGTACAGTTCCTGCCGATCGTGAAAAAAGTCACCGACCGCTCGAAACTGTCCACCCAATACAATTCGACGATGGCGCTGGCGCCGACCATGGGCCTGGTGTCCGAAGACCAGAGGACGGTCGAGGGCTATGTGACCAAGCGCGCGCTGGATGGACTGTACACGATGATCGCCGAGGAGGAGAAAGCGATCCGTGCCGATCCGCTGGGCGCTGGCAGCAAGCTGATTGGCAAGGTGTTTGGGGCGATCAAGCCGCAATAATGACCATGCGCAGGCCGAACGCCTCGCTGCAGTCGCGCAATAGCCCGATCCCGATGCGCGGTTGAATGCAAGGTCGCCTAAGCGTTAAACGGGCTTACCCGCGCCGCGCTGATCGAACGCGCGGCGCGCCTCCTCCACCGCCTGCAAATTATCCATGGTCCAGCCATGCATCACTTTCATCGGGTCCAGCAGCGTGCGCCCCAGCGGCGTGATCGCATATTCCACCGCGATTGGCGAGACGGGTATCACGTGCCGCGTCAACAGCCCGTTGCGCTCCAGTCTGCGCAGACATTGCGTCAGCGCCTTTTGAGTGATGCCTTCCAGACGCCGCTTGACGGCGTTGAAACGCACCGGCCCATCCTCCAGGGTGATGAGCACCATCATCGACCATTTATCGGAAATCTGATCGAACAGCGAACGGCTCGGGCAATCGGCGGAAAAGCATTGGATAGAAGGTTCGAGCGGATTATCGGGCATGGGGTTTCCTTGGCTATACCTAGGCACCTCAAGGTGCCTAATTGACTCTAAGTATAATTCATATACCATGCCATTTCCAACCACAATTGAGCTAAAACAATGTCATCCATCGATACCAGCGTACTTTTCCGCCCACTCACCATCAAGTCGCTGCAACTGAAAAACCGCATCGTCATGGCCCCCATGACCCGCACCGCCTCCCCCGACGGTGTGCCAACGGAGGCAAGCGCCGCCTACTACCAGCGCCGCGCGGCCGGACGGGTGGGACTGATCCTGTCGGAAGGGACGGTCATCGACCGCCCGGCGTCCCGCAACGATCCCCAGATCCCCTTCTTCCATGGCGAGCCGGCGCTGGCCGGGTGGAAAGACGTGATTGACGCTGTGCACGGCGTCGGCGGCCGCATGGGGCCGCAACTGTGGCACACCGGCGCCACCCGCTCCAGCGACTGGGAACCCGCGGCAGCGGTCGAGAGCCCTTCCGGACTCCACGCCCCCGGCAAGCCGCGCGGCCAGGCCATGAGCGACGGCGCCATCGCCGACACCATCGCCGCCTTCGCCAAGGCGGCGGCCGACGCCAAGCGCCTCGGCTTCGACACCGTCGAGATCCACGCCGCCCACGGCTATCTGATCGACCAGTTCTTCTGGTCGGGCACCAACCTGCGCAGCGACCGCTTCGGCGGCGCGACGCTCAAGGAACGCTCGCGCTTCGCCAGCGAGATCGTCACCGAGGTGCGCAAGGCGGTCGGTCCGGACTTTCCGATCCTGATGCGTATCAGCCAATGGAAACAGCAGGACCTGAGCGTTCGCCTGGCCGCGACGCCGGCCGAGATGACGGACTGGCTGCTGCCGTTGGTCGAGGCCGGCGTGGACGTGCTGCACTGCTCGCAACGACGTTTCTGGGAGCCCGAATTCCCGGAAATCGACGGCGAAAACGGCCTCAATTGCGCCGGCTGGGCTAAAAAATTGACCGGCGCCGTCACCATCGGCGTCGGGTCGGTCGGACTCGACGGCGACGTCCTGAATGCGTTCGCCGGCAAGGGTTCGGGCGTCATGAGCATCGACCGCCTGATCGAACGGATGGAGCGCGACGAGTTCGATCTGATCGCGGTGGGCCGCGTCCTGCTCACCGATCCCGACTGGGTGGCAAAGATCGAGGCCGGCAAGTTCGACAACCTGAAAGGTTTCGATCCCGCCTCGCTCGCCGCGCTCGTTTAACCCGTAGGACCGGGGTCTGCCCATTCGTTGGGTGCACGGGTGCCGGTCCCTTTTTTCGCGACTCAGTCTAATTTGGTCGATTCCATGCGTCTCCAGTCTAAACGCGTCCAAAAAAAGCAGCGGCGCCCGGTCGCTTAGACTGGAATCGACTGTCCGATGAAAGTTTTAGCCCGGATTAGACCGCTGCTTGTCAAAATAGACAGGCTTAGACCGCAGCCATCAACGTTTTAGACTGCTTTTGCGCCAAGTCTTCGGAATGAATTCTATAGTTGGCGGCGCGGACCCAGTGATCGTTGCCCGGCAACCGTAACCATACGAAGCGCCAGGCATTGCGTCCTCTGGCATGGCGGTTGGCGAACATCGATGGCGTCAGCGATTTTTCGTCATCGGAAACGATGCGGTCGCCCACAACTTTGGCGAATTCAACCATGTCGCCATAGCTGGTTCTGAGGGTGGTCCCCTCGGGCAAGAAAACGCTTTTCCATTAAAAACCGCGTATAGCTTGCCCATTGCGCAGGGCGAGACGTGCCGTTTCGGTGGCAAGCCAGCGCTTCACGAGTTCCACCACGAAGGACTCCGGCCTTACGCCGGGCCGGTTATCCATCAGGAAGAATTCTAGATTCAGATAGTCGGTTACCGGGAGGTAGATCGCTTGCTTCGCTTCGTACTTCATATAGCCACCCTGTCCAAAATGGTCTAAAGGTTAGAGAGCGGAACGAAATTATGGTTCGCTTTAGACTTTCACCTTACAGGGCTAGACTAAATTAGACTTTCTCCTTGATGTTTTGGTCCGTTTTAGACTTTGAATGATGAAATTTAGACCTGAATAGACTTGAAAGGCTGGAAATAGACTGAAATAGACTGAACTCCAAAACACGGCAGCCGGTCGCCGGGGCAAACCGCCACTTCGAAGCGAGGTAGACGATACGACCAACCTAAGTCGGTCGTCTAGCCCAACACCACATCAGCGCGGGTGATGGACGCGCTCAAATGCTTTAGCTCAGATTGACATGACACGAGCTGGCAGATGAGTTAAAGTTGCACGGACCCCCACTTGCTGCGGAAGCTGCCATCGCGCGGACGCGGTGTATCAGGTTGCAACCGTCGGTAGTTTGTAGTCCCTGTACTGCTCGCGCAATTTGTTTTTCTGGATCTTGCCTGTGCCGCCGACGGGTAACGCCTCGGCGAACACGACGTCATCCGGCAACCACCATTTGGCGACCTTGCCGGTGAAGTGCGCCAGCAGTTCCTCGCGACCCACCTGCTGCCCCGGCCGCAACACCACCACCAGCAACGGCCGCTCATCCCACTTCGGGTGCGCCACGCCGATGCACGCCGCCTGCATCACCGCCGGGTGCGCCATCGCGACGTTTTCCAGGTCAATGGTGCCGATCCACTCGCCGCCGGACTTGATCACGTCCTTGCTGCGGTCGGTGATCTGCATGAAGCCGTCGGCGTCGATGGTGGCGACGTCGCCGGTGGGGAACCAGCCGTCCACCAGCACATCGCCGCCCTCGTCCTTGAAGTAGCTCGCCAGCACCCACGGCCCCTTCACCAGCAAATGCCCGTAACTGACGCCATCCCATGGCAATTCCTTGCCATCGTCGTCGACGATCTTCATATCGACGCCGAAGATCGCGTGGCCCTGCTTTTGCAGGATGGCGCGCTGCTGCTCCTTCGGCAATTCCATATGCTTGCTCAGCAAGCCGCCGGTGGTGCCGAGCGGCGACATTTCCGTCATCCCCCAGCCGTGGATGACCTCGACGCCGAATTCATCGATCAAGGTGTTCATCATCGCCGGCGGACAGGCCGAGCCGCCGATCACCGTGCGGCGGAAGGTCGAGAACTTCAGCTTGTTCTGCAAAGCGTAGTTAATCAACCCCAGCCAGACGGTCGGCACGCCAGCCGAGAACGTCACGCGTTCGCTCTCGAACAGCTCGTAGACCGATTTGCCGTCCAGCGCGGCGCCGGGGAACACCATCTTGGCGCCCGACAGAGGCACCGAGTACGGCAGTCCCCAGGCGTTGACGTGGAACATGGGCACAACCGGCATCACCACGTCGCGCGAGGAGACGTTCAGCACGTTCGGCAGGGCCGACGCGTAGGCGTGCAGCACGGTCGAGCGGTGCGAGTACAGCGCGCCCTTGGGATTGCCCGTGGTGCCGGAGGTGTAGCACAAGGTGGCGGCCGTGTTCTCGTCGAACTGCGGCCAGGCGTACTCGTCCGAATGAGCGTTGATCAGGTCTTCGTAGCACAGCAGGTTGGGGATCTTGGTTTCGGCCGGCATGCGGTCGGCGTCGCCCATCAGGATGAAGCCCTTGACCGTCTTGCAATGGGGAGCGATGGCCTCAACTAGAGGCAAGAAACAAAAATCGAACAACAGGTACTGGTCCTCGGCATGGTTGCAGATGTAGGCCAGTTGTTCGGGATGCAGGCGCGGATTAATCGTGTGCAAGACGGCGCCGGAACCGGAGACGCCGTAGTACGCTTCAAGGTGACGGTAGCCGTTCCATGCGAGGGTGGCGACCCGCTCGCCCTGCCTTACGCCGAGCCCGTGCAGCGCGTTCGCCAGCCGTTTGGCGCGCTGGTGGCATGCGCGGAAGGTGTAGCGGTGCAGGTCGCCCTCAACCCGGCGCGAGACGATCTCGCTGCCACCGTAGTGCCGCGCGGCGAACTCGATGATGCTGGAGATCAGCAAAGGCTGGCTCATCATCTGGCCCATCAATGGCGCCGTTGGAACCGCTGGACTCTCCGAACTCTGGAATTGCATGGCACGCTCCGCAACATGGTTATTTATGCAAACAAGTGTGGACGGGCGGCACAAGCACCGTCAACGGTTTTCGATGCTGCAATGCAGCACCGGAAGCCTGCGGTAAAATCACCAAATCACCGGCGGTAGACCCGCCGAGCCTATTTGAACGGACACGACTATTACTGCCTCCAATCTGCCGCTGGACAATTCATTTGCGTCCTTGCCGCCCGCTTTTTATACCAGGCTCATGCCCACCCCGTTGCCCGGGCCTTATCTGGTCGCCGTCAGCGAGCCGGCCGCCGCGCTGGTCGGCCTGACACCTGAACGACTGGCCGATAGCGTCGACACCCTGATCGGCAATGCCGTGCCGGATCGCTCGCTGCCGCTGGCGGCCGTCTATTCCGGTCACCAGTTCGGCGTCTGGGCCGGCCAGCTGGGCGACGGCCGCGCGATTTTGTTTGGCGAGGCGCCCACCGCCGATGGCCCGATGGAATTGCAATGGAAAGGCGCCGGCATGACGCCCTACTCCCGCATGGGCGACGGCCGCGCCGTGTTGCGCTCGTCGATCCGCGAGTTCCTGTGCTCGGAAGCGATGCACGCGCTGGGCATTCCGACCTCGCGCGCCTTGTCGGTCGCCGGCTCGGACCAGGGCGTGATGCGCGAAACGGTCGAAACGTCGGCCGTCGTGGTGCGCATGGCGCCCAGCTTTGTGCGCTTCGGCTCGTTCGAACACTGGTTCTACCGCAATAAGCCGGACGAACTGAAAATCCTGGCCGACTATGTGATCGACCGGTTTTACCCGGAGTTACGCGCCGAAGACAACCCTTACGTTGGCCTGCTGCGCGAAGTCACGGTCCGCACCGCGCACACGATCGCGCACTGGCAGGCGGTCGGCTTCATGCACGGCGTGATGAACACCGACAATATGTCGATCCTGGGTTTGACGATAGACTACGGCCCGTTCGGCTTCATGGAAGCCTTCGATCCCGACCATATCTGCAACCATACGGATCAACAGGGCCGCTACTCGTACAGCAACCAGCCGCAGGTCGGCCACTGGAACTGCTACGCGCTGGGCCAGGCGCTGCTGCCGCTGATCGGTGAGGTCGAGGCCGCGCAGGCCGCGCTTGATGTCTATCAACCCGCTTTCGCCGCCAAGCTGGACGAACTGCTGCACGCCAAGCTGGGACTGGCACGGCTGGAGCAGCATGCCGACGCGGACCGCGCGCTGCTCGACGCCATGTTCGCTCTAATGCAGGCTAACGGTGTGGATTTCACTCTCTTCTTCCGCAAACTGGGTGGTTTGAAGGCGGCGGACGCCAGCGGCGACGAGCCGCTGCGCGACCTGTTCATCGACCGTCCCGCCTTCGACGCCTGGGCCATCCGATACCGCGACCGGCTGCAAGCCGAGGCCAGCGACGATGCCCAACGCCAGCTTGCGATGAACAAAATCAACCCCAAATATGTTCTGCGTAACTATCTGGCCCAGGTGGCCATTGAAAAAGCGCAAAACAAGGACTTTTCCGAAGTGGCGCGCCTGCTGGCGGTATTGCAGCGCCCCTACGACGAACAGCCCGAACACGACCACTACGCCGCTTTGCCGCCGGACTGGGCAAGCCATCTCGAAGTCAGCTGTTCTTCTTAAGCGAGCACCGATCCATGACCACTAAAGTGACCAAATCCGACGCCGAATGGCGCGACATGCTGGACCCGATGGAATACCAGGTGACGCGACATGCCGCCACCGAGCGTGCATTTACCGGCAAATTCTGGGATCATCACGAGCACGGCATCTACACCTGCGTGTGCTGTGACACGCCGCTGTTCCGTTCCGACGCCAAGTTCGATTCCGGCTGCGGCTGGCCGAGCTATTTCGAAGCATTGGACCCCGCTAACGTGATCGAGAAAACCGACCGAACCCATGGTATGCTGCGCACCGAAATCATTTGCGCGGTATGCGATGCCCACCTGGGCCACGTGTTCCCGGACGGCCCGCCGCCGACCGGCCTGCGCTATTGCATCAATTCGGCCTCGTTGCGCTTCGATCCACAAGACTAATAACACTAGTAAATAAGACACCATGAAATTTCTGTTCGACTTTTTGCCGGTCCTGCTGTTCTTTGGCGCCTACAAGCTTGCGGGCGCCAATGCCGAGGCCTCCCAGCACTTCATCAACACTTATCTGAGCGGCATCATCTCCGGCGGTTCGGTCACGCCCGACCAGTCGCCGATCGTGCTGGCCACCCTGGTCGGCATCATCGGCACAATCGCCCAGATC
Organism: Duganella sp. GW821-FHT07F09; assembly: GCF_059418705.1. Classification (NCBI taxonomy): domain Bacteria; kingdom Pseudomonadati; phylum Pseudomonadota; class Betaproteobacteria; order Burkholderiales; family Oxalobacteraceae; genus Duganella; species Duganella sp. GW821-FHT07F09. The sequence goes on along the minus strand of NZ_JBWKQJ010000005.1, from coordinate 283,305 downwards.
GCCTACCTGAAGCTGCGCGGGCGCAAAGTCGAATTCCTCATGTGGTTCTCGCTGGGCATGTTTGTGTTTTTCGGCGGCCTGACGATTTACTTGCACGATGAAGTATTCATCAAATGGAAACTAAGTATCGTGTATTGGTTCTTTGCGGTCGGTTTGCTGGTCAGCGAATTCGTCTTTAAAAAGAACCTGATGCGCAAATCGATGGGCGAAATCATCGAACTGCCGGATTTGATCTGGTCGCGCCTCAATCTGGCCTGGATCAGTTTTTTCACCGCCATGGGCATCCTCAATTGGTATGTCGCCTTCGTCCTCTTTAAAGGCGATACCAGCGCCTGGGTCAGCTTCAAGGCCTTCGGTTCGACGGCCATCATGTTTGTCTTTATCGTTGCGCAGACGATTTATTTGTCGCGCCACATGAAGGATCCGACATGAGCGATACCCGCATGGACCGCATGCGCGGCCGCTTCCAGGCCGCGCTGTCGCCGGTGGAATTGGTGTTGGAAGACGATTCCGCGATGCACGCCGGACACGCCGGCGCCGCCTCCGGCGGTGGTCATTACAATGTCAGAATCGTTTCGTTACAATTCGAAGGCCTGAAACTCGTCACAAGACATCGACTCGTGTATGATTCCGTGCACGATATGATGCATAGTGAAATACATGCATTGGCCATTACCGCATTGGCTCCGTCCGAAGTATGATGTAGCGCCCGGCTAGGAGCGGTCCTATCGGTTTCAAGAATAACTGAACACAAAGACAGATAGCTGATCGAACTCCTTCCAGGCAATTTCGCTAAAACTTTCCCCTTACAGGAATTAATAATGACTTTCAAGCCAGCCAGTTTGCTGATCGCACTTCTCGTTGTCGCCGTGCCTGCATTCGCACAGAACGTTGCCGTTGTTAATGGCAAAGCCATCCCGACCTCGCGCGTCGAAGCCGTCGTCAAGCAAGTCGTCGCCCAGGGCCAGCAGCCGGACTCGCCGCAACTGCGCGAACTGATCAAGAAAGACCTGATCGGCCGTGAAGTGATGATGCAGGAAGCGGAAAAACAAGGTTTCGGCAAGGATGCCGCCGTCAAGGCGCAGATCGACAATGCCCGCCAGGCCATCATCATCAACGCGATGGTCGCCGACTACATCAAGAAGAACCCGGTCGCCGACGCCGACGTCAAGGCCGAGTACGACCGCTTCACCGCCCAGGCCGGCGACAAGGAATACCACGTGCGTCACATCCTGACCACGACCGAAGCCGAAGCCAACGACGTGATCGCCAAGCTCAAAGCCGGCTCGAAGTTCGAAGATCTGGCCAAGACGTCGAAAGACACCGGTTCGGCTGCCAACGGCGGCGATCTGGACTGGGCCTCGCCTTCGTCCTTCCCACCAGCCTTCTCGGCCGCCTTCGTGGCCCTGCAAAAAGGCGGCGTGACCGAGAAGCCGGTGCAAACCCCGAACGGTTTCCACGTCATCAAGGTCGACGACATCCGTCCGGCCAAGCTGCCGACCCTGGAAGAAGTCAAGCCGCAGATCTCCGAGGCGCTGGCGCAGAAGAAGCTGCAGGCGTATCAGGAAGAACTGGTCAAGAAAGCAAAAGTGCAGTAATGTTATAGAAGGCGGCGCCCTGCGGGGCGCCGTTTTTGATTCTGCGTTGGTACAATGCACCGCCGAGTGCGATTTCTTGTTTTTTTATAGGATTTAATAATGATGTTGAAGCCAGCCCGTCTGTTGTTAGCACTGATCGCTGTCGTTGCAGCCCCGGTTTTCGCGCAAAACGCCGCGACCGTCAATGGAAAGGCTATTCCCGCCGCCAAGGTGGACCAGATGGTCAAACAAGTGGTGGCCCAAGGCCAGCAGCCCGACAGCCCGCAGCTGCGCGAAATGGTCAAGAAGGAACTGATCGGCCGCGAAGTGCTGCTGCAGGAAGCCAGCAAGCAAGGCTACGGCGCCAAGCCGGAAGTGAAGTCCGCCATCGACAACGCCGCGCAGAGCATCACCATCAACGCCATGCTGGCCGACTACGTCAAGAAGAACCCGGTCAAGGACGCGGAAATCCAGGCCGAATACGATAAGTACAAAGCCGCCGTCGGCGACAAGGAATACCACTCGCGCCACATCCTGGTCGCGACCGAACAGGAAGCCAAGGACATCATCGCCAAACTCAAAGCCGGCGGCAAGTTCGAAGAACTGGCCAAGGTCTCGAAGGATGGCTCGGCCAACAACGGCGGCGATCTGGGCTGGATGACTCCCGCCAAGCTGGTCAAGCCTTTCGCCGACGCCATGATGGCCCTGAAACCAGGCGCGATCACCGAAACCCCGGTCAAGACCGAGTTCGGCTACCACGTCATCAAGCTGGAAGAGTCGCGCGCCACCAAGCTGCCGGCGCTGGCCGAGGTCAAAGGCCAGGTTGCCGAGGCGTTGCAGCAGAAGAAGATCGCCGCTTACCGCGACGAACTGATCAAGAAAGCCAAAGTCCAGTAACACTGGCAGGCTCGAGCAGAGCGGCTGCGGCCGCCTGCCCTGAAGGAACGCCCGATGAAGTTTATCGGGCGTTTTGCTTTTCAGTCGTTATTGCGACGGCGCCATTCGAACAGTCCCATGCCGGCGAGCATGGCCAGCACGAACAGCAGCGCCTTGGGTTCCAGCATACCCACGCCGACCAGCGCGGGACCGGGACAGAAGCCGGCGACGCCCCAGCCGATGCCGAACATTAGCGCTCCGATCACCAGAGGGCGGTCGATCTGGCGCGCCGTGGGCAGGTTGATCGGTTCGCCGGTTGGCGTCACTTTGCGCCGGGCCGCCGCAGCGAAGCCGACAAAGGCCACGCCGATCGCGCCGCCCATGACGAACATCAGAGACGGATCCCAGGCGCCCGCCAGGTCGAGAAAACCCAACACCTTGGCGGGATTGGCCATTCCGGACAGTATCAGGCCGAGGCCGAAAATTAGTCCTGCCAGTAAAGCGGTGAATATCGGCATATGCCCTCCCCTAGTTCATTAAATGACGGACCACGTAGGTGGCGGCGAAACCGGCGGCCATAAAGGTTATTGTCGCGACCAAGGAACGTGGCGATAGCCTGGATAAACCGCAGACACCGTGGCCGCTGGTGCAACCGGAGCCGTAGCGGGTTCCGACACCGACTATCAGGCCGGCGGCTATCAGGATGCCGCAATGGGCTTCGATTTGAATGCCGGGTAGTTCGGTGAATAAGCTGTAAATTAAGGGTGCGCCAAGCAGGCCGGCGATGAATGCCAGGCGCCAGCTCGTATCACCTTTTCCGGGCTGGAATAAGCCGCCGATTATTCCGCTGATGCCGGCTATTCTTCCGTTGAATAGAATGAGCAGACTCGCCGCCGCGCCGATTAATATGCCGCCGGCTAGCGATGCCCACGGGGTGAAGGATTGCCAATCAATTGACATCGTTGTTCCTTTATGCGATCGAGCGATAGGTTGTTCTTTGATGATGCACTATAGCATCCGCAATCGGTGTTTGTTTTGGAGCTATCGGCGGAGCTTGGCGGATTACGCTGCGCTAATCCGCCCTACGTGGTTTAGATGGCCCTTTGTGCCACCGGCCTTGGCAAGTTACACCAGAATCTGGCGGGTACGTGCTAATATTTGGCTTGAATCGATCACAGTTGACCCTTGCATAGCATGAAGCCGAATATCGAAGCCATTGCGCTCGCTCTTCACGGCGTTGCCTACCCGGCGCGTCGCGGGCCCATGGCCGCCTATATGCGCGATCAGTTCGAGTTTCTTGGCATCGGTACACCAGCGCGGCGCGCCGCCACCAAGCAGATTTACAAGGGAATGAAATCATACAGCGCGGACGAATTGATCGCATTGGCGCGGGCGCTGTGGGATTGCGCCGAGCGGGAATATCAATATGCGGCAATCGATTTGCTAGCGATGCATTCCGATAAACTTGATGCCGGGCATTTGCCGTTTTTGATGGAGTTGGTGCAATCGAAATCGTGGTGGGATACGGTCGATGCGATAGCTTCCGTCGTCGGCAAGGTTTTGCGATATCGGCATGACGGTATGGATCAGGCCATCGTCCACCAGAATATGTGGGTGCGGCGGGTCGCGATATTACATCAATTGGGATGGCGGGATAAAACGGATGAGGCATTACTCTTTTCGTATTCGCTGCAGTGCGCGCATGAAAAGGAATTCTTTATTCAGAAAGCCATCGGCTGGGCGCTGAGGGATTACGCGCGCCACAATCCGCAGGCCGTGCGGGAATTCACCGCGACGGAGAAAGCCAGGCTTTCTCCGCTCAGTTATCGGGAGGCGAATAAACACTTCGCCCCCGATATTTAAAACACGCCGATTACTTCGCCGCTTGCTTGCGACGACGACGGGCGGCTACGCCGATAGCGGCCATACCCAACAGCATCATGCCGTAAGTCTCAGGTTCCGGGACGGCGGCGACCGGGCTGGAGACCGGAGAACCGGCGGGCGAACCAGCGGTCAACGGCGACAGCAGCAGCGAGCCACAACCGCTGGCGTTGCAGCCTTGGGCCAGGATCTGGTTGTTTTCGTTGATGACGCTTGCGCTGGTGATATTCCAGCCCGAGGCCGGATCGATCAGCGAGTTCAAGTCATACGAAACGCCATCGACCAGCAACAGGCCTTTGAGGAAGCTGGAATCGGTCGTATCCTGCAGCCCACCAACGGCCCAGCCGGAATTATTGAGGCTTTGATAACCTACCCCACTCGGCAGGTATTCCACGACACCGTTGGAGTAGATGAAGTGCGTCAGCGACGACACATCGGTACCCAACAATTGGTTATGGTCGTTGGCCGCGCCGACGATGGCCGAATCGCCAAAGACGTTCGAGTAGTTGGTCAGAACGCCGTTGCGGTACGTGTAAGGATTCATCGCGCCGGAATCCGGCGGATTTCCAAAGCCGTACATCGTACCGCCCTTGCTGATGCCTATCGTGCGCATGAATTGCCCGCCCAGACTCACGTCCGTCATTTGACCGTTGGCGTACAGTGACGATGTTGTGAAGTAGGATCCGGGTTCCAACGAGTGGCCGCGAATGCCAGCCACATTGCCTTGATTATCAATCCCGTACGCCTCGAAGCCGGCGATCGCCGTCAGGGACCCGGACGAATACAGGAATCCGCGGTCAGCGTACTCACCGAAATTGCCCGAAATCTGGCCGGCGTCGTTGATGCCGTTGGCGAACGATATGCCCGTGGTGCCGGCGATCGCCGACACGACACCGCTATCGTAGATCGCGGCCTGCTGGCTGCCGGAGGCAAAAGTATAGCCAGCCACTTGGCCATGATTGTTCATATCCAGGCCGACCAGCGAACCCAGGGAGGTCACGGCGTACTGTCCAGGGGCGGCAGCCTGCGCGGAAAAGGTCAAGACACTCAAAATAGATGCGAGTATGCGCAGTTTCATCGAAAATCCTCGGTGTATTTAAATTAGTTGGCAGATTTGCCAGCCAAGACAATAACATTAATTATATTTTAATAAAATACAATTCATGAGTTTTCGATAATTTTGCCTACAATGCAATCGAGGCAGCGGGGATTCCTCCCGGCTGCCTCGATATTCAGCGCCGCCGATTAAGCGGCGGGTTGCCCTCCGATTTATCCCACAAACTTGCGGGCATTGCGGAACATGCGCATCCAAGGCGAATCCTCGCCCCACGCTTCCGGGTGCCAGGACTGCTGCACCGAGCGGAACACGCGCTCCGCATGCGGCATCATGACCGTGAAGCGGCCATCGGCCGTGGTCACCGACGTCAAGCCCTGCGGCGAACCGTTCGGGTTGAACGGATAGGCCTCGGTGGCCGCGCCGCGCTGGTCGACGAAACGCATCGCCGCCACCGCCTCGGCGATGTTGCCGGTCTGGGTGAAGTCCGCGTAGCCTTCGCCGTGGGCGATGGCGATCGGCGTCTGCGTGCCGGCCATGCCGTTAAAGAAGATCGACGGCGAATCCAGCACTTCCACCATCGCGAAGCGCGCCTCGAATTTCTCCGATTTGTTGGTGGTGAACTTCGGCCACGCGTGCGCGCCCGGGATGATGGACTTCAGATTGCTCATCATCTGGCAACCGTTGCACACGCCCAGGCCGAAGCTGTCGGTGCGCGCGAAGAAGCGGGCGAACTGCTCGGACAAGGCGGCGTTGAACAGGATGGTCTTGGCCCAGCCCTCGCCGGCTCCCAGCACGTCGCCGTACGAGAAGCCGCCGACGGCGATGATGCCCTGGAAGTCGTCCAGCTTGACCCTGCCGGCAATCAGATCGCTCATGTGCACGTCGACGGCGTTGAAGCCCGCCTGGTGCATCACGTATGCGGTCTCGATGTGCGAGTTGACGCCCTGCTCGCGCAGGATCGCCACGCGCGGACGCACGCCGGTCGCGATGAACGGCGCGGCCACGTTCTCGGTCAGGTCGAAGGTGATCTTCGGCGTCATGCCCGGTTCGGCTTCGTCCAGGATGCGGTCGTATTCGGCGTCGGCGCAGGCCGGATTGTCGCGCAGGCGGGCGATGCGCCAGCTGGTTTCGCTCCACAGGCGGTGCAGCGCGGCACGCGGCTGGTTGTAGATGATCTTGGCGTCGCGGGTGAATTCGATCACGCCGCGGTCGTTCGGCTTGCCGATGATATGGCTGCACGCGCCCAGGTTGAAGGAGCGCAGCACGTCCATGACCAGCGACTTCTCGTCGGCGCGCACCTGGATCACGGCGCCCAGCTCTTCGGAGAACAGCGCGCGCAAGGTTTGCTCGTTGCGGCGTTCGGCGATCTGGCCGGCCCAGTTCTTGGCATCGCCCTGGTCGGCGCCGTGGCCCTGTTCCAGGGTCAGGATGTCGAGGTTGATCGACAGGCCAGCGCGGCCGGCGAAGGCCATCTCGGCCAGGGTGCCATACAGGCCGCCGTCGGAACGGTCGTGATACGCAAGCAGCTTGCCGTCGGCGTTCAGCCGCTGGATCGCGGCGAAGAAGGCTTTCAGGTCTTCCGGGCTGTCGACGTCCGGCGTCTCGTTGCCCAGCTGGCCCATGACCAGCGACAGCGCCGAGGCGCCCAGGCGGTTCTTGCCGCGACCCAGATCGATCAGGATCATGGCGGTGTCGCCGGCGTCGGTCTTGATCTGCGGCGTCAGCGATTTGCGCACGTCGTACACCGGCGCGAAGGCCGAAACGATCAGCGAGACCGGCGAGGTGACGGCCTTCGAATCTCCATCGTCTTTCCACGTGGTGCGCATCGACAGCGAATCCTTGCCGACCGGGATGCTGATACCCAGCGCCGGGCACAACTCCATGCCGACCGCCTTGACGGTATCGAACAGCGCCGCGTCCTGGCCCGGCTGGCCGCAGGCGGCCATCCAGTTGGCCGACAGTTTGATGTCGGAGATGTCCTTGATCGGCGCGGCGGCGATGTTGGTGATCGACTCGGCGACGGCCATGCGGCCCGACGCGGCGGCGTTGATGACGGCTAGCGGCGTGCGCTCGCCCATCGCCATCGCTTCGCCCAGATAACCTTCGAAGCTCATCGCGGTGACGGCGCAATCGGCCACCGGCACCTGCCACGGGCCGACCATCTGGTCGCGCACGGACATGCCGCCCACGGTGCGGTCGCCGATGGTGATCAGGAAGGATTTGTCGCCGACGGTCGGCAGCAGCAGCACGCGCTTGGCCGCTTCTTCCAGTTCGATGCCGGTCAGGTCGATCGCCGGGAAATCGTTTTGCACGTGGTGCGCGTCGCGCTGCATCTTCGGCGGCTTGCCCAGCAGGACGTCCATCGGCATGTCGACCGGCTCGTTGCCCAGCTCCGGATCGATCAGCTTCAGTTGACGTTCCTCGGTGGCGGTGCCGACGACGGCGAACAGACAGCGCTCACGCTCGCACAGCGCCTTGAACATCGGCAGGCTCTCCGGCGCGATGGCCAGCACATAGCGTTCCTGCGATTCGTTGGACCAGATTTCCTTCGGCGCCATGCCGCTTTCTTCCAGCGGGATCTTGCGCAGATCGAAGATCGCGCCGCGCTTGGCATCGTTGGTGATCTCCGGGAAGGCGTTCGACAAGCCGCCGGCGCCGACGTCGTGGATCGAGATGATCGGGTTTTTCGGTCCGAGCTGCCAGCAGCCGTTGATCACTTCCTGGGCGCGGCGTTCCATTTCCGGGTTGCCGCGCTGGACCGAGTCGAAGTCCAGGTCGGCCGTGTTGGTGCCGGTCGCCATCGACGACGCGGCCGAGCCGCCCATGCCGATGCGCATGCCGGGACCGCCCAGCTGCACCAGCAGGCTGCCGACCGGGATGTCGTTCTTGTGCGTGTGCTGGCCGGAGATGTTGCCGATGCCGCCGGCGATCATGATCGGCTTGTGGTAGCCGAACACGGTGTCCTGGGCGCCGGCGAACTGCTTGCCGATATTCTGTTCGTAGGTGCGGAAGTAACCGCCCAGCACCGGACGGCCGAATTCATTGCTGAACGCGGCGCCGCCGAGCGGGCCTTCGATCATGATCTGCAGCGCCGAGGCGATGCGGTCCGGCTTGCCGTAGGCCTTGGCGGACGCGCTGTCGCGGTAACCGGAGACGGGCGCGGTGACGTCGAGGTCGTTTTCCCAGGCCTGTACGGCGCCCGGCAGCAGCAGGTTCGAGACCGTGAAGCCGGTCAGGCCGGCCTTCGGCTTGGCGCCGCGGCCGGTCGCGCCCTCGTCGCGGATCTCGCCGCCGGCGCCGGTGGAGGCGCCCGGGAACGGCGAAATCGCGGTCGGGTGGTTGTGGGTTTCCACCTTCATCAGGGTGTGCGTCAATTCGGTCATCGGCGCGTACTGCTGCGCCTCGCCCTGCGGGAAGAAGCGCATCACTTCGGCGCCTTCCATGATCGACGAGTTGTCGCTGTAGGCGACGATGGTGCCCTTCGGCTGCAACTGGTGGGTGTTCTTGATCATGCCGAACAGCGACTTGGGCTGGGCCACGCCGTCGATGGTCCAATCGGCGTTGAAAATCTTGTGGCGGCAATGCTCGCTGTTGGCCTGCGCGAACATCATCAGTTCGACGTCGGTCGGATTGCGGCCGGCCTTGGTGAAGGCGGCGTCCAGGTACTCGATCTCGTCGTCCGACATCGCCAAGCCCAGGTCCGTGTTGGCCTTCTCCAGCGCGTTCTTGCCCATGCCGATCACGTCAACCGACTCCAGCGGCTTGGCGTCCAGCGTGCGGAACAGGCCGGCCGCCTCGTCCGGCGAGCGCAGCACCGATTCGGTCATGCGGTCGTGCAGCAACGCCGCGACGGTTTGCACTTCCTCGTCCGACAGCTTCTTCGGCGCGCCGATGCTGCTGCCCAAAATGCCGGTCTTCAGGTTGATGCGGAAGGCGATGCCGCGCTCGACGCGCTTGACGTGCGCCATGCCGCAGTTGTGGACGATGTCGGTGGCCTTGGAGGCCCACGGCGAGATCGTGCCGAAGCGCGGGATGACGAAGAATTCCTCGACCGCGCCTTCGGTGTTGTCGGCGTGGGCCGGCTCGCCGTAGGTCAGCAGCGCACCGAGGCGGCCGGTGTCGTCGGCCGACAGCGGCTGGGCGGCGTCGATGAAGTGGACATAGCGCGCCTGGACGGCGGCGACGGACGGCAGCGCGGCTTGCAGTTGGGTTAACAGGCGTTGGCTACGGAATGCGGACAGGGCGTTGGAGCCCGGCAGAATCAACATATGTGGAGGATGGTTGATGCAGCAAGGCTGCGGATTAAAGGGCGATGAGGCATGAGGCTAATTCTTGCAGTGTTCCTTTGCGCGCATTATACCCGTTAGCAGCCTCGCCATACAGCGCCATTTCCATCCAAAAACTGCCAGCAAAGCAACATTTGACGACGATTCCCCCCTGAAAACGCCCACTTTCCCCGCCAAACACTTGGTTTCTGTAACATTTTTACTTGCCTTGGGGTATGCTAGACCGAATAAGCAGGAACATAAGCAGGGGTTTCATCATGGCGGAATATAGCGACTTGTCGGTGCTCATCGTCGACCCGAACCCGGGTATGCGCGGCAGCCTGCATAATATGCTGAACCAATCGTCGATCACCAAGATCGAGTACGCGGTCAGTTCCGGCACCGCCATCCGGCAGTTGTCCAAAAAACCCTACGACATCGTGCTGTGCGAATACGACCTGGGCAACGGCAGCGGCGAGGCCAACGGCCAGGACGGCCAGCAACTGCTCGAAGACCTGCGCCACCACAAGCTGATCGCGCAGTGGACCATCTTCATCATGCTCACCTCCGAGGGCGTCTACAGCAAGGTCATCGGCGCCGTCGAGCTGGCGCCGACCGATTACATCCTCAAGCCGTTCACCGTCGATTCGCTGATGCAGCGCATCGGCCGCGCCGTCGAGCGGCGCGAGGTGTTCTGGCCGGTGTACCAGCAACTGGCCGCCGGCAGCATCCGCAAGGCCATCACCAGCTGCAAGGAAGGCGAGGACAAGCATCCCCGCTACGCCAACGATTACGCCCGGCTGCGCGCCGAGCTGCTGGTGTCCATCGACGACCTGGTGGAGGCCGAATTCGTCTATCAAACCATCCTGATGACCCGCCCCACCGCCTGGGCCCACCTGGGCATGGCGCGCTGCCAGTTCGGGCTGCAGAAATTCGTCGAGGCGCAGCAAACGCTGGTCGACCTGCTGGAACAGCATCCGAAGTTCATGGCCGCCTACGATTTGCTGGCGCGCACCCACGAGGCGCTGGGCCAGCAGGAATCGGCCAAGAAGGTGCTGGAGGACGCGGTCGGCATTTCGCCCAACATGGTGCGCCGGCTGCGCCACCTGGGCGAGGTGGCCCTGGAGACGGGCGACGTCGGCGTGGCCGAGAAAGCCTTCAAGCAGGTCGTCGCCAAGGCCAAGTATTCGGAGTTCCGCGACCCCGAGGACCACGTCAAGCTGGTCAAGACCCTGGTCAAGAAAGGCGACGCCAACCAGGCCAGCGGCGTGATCCGGGACATGGAACGCTCGCTGCGCGGCAACGCCAACACCGAGGCGTGCCGCGCCATCGCCGCCGGGCTGGTGCAGGAAATGACGGGCAACCTGGCCGGCGCCGCCACCGAGCTGACGACGGCCGTCAACGCCATCGAGCACGCGCGCGGGCTGTCGACCGGACTGAAAATCGGCCTGGTGCACAGTTGCCTGAGCGTCAAGCTGGACCAGCAAGCGTCCAACGTCATGCTCAACCTGATGAACGACAACGACAGCGGCGTGACGATGGACGACGCGGTGCAGGTGTTCGAAAAGGCCGGCAGGCACGACCTGGCCGAAGGCATGGGCGAACAGATCAAGGTGCAGGTGGGCGAGCTGCTGGCCGACGCGGCCGCGATGCGCGGCCAGGGCGACCTGCGGGCGGCGGTCGACACGCTCAACGCCGGCCTGCGCAAGGCGCCGGCCAATATGTCGCTGCTGCCGGCGGCGGCCTCGGCGATGTTGAAGCAACTGGACGATCTGGGGTGGGAAGTGCCGTTGGCCGAGCAATGCGCCTATCTGCTCGAGCGCATGCGCAAGATCGACCCGGCCCATCCGTCGCTCGAAGCGCTGCAGGCGCAGTACTACCACACCCAGCGCAAGTACGGTATCGCCACCACGGCCTGACGTGGCCGCAAGGGCCCCTTAACGGTAAAAAATCGGCGACGCCGGAAAATCCGACCAGTGGGTGATCAGATACCACGACACGAAGTAAAGCCCGCACAAAACGAAGGCGGAAACTACCGCCGAGTTGGGCGTTCCGTGTCCGCGCAGGAGTCTGAATAGCGTACGCATGGTTGTCTCGTCTTTGGAGAAAAGCCAACTGTACTGAGCGGCCATCCATTCAACAAGCGCCGAATGGACGGTATCGCCTGGCGCGCCCCGAGGTATCGCCGGCCACGCTCCCGGCGGCGCTGATGTCATCTGAATCACGTAGGGCGGATTAGGCGGAACGCCGTAATCGGCCATGCATGGTTTAGACGAAAGTTTGCTTTAGTGGTCAGGTTCGCCGTAGCCGCCGCCGCCCGGCGTTTCGATGACGAACACGTCGCCCGCCTGCATGTCGACCTTGCCGATATGGCCCAGCTGCTCGACGCCGCCGTCGGCGCGCAGCACCGTGTTGCGCCCGAGCGCGCCCGCTTCGCCGCCGGCCATGCCGAACGGCGCGTGGATGCGGTTGTTCGACAGGATGGCAGCCGTCATCGGCTCCAGGAAACGCACCCTGCGCGCGCCACCGTCGCCGCCGCGCCAGCGTCCGGCGCCGCCGCTGCCCTGGCGGATCTCGTAGCTGTCCAGGCGCACCGGGAAGCGGAACTCCAGTATCTCGGGATCGGTCAGCCGCGAGTTGGTCATATTGGTTTGCACCACGCTGGTGCCGTCGAAGCCCGGCCCGGCGCCGGAGCCGCCGCTGATGGTTTCGTAATACTGGTATTTGGCGTTGCCGAACGTGAAATTATTCATCGTGCCCTGCGCCGCCGCCATCACGCCCAGCGCGCCGTACAGCGCGTTGGTGATGCAGGTCGAGGTCTCGACATTGCCCGAGACGACAGACGCCGGATAGTGCGGATTGAGCATGGAGCCCGGCGGGATGATCACCTTCAGCGGCTTGAGGCAGCCGGCGTTGAGCGGAATCTCGTCGTTGACCAGGGTGCGGAACACGTACAGCACCGCCGCCATGCACACCGCCGACGGCGCGTTGAAGTTGTTGTCCAGCTGCGCCGAGGTGCCGGTGAAATCGATCTCCGCGCCACGGCTGGCCCGGTCGACCCGCACCGCCACCTGGATTTGCGCGCCGTTGTCGAGCCGCAAGGTGTAGGCGCCGTCATTGAGCGAACCGATCACCCGGCGCACGGCTTCCTCGGCGTTGTCCTGCACGTGGCCCATGTAGGCCTGCACCACGTCCAGGCCGAAGTGCGCGACCATCTTGCGCAGCTCGTCGACGCCCTTTTGATTGGCGGCCACCTGCGCGCGCAGGTCGGCCATGTTCTGGTCCGGATTGCGCGCCGGATAGCGCGCCCCGGCCAGCAGGGCGCGCGTTTCGGCGTCGCGCAGGCGGCCGCCGTCGGCGCCGTCGACCAATTTGAAATTGTTGATCAACACGCCCTCCTCCTCGATGATCCGCGAATCCGGCGGCATCGAGCCCGGCGTGGTGCCGCCGATGTCGGCGTGGTGGCCGCGCGAGCCGACGTAGAACAGGATGCGTTCGGCCGCCTCGTCGAACACCGGCGAGATCACGGTGACGTCGGGCAAATGGGTGCCGCCGTTGTACGGATCGTTGAGCATGTAGACGTCGCCGGCGCGCATCGTGCCGGCGTTCTCGCGCATGACGGTCTTGATGCTCTCGCCCATCGAGCCCAGGTGCACCGGCATGTGCGGCGCGTTGGCGATCAGGTTGCCGTCGGCGTCGAAGATGGCGCAGCTGAAGTCGAGCCGCTCCTTGATGTTGACCGAGTACGCGGTGTTCTGCAGCCGCAGCCCCATCTGCTCGGCGATCGACATGAACAGGTTGTTGAAGATCTCCAGCATCACCGGATCGGCGCTGGTGCCGATGGCGCGCCGCTCCGGCAGCGCGGCCACGCGCCGCAGCACCAGGTGGTCGTGCGGCGACACCTCGGCCTGCCAACCCGGCTCGACGATGGTGGTGGCGTTGGCCTCGGCGATGATGGCCGGGCCCTTGACGATGTCGCCGATGCGCGTGGCCGAACGGTGGTACAGGCTGGTCTGGCGCCAACGACCGCCCGAGTACATCGGCACGACGGCGTCGGGCATCAGGCCGGAGACGCGGCGCGGCGCCGGCTCGACGTTCTCGACCGGCGCGTCGGACTTGCCGACCGCCTCCACCGACACCGCCTCGACGATCAGCGCCTTGGCCTCCATCAGGAAGGAATAGCGCTTGCGGTAGGCGGCCTCGAACTGGGACTTCATGCCGTGGGGGGTATCGAACAGCACGATCAGCGCCGAATCGGTGCCCTCGTAGCGCAGGTGCACGCGCCGTATCAGCGCGATGCGGTCGTCGGCCACGCCCTGGTCGTACAGGTCTTCGCAGGCCAGCTCGCCCAGCGCGTCGAGGCGCTCGACCAGCTCGGGTTGCAGCTGCTCCGTCAGGCGCGCCTCGACGGCGGCCTCGCGCATCGCGGTCTGGTCGGCCAGCCCCATGCCGTAGGCCGACATCACGCCGGCCAGCGAGTGCACGAACACCGTCTTCATGCCCAGCGCGTCGGCCACCAGGCAGGCGTGCTGCCCGCCGGCGCCGCCGAAGCTGGTGAGCGTGTAATCGGTCACGTCGTGGCCGCGCTGCACCGAGATCTGCTTGATCGCGTTGGCCATGTTGCCGACGGCGATGTCGATATAGCCCTCGGCGACCTGCTCGGCGGTCGTCTCCACGCCGGTGGCGGCGGCGATATGGGCCGCCAGTTCGCGGAAGCCGGCCCGCACGGTCTCGGCGTCGAGCGCCTGGCGGCCGTCGCCGCCGAACAAATGCGGAAAATGCTGCGGCTGGATCTTGCCGAGCATGACGTTGCAGTCGGTGACGGCCAGCGGCCCGCCGCGCCGGTAGCTGGCCGGGCCGGGATTGGCGCCGGCGCTGTCCGGGCCGACGCGGTAGCGGCTGCCGTCGAAATGCAGGATCGAACCGCCGCCGGCGGCCACCGTGTGGATGCTCATCATCGGCGCGCGCATGCGCACGCCGGCCACCTGGGTCTCGAACACGCGCTCGAACTCGCCGGAGTAATGCGACACGTCGGTCGAGGTGCCGCCCATGTCGAAGCCGATCACCTTGTCGAAGCCGGCCAGCTTGCTGGCGCGGACCATGCCGACGATGCCGCCGGCCGGGCCGCTGAGGATGCTGTCCTTGCCCTGGAAGGCGCGCGCGTCCGTCAGGCCGCCGCTCGACTGCATGAACTGCAGGTTCACGCCCGGCATCTCGTCGGCCACCTGGTCGACATAGCGGCGCAGGATGGGCGACAGATAGGCATCGACGACGGTGGTGTCGCCGCGCGCGACCAGCTTCATCATCGGGCTGGCCTGGTGCGACACCGACACCTGCGTAAAGCCGATCTCGCGCGCCGCCTCGGCCACCCGCTGCTCGTGCTCGTGGTAACGGTAGCCGTGCATGAAGACGATCGCCAGCGAGCGCAGGCCCTGGTCGTAGGCGGCCCGCAGGCCGGCGCGGGCGGCGTCGAGATCGAGCGCGGTGACGATGTCGCCGTGGGCGCCGATCCGTTCGTCGATCTCGATCACGTGTTGATACAGCAGCTCCGGCAGCACGATGTGGCGGTCGAACAGGCGCGGACGGTTCTGGTAGGCGATGCGCAGCGCGTCGCCGAAGCCGCGCGTGATGGCCAGCGCGGTGGGCTCGCCCTT
This sequence comes from Duganella sp. GW821-FHT07F09, assembly GCF_059418705.1. Lineage (NCBI taxonomy): Bacteria > Pseudomonadati > Pseudomonadota > Betaproteobacteria > Burkholderiales > Oxalobacteraceae > Duganella > Duganella sp. GW821-FHT07F09. The sequence continues at coordinate 267,995 of NZ_JBWKQJ010000005.1, read as the reverse complement.
GCGCTCGAGCAGCGCGTTGGTGGCCACCGTGGTGCCCATCTTGACGGCGTCGATCTGCGCCACGGGGATGGGTTTGCCTTTGGCGACGCCCATCATCTGGCGGATGCCGGCGATGGCGGCGTCCCGGTACAGTTCCGGATTGTCGGACAACAGCTTCAACGTGCGCAAGTGGCCGTCGGGCGGACGCGCCACGATATCGGTGAACGTGCCGCCGCGGTCGATCCAGAATTGCCAATCCATGCCTACCTCAAAACGCCAAGTGAAGCGCCTATTGTAGTGTGTGGCGCGCGCGCGCGGAAGCGCGTTCCTACCGTGCCGAAACAAATATAGATGCTAAGATGGCACCATGAACAGACTCTACTCCGTCGCCGAAATCCGCGCCATCGAACACGCCGCCGCCGCGGTCCTCCCGGACGGCGCGCTGATGCAGCGCGCCGGCCAGTCCGGCGCCAACGCGGCGCTCGACATGCTGCCGTTCTCCACCAACCACGCCAGGGTGCTGGTGCTCGCCGGTCCCGGCAACAACGGCGGCGACGCGCTGGAGGCGGCCGCGCATCTGGCCTACGCCGGCGCCAACGTCACGGTGCTGCATTACCCGCCCACCGGCGAGCCCTCGGCCGAGCGCCAGACGGCGCTGCAGCGCGCGCGCGTCAGCGACGTGTCGTTCGCCGATGTCGCCGCTACCGATACCGATAGTTACGCCGATGCCGGCGGCGCCGGGGCGCTGGTGGCCGGCGCCGACTGGAACCTGGTGGTCGACGGCCTGTTCGGCATCGGCCTGAAGCGGCCATTGAACGGCGCGATGCGGGCGCTGGTGGAGGCGGTCAACCTGCTCAAGTGCCAGGTGCTGGCGCTGGACGTGCCCAGCGGCCTGGACGCCGACACCGGCGCCATCGTCGGGCCGGACGGCGTGGCCGTGCGCGCCACGCACACGATCACCTTCATCGGCGACAAGCCGGGGCTGCACACCTGCGAAGGCCGCGACCACGCCGGCCTGGTGGACGTCTCGCGGCTGGACATCGACGCCGCCCTGTTCCCGCCGGCCAGCATGCATGTGAACGACGTCAAATTGTTCTCGCGCCATCTGCGGCCGCGCCAGCACAGTTCGCACAAGGGCAGCTACGGCAACGTGGCGGTGATCGGCGGCGCGCACGGCATGGCCGGCGCGCCGTTGCTGGCCGCGCGCGCCGCGCTGCACGGCGGCGCCGGCCGGGTCTACGCGCTGTTCGTCGACGAACCGCTGGCCTGCGACGCCGGCCAGCCGGAGCTGATGTGCCGTGGCGCCGGGGATTTCGATCTGGAGACGGCGACCCTGGTGACCGGGCCGGGGCTGGGGGCGTCGTCGGCGGCGGCCGGGCTGCTGGCGCGCGCCATCGCTTGCGACGGCGCCCTGCTGGCGGACGCGGACGCGCTCAATCTGATCGCGGCCACGCCGGCGCTGCGCGAGGCACTGGCCGGGCGCAAGCAGCCGGCGGTGCTGACGCCGCATCCGCTGGAGGCGGCGCGCTTGCTGGAGTGTTCGGTTGGCGAGGTGCAGGCGGACCGGGTGCTGGCGGCGCGCAAGCTGGCGGCGGCGTTGAACGCTGTGGTGGTGTTGAAGGGTTCGGGGACGGTGGTCGCGGCGCCCACCGGCGCGGTGGTCGTCAATACCACCGGTAATCCGGCGCTGGCGACGGCCGGTACCGGCGATGTGCTGGCCGGCTTATGCGGCAGCCTGATGGCGCAAGGCTGGCCGCAGTGGGAGGCGGCGCTGGGCGCCGTGTGGCTGCACGGCATGGCGGCCGATGTGCTGGTGGCCGACGGCGCCGGGCCGATCGGCTTGACCGCCGGCGAGTTGATACCGGCGATCCGTGTGGCGCTGAACCGGATGGTGCAGCATCACGGACGGTAAAGGTGTCGGCGGCTCGTAGATGGCGGATTACGCTACGCTAATCCGCCCTACGTGTTTCTGGAGCTGCTCCCGATTCGGCACCCAGGCGCCTGAAGCCACGTGTTACACGTAGGGCGGATTAGGCGGCACGCCGTAATCCGCCAAGCGCCGCCAACGCCGTTTGCTTATACCAACCGGCCGGCGGCGATGGTGATGGTGCGGCCGCAACGCGCCGCCATCGACTGGTCGTGGGTGACCAACACCAGGGTCGAACCGTGCTGGCGGTTCAATTCGAACATCAGCTTGATGACCGATTCGCCGGTGGCCGCGTCCAGGCTGCCGGTCGGCTCGTCGGCGAACAACAGCGGCGGCTCGGTGACGAAGGCGCGCGCCAGCGCCACCCGCTGCTGCTCGCCGCCGGACAGATATTTGGGATAGTGCTTCAAGCGGCTGGACAGCCCGACCCGGTCCAGCATCGCCTCGGCCTTCTCGCGCGCATGGGTGGCGCCGCTCAATTCCAATGGCAACATGACATTTTCGACCGCCGTCAAATGCGCCAGCAACTGGAACGACTGGAACACGAAGCCCAGCTTTTCCTTGCGCAGCGCGGCGCGGCCGTCCTCGTCGAGCGCGTAGATGTCCACGCCATCGAGCACCACCTTGCCGGCGCTCGGCGTGTCCAGACCGGCCAGCAAACCGAGCAAAGTGGACTTGCCCGATCCGGAAGCGCCCACAATGGCAAGCGTCTCGGCTTTTTGCACGGTAAAATCCACCTCGTGCAAAATCGTCAGTTCGCCACTGGCATCGGCAACCCGCTTGGCCAGGCCGCTGACGGCGATGGCGGCGGCGCCATCGGGCCGGGAAACCGGCTCCGCGGCGGCCGCCGTGCTCGCTGTGCTCGCCGTGTTATAACCACCGCCGGGACCATCCGGAATGAAATTGGAAGACGCTTTAGGGAAATCGGGCATGCGAAATGTATTGAGTAAGTTGGCAACAGATTTATCGAAGAAACTAAGTGTACACGCACTGGCCGCCCTGCTCATGTTGTCGGCAGCGGCGAGCGCCTATTCTGCACCAAAAACCGTGCTTGTGCTCGGGGACAGCCTGTCGGCCGAATACGGCCTGGCGCGCGGCGCCGGCTGGGTGGCGCTGGCCGAGAAAAAACTCAAGGACGAGAAGATCGACGCGGTGCTGGTCAACGCCAGCGTCAGCGGCGAGACCACCAGCGGCGGCCGCACCCGCTTGCCGGCGCTACTGGCCAAGTACAAACCGGCGCTGGTCGTCATCGAGCTGGGCGCCAACGACGGCCTGCGCGGGCTGCCGGTCAAGGCCGCCGAGGCCAACCTGCGCGCCATGAACGAGGCGGCCACCAAGGCCGGCGCCAGGGTCATGCTGGTCGGCATGCGCATCCCGCCCAACTACGGGCGCGACTACTCGGAGCAATTCTTCGCCATGTATGGTGCTTTGAGCAAGGAATTCAAGGCGCCGCTGGTGCCGTTCATGCTCGACGGCGTCGCCGACAAGACCCAGTTGTTCCAGCCCGACCGCCTGCACCCGCTGGCCCAGGCCCACCCCACCATCCTGGCCAATATCTGGCCCGTGCTGCAAAAAACCATCAAGGCAAAATGAAGTATCCGGAAATTCTCGGCATCGACGACGTGTTGCGGCAGTTGAACGGCTTCGACGCCATCATCGACGCGCGCAGCCCGTCCGAATACGCGCTCGACCACTTGCCCGGCGCCATCAACGCGCCGGTGCTCGACGACGAGCAGCGCATCCGCGTCGGCACCATGTACAAGCAGATCAATTCCTTCGAGGCCAAGAAGGTCGGCGCGGCGCTGGTGGCGGCCAATATCGCCAACCACCTGGAGCGGCTGTGGCTCGACAAGCCGCGCGAATGGCGGCCGCTGGTCTATTGCTGGCGCGGCGGCAACCGCAGCGGCTCGATGGCGCACATCCTGGCCAAGGTCGGCTGGCCGGTGGCGCAGCTCGACGGCGGCTACAAGGCCTTCCGCGCGCACGTCAACGCCGCGCTGGAGGTGGCGCCGCCGCTGCGCTTCAAGGTCGTGTGCGGCACGACGGGCAGCGGCAAGAGCCGTTTGCTGGAGGTGCTGCACGCGCATGGCGCGCAAGTGCTGGATCTGGAACAGCTGGCCGCGCACCGGGGCTCGGTGCTGGGCAACCTGCCCAGCCTGCCGCAGCCCAGCCAGAAGGCCTTCGAAACCAGCATCTGGGATACCGTGCGCCGCTTCGACCCGGCGCTGCCGGTGTTTGTCGAGTCGGAGAGCAAGAAGGTCGGCAACCTGCGCGTGCCGACGGCGCTGATGGAGTCGATGCGGGCCTCGGACTGTATTTCTCTGACGTTGTCGCGCGCCAACCGCGTGCGCTTGCTGATGGAGGATTACCGGCATTTTCTGGTCAGCCCGGCGTCGCTGAACGAACAGCTGGAGCATCTGACGGCGCTGCACGGGCGCGAGACGATCACCCGCTGGCAATCGATGTCCGACGGCGGGCAGATGGCGCCGCTGGTCGAGGAATTGCTTGAACGGCATTACGACCCGGCCTACCTGCGCTCGATCGACCGCAACTTCGTCAAATTCGGCGCGGCCACGGTACTGGAGCTTGACGATATCGACACAGCCGCGTTCGACAAGGCGGCGGCGAATCTGATCGCCACGGCAAAATAACGCGTCGTCGACGGCTCAACGATGGCGGATTACGGCGTTCCGCCTAATCCGCCCTACGTGTCTCCGTGGTCAGGCGTTGGCGATGGTGGAAGCAGGCCACGAACCCCGATTCGACGAGGAGACACGTAGGGCGGATTAGCGCAGCGTAATCCGCCATGTATCCGTAGCCGGGACTCATCCGGCGACCACCCACCGTAGTGCATACCCCAAATCAGTGCATCCCTAAACGCCGCTTGTAACAACTTTGTTACAAAGCGCCGCATGCGGATTTCCGCACAAAAAATCATCCCCACGGGCGGCCGTTCCGTCCAATCCGCTAAAGTATTTACATAGCTTTCAGTTTGCTATCTTGGCACACATCTTGCGATAAGGTAATTGTCCCTTACGCCAGTTTCATGCCGGCGTACACCCACAACGAACCCAAAAGAAAACCCCGCGACGGGGTCTGGGGACACTTGCGCCTAAATTTTAAAACCTGAAGGAGCGGCACCAATGAAGCATCCGATGCACACGAAAAAACGCCTGTTGACCCAAGCAGTACTGCTGGCGCTGACCGCCGGCGCGGCCGCGAACGTCTTGGCCGCCGACACCGCCGCCGAGGCGGCAACCGCCGCGACACCAGCTCCGGCGGCGGCCGGCGACACCATTTCCGCCGTCATCGTCACCGGCACCCGTCGCGGCGGCCTGAAGGCCGTCGATAGCGCATCGCCGATCCAGGTGCTCGATTCGGGCTCCCTGGAACGCACCGGCCAGCCCGACCTGATCCAGGCGCTGGCGCAAAACCTGCCCTCCTTCACCGCCCAGGCCTTCGGCGGCGACACCGCCAACATGACCCTGTCGGCCCGCCTGCGCGGCCTGAGCCCGAACAACACCCTGGTGCTGGTCAACGGCAAGCGCCGCCACACCACCTCCAACCTGGCCGTGCTGGCCGGCCCGTTCCAAGGCGGCGCCGCGACCGACCTGAACTTCATCCCGGTGGCCGCCATCGACCACATCGAGGTGCTGCAGGACGGCGCCGCCGCCCAGTACGGCACCGACGCGATCGCCGGCGTGATCAACATCATCCTCAAAAAAGACAGCTCGGGCGGCTCGCTGACCGGCACCGCCGGCCGCTACTTCGACGAGGGCGGCAAGACCGGCGACGCCAGCTTCAACATCGGCTTCGAGCCGAGCGCCAACAGCTACCTGAACCTGACCGGCGAGACCAAGTACCACGGCCACAGCATGCGCTCGGACATCGACCCGCGCGTGACCAACCCGGCCAACCTGGCGTCCATGCCGACCCTGACGCAGGCCGACGGCTACCCGTACGCCAACAAGATCTCCGGCGACGCCGCCTACCACCTGAACCTGCTGTCCTTGAACGGCGGCATCGACCTCGGCGGCACCGAGCTGTACACCATCGCCACCTACGGCAAGAAGGAGGCCGACTCGTTCCAGAACTACCGCGTGCCCAACCGCATTCCGCGCATGTACCCGAACGGCTTCAACCCGAAGCAGACCCTGGACGAGACCGACTACGGCTTCACCGGCGGCGCGAAGGGCGAGCTGGCCGGCTGGAACTGGGACCTGAGCAGCACCTACGGCAAGGACGAGGCCAAGATCGGCGTCAAGAACTCCGGCAACATCTCGCTGTTCAACGACACCGGCGCCTCGCCGACCTTGTTCCACGCCGGCACGTTCACCGCCACCCAGTGGACCACGTCGCTGGAGGTGAACCGCGAGTTCGCCGTCGGCTGGGCCTCGCCGCTGTCGGTGGCCGGCGGCGTCGAGTATCGCCGCGACGGCTACGAGATCGGCGCCGGCGACCCCGCCTCGCGCTACAAGGAAGGCTCGCAATCGTATCCGGGCTTCTCGCTGACCGACGCCGGTAAACACGACCGCAACAACAAATCGGTCTACGTCGACGTCGCCGGCTCGCCGGTCGCCAACCTGAAGATCGACGTCGCCGCCCGCTTCGAGGACTACAGCGACTTCGGCAGCGCGCGCGTGGGCAAGTTCACGGCCCGCTACGACTTCACGCCGGCGTTCGCGCTGCGCGGCACGGTCAGCAACGGCTTCCGCGCGCCGACCATGGCCGAGCAGTACTACTCGGCCACCAACGTCTCGCCGACGCAGGCTTCGGTGCAACTGGCGCCGAACTCGCCGGCCGCCGCGCTGGTCGGCATCAACGGCCTGAAACCGGAGAAGTCGCAGAACTACAGCCTGGGCATGGTGTTCCATCCGGTGCCGAAGGCGACGGTGACGGTGGACGCCTACAGCATCAGCATCCACGACCGCATTGTCGGCAGCGGCACCTTGTTCGGCTCGGGCAACACGGTCAATTCGCCGGCGGTGGTGGCGGCCATCCGCGCCAACGGCAACATCCTCGACCCGACCGTCACGCGCACCGGCATCAGCGTGTTCTCCAACGCGGCCAACACGCGCAACAAGGGGATCGAAGCGGTGCTGTCGTACGGCAGCAATTTCGGCGACCTGGGCCGGGTGGACTGGTCGGCGGCGGCCAACTACAACAAGGTCACGGTGACCAAGGTCAACCAGGCGCCGTCGCAGTTGCTGCCGCAGCGCCTGCTCGACCAGTCGGCCATCGCCTCGCTGGAGAACTCGTCGCCGAAGGTGCGCGTCAACCTGGGCGGGCTGTGGAAGAAGGGAGACTGGACCGTCAACCTGCGGGAATCGATTTACGGGCCGTCGTCGGGGTATAGCTCGCTCAACAACGTCAACTACTTCGAGACCAAGATCGACACCTTGTTCACGACGGATCTGGAGGTATCGTACCGGGTGACGAAGGCGGTGACGGTGTCGGCCGGCGCCAACAACCTGTTCAACAAGTATCCGGACAAGGTCAATCGGGAGTACGTGGCGGCGGCGCGCGCGGCGCTGAACACGGCGGCGGTGACGCAGTATCCGTCGTTCTCGCCGATCGGGATCAATGGCGGGTACTATTATGCGCGGGTAGGCTATACCTTCTGATCCACGTAGGGCGGATTAGGCGGCACGCCGTAATCGGCCATGCAGGCGTCGCAGGCGGAGCCACCATGGCCGATTACGCTGCGCTAATCCGCCCTACGTGTCTCCCCGCTAGCTCATGTTTTAGCTAATAAAAAAGCCCCGAACGTTTTTGACGTTCGGGGCTTTTTTTGTCGTGCCAACCCGGGCTTACTTTACTTCGGTCACCGCCGCGGTCTGGATCGGCTTGATGATCTTGACCTTGGCGCGTTCCTTCAGCAACTGGATGTATTCGTACATCTCCTGCTGCGCGACGATGGTGTTGATCTGCTCGGCTTCCGACTTGCGGCGCTCGGCGTCCTGCTCGGCAGGCTGCTGCACCTTGCCGATGCGGTAGATGCCGTAGCCCATGCCCGGCACGTCCACGCCGACGTAGGCCGGCAGCTTGCTGGTGTCGGCTTTCATGACTTCCTGCATGGCCAGGCCGTTGATGCCGTCGGCCTTGGAACGCGAGACCAGCTTGGCCGCGCCGAAGCCGGCGGCGTCGCCCGATTTCTTGAACGCGGCCAGTTTGTCGGCGCCGGCCTTGGTGGCCAGCTTGTTGGCTTCTTCCATCGTCACGCGCTGACGGATCGCGGCGTCGACTTCGGCCAGCGGACGCTTCGAGGCGGGCTTGAATTCGACGATGCGGCCGGCGATCAAGGTGCTCGGCGCGGCTTCGACCGCTTCGGTGTTGCGCTTGCTGCTGATCGAGTCGTTCGAGAACAGCGCGGCCAGGAACTTGGCGTTGTTGTACGGCGCCGGGCCGGCCATCGGCGATGGATTGCGCGAGACGTTGGCGGCGCTTTCGATCTTCAGGCCCAGCTTGTCGGCGACCGGCTTCAGGCTGTCGGACTGCTCGTAGACGGTGTTGGTGAACGCCTCGGCCATTTCCGAATACTTCTTGGCGGCCTTCTGTTTTTTCAGCGCCTCGGCCACTTCGGTCTTGACCGCGTCCAGCGGCTTGACGACGGCCGGCGTCAGCGCGCTGACGGTCAGCACGTGGAAGCCGAACTCCGATTGCACGGCGTCGCTGATCTCGCCCTGCTTGAGCTTCATGACGGCCGCCTCGACAGGCGCCGGCAGCACGCCCTTGGTGACGATGTCCAGATCGCCGCCCTGCTCGGCCGATACCGGATCTTCCGACTTGGCCTTGGCGACCTTGGCGAAGTCGGCCGGGTTCTTGCGCAGCTCGGCGACGATGGCGTCGGCCTTGGCCTTGGCGGCGGCGGTCTCGGCGGCGTTGGCGCCCTTCTTCAGGGTGATCAGCACGTGCGCGGCGCGGCGCGTTTCCGGCGTCGTGAAGGCGGCCTGGTTGGCGTTGTAGTAGGTGGCGACTTCGGCGTCGGTGACGGCGATCTGGCTCATCACGGCGTCGCTGTTGAGGACCACGTATTCGATCTTGGCCTGCTCGGGCACTTCGAAGAACTTGCCGTTCTTTTCGTAGTAAGCCTTGACCATTTCGTCGGTGACTTTGACCTGCGGCACGAAATCGGCGATCGGCAGCAGCAGTTCCTGCACTTCGCGTTCCTGCGCGCCGATGTCCGACAGCGTCTTGGCGACGGTGCGCGGGGCGAAACCGGTGCTTTGCACCGAGCCGGCCAGCTGCTGCAGCGCCATGTCGCGGCGCATGCGGGCGTCGTTCATGGCCGGGGTCAAGCCCTGGGAGGCCAGGATCTGCTTGTAGCGCTCCATGTCGAAGGTGCCCGGGCCGCCGAACAGTTCGGTGATGGCCTTTTGCAGCTGGGCATCGGTGACGCTCAGGTTCGAACGGGTCACTTCGGCGGCGATCGCGCGTTCGGCGATCAGCTGGTCGAACAGGTTTTGCCGGAACTCGGGCGTGTCGAACATCTTCTGGTCGAACTGCTCGCCCATGCGCTGGCGATAGCTGTCGAGCTGGTTGCGCAGCGCGTTGTCGAACTCTTGCTGGCTCACCGGTTGACCGGCGACCTTGGCGATCGTGGTGGCGTCGTCGCCGAAGCCTTTGTAGCCCTCGAGGCCGACTAACGCGAACGAAGGCACGATGATGATCGCCAGGAGAATCTGCATCAAGCGTTGATGGGTACGAATAAATTCAAACATGGTCAGCCAATTCGGATTGAGTGGAACTTGCACATACAAAAAAGGCGAACTCGCGTTCGCCAATTCCGGTTGGCGGATTTTACAGTGAGGCACCCTCTATAGCAAGGGTAAATCATGACAGAACGGCACCTCCGCCGCCCGCCGCAACACCCCCGCCGCCCGCGCCTATTCGCGCCGGAACGGCGGCATGAGCATATTCACCACAAAGTTAATATATCCTCATGCTGCGGCTAATATAAAGCCGGCGTCGCGATATTCAAGTCGGGCGGCCGAATAAACCGGCCGCGCAAAAGAAAAACCCCGCAGCTCATTATAAGCTGCGGGGTATCTTGTTCTTGGCGGAGCGGACGGGACTCGAACCCGCGACCCCCGGCGTGACAGGCCGGTATTCTAACCAACTGAACTACCGCTCCTTTGGGTACTGCTTAATGCGCATTTTGTTGGCGGAGCGGACGGGACTCGAACCCGCGACCCCCGGCGTGACAGGCCGGTATTCTAACCAACTGAACTACCGCTCCCAACAAAACACTGGGCACTACTTTTTACAACGACTGCCGCAAAACTGGTGGGCGGTGAGAGGCTCGAACTCCCGACCTAAGCCTTGTAAGGGCTCCGCTCTACCAACTGAGCTAACCGCCCGTTTTGCCGCATTTTCCTTAAGTGAGCCACTCATTTACATGAGCTGCTCACCGAAGTCCGTTAGTTTACAGCATCTTTCAAAGCTTTACCAGCTTTAAATTTAGGAACTTTTGCTGCTTCGATGGTGATCTCTTCCTTGGTGCGCGGATTGCGGCCGGTACGGGCGGCGCGTTCGCTCACGGAGAAGGTACCAAAGCCGACCAGGGTCACGCTGTCGTTGTTTTGCAGGGTCGTGGTCACGCCGTCGATCACCGCGTCCAGCGCGCGCGCGGCGGCAGCTTTCGAGATGTCAGCGGAAGTGGCAATATGGTCGATCAATTCAGTCTTATTCAAAGCAATTCCCCGTCACAAAGGTTATATCGTTTAGCCGCTAAACTCCGGTATTTAAAACCGCAGTCCTGGCCGAGAAAAATCTCAGGCCGTATTAAACAAGCCAGCCCGGTGTCGTGTCAAGCGCTGCACTGTAGAAAAGTGGGCCAAAATAAAAAACAGGCGCTATAAAAGCGCCTGTTTTTGCAATACCGGATACTAATGCTGAACAAAAGTTAGTGTTTTACCACTTCTGTTTGGCCGTCGGCTTTGGCGGCGGCCGCGGCCACCGCTTCCACCGGCGCGGTCTCCGTCAGCGGTTCGGGCAGGCGTTCCAGCGCGATTTCCAGTACTTTGTCGATCCAACGCACCGGCACGATTTCCAGTTTGTTTTTGACATTGTCCGGGATGTCGGCCAGGTCCTTGACGTTCTGCTCGGGGATCAGCACGGTCTTGATGCCACCGCGCTGGGCCGCCAGCAGTTTCTCTTTGAGGCCGCCGATCGGCAATACTTCGCCGCGCAGCGTGATCTCGCCGGTCATGGCCACGTCGGCGCGCACCGGAATGCCCGTGAATACCGACACCATCGCCACCGTCATCGCCGCGCCGGCCGAAGGACCGTCCTTCGGCGTCGCGCCTTCCGGCACGTGGATGTGGATGTCGCTCTTCTCGAACACTTCGTTCTTGATGCCGAGGCGGTTGGCACGGCTGCGCACCACGGTGCGGGCCGCTTCGATCGACTCCTTCATCACGTCGCCCAAAGTACCGGTGCGTATCACGCCGCCCTTGCCCGGCATCTGCACGGCCTCGATGGTCAGCAGATCGCCGCCCACTTCGGTCCATGCCAGACCGACGACCTGGCCGATCTGGTTTTCCTTCTCGGCCACGCCGAAGTCGTAGCGGCGCACGCCCAGGAACTTGTCCAGGTTTTTCGGCGTGACGGCGACTTTCTTCTCCGACTTCTTCAGCAGCAGCATCTTGACGACCTTGCGGCAGATCTTCGACACTTCGCGTTCCAGCGAACGCACGCCGGCTTCGCGGGTGTAGTAGCGGATGATGTCGCGCAAGGCGGCTTCGCTGACGGCGATCTCGTCTTCCTTCAGACCGTTGTTCTTGATCTGTTTCGGCAGCAGGTAGCGCTGGGCGATGCTGGTCTTCTCGTCTTCCGTGTAACCGGACAGGCGGATGACTTCCATGCGGTCCAGCAGCGCCGGCGGGATGTTGTACGAGTTCGACGTCGCCACGAACATCACGTCGGACAGATCGAAGTCGACCTCGATGTAGTGGTCCGAGAACGTGTGGTTCTGTTCAGGGTCCAGCACCTCGAGCAGGGCCGACGACGGATCGCCGCGGAAGTCCGCGCCCATCTTGTCGATCTCGTCCAGCAGGAACAGCGGATTGCGCACGCCGACCTTGGCCAGCGACTGCAGCACCTTGCCCGGCATCGAGCCGATGTAGGTGCGGCGGTGGCCGCGGATCTCGGCCTCGTCGCGCACGCCGCCGAGCGCCATGCGCACGAACTTGCGGTTCGTGGCGCGGGCGATCGACTGGCCCAGCGAGGTTTTACCCACGCCAGGAGGACCGACGAAGCACAGGATCGGCGCTTTCAGCTTGTCGACGCGCTGTTGGACTGCAAGATATTCCAGGATGCGTTCTTTAACCTTGTCCAGGCCGTAGTGGTCGCCCTCGAGCACTTTCTCGGCGTTCGACAGGTCGTTGTTGACCTTGGACTTTTTCTTCCACGGCAAGCTGACCAGGGTATCGATGTAGTTGCGCACGACGGTGGCCTCGGCCGACATCGGCGACATCAGTTTCAGCTTTTTCAGTTCGGCGGTGGCCTTGTCCAATGCCTCTTTCGGCATCTTGGCCAGCGCGACCTTCTTCTCCAGTTCGTCCAGGTCGGCGCCGTCCTCGCCCTCGCCCAGTTCCTTCTGGATGGCTTTGACTTGCTCGTTCAGGTAGTACTCGCGCTGCGACTTTTCCATCTGGCGCTTGACGCGGCCACGGATGCGCTTCTCGACCTGCAAAATGTCGAGTTCGCCTTCCAGCTGGCCCAGCAGATGCTCCAGGCGCTTGGCGACGCTGAAGATTTCCAGGATCACCTGTTTCTGCTCGAGCTTCAGCGGCAGGTGCGCGGCGACGGTGTCGGCCAGGCGGCCGGCGTCGTCGATGCCCGACAGCGAAGCGAGGATTTCAGGCGGGATCTTTTTGTTCAGCTTGACGTACTGGTCGAACTGCTGAACGATCGCACGGCGCATGGCTTCGATTTCCGAATCGTCGCCCAGCTCGGAATCGAGCGGCGTCAGGTCGGCCACGAAGTGCGTCGGCGAATCCGTGATACGGTTGATGCGCGCGCGCTGCGAGCCCTCGACCAGCACCTTCACGGTGCCGTCGGGCAGCTTCAGCATTTGCAGAATATTGGCCACGCAGCCGATCTCGTAGATATCGGTGGCAGAAGGTTCGTCCTTGGCGGCCGCTTTTTGCGCGGCAAGCATGATGCTCTTGCCCTGCTCCATTGCGGCTTCCAGCGCCTTGATCGACTTTGGTCGACCTACGAACAGTGGTATCACCATATGCGGGAAAACTACAACGTCCCGCAGCGGCAATAACGGCAGTTGAGTTTGCTCTGTTAATTTGGAAGTTGTCATGGCGTACCTTATGTGAAAGCGTGATTATGATGTGGGCGCTGACATGCCGAATCACAAGACCGACTACAAGAAATAATTCCCTTAAAAAAGAGTCTTTTCAAAGAAGCCAGCCATTCTAAAAGAACCATCCAATAAAAAAGCCACGCGCGACAGCGGCTGTCACGTGTGGCTTTTCGAATGAAGCCTGCTCTTTTATTGATTTAAATTGTACCGCCTTGCCTCACGGATGCGAAATGAATTTTGCGTCGGCGTGGGGCAAGTGTGCACAAGTTATTTAATTCTCACCAGAGGCTTTGGCCTGGTCCTGGTATATCAATAAAGGTTTGGCGCCGCTGGTGATCGTATTTTCATCGATAACCACTTTGGTGACATTGGTTTCATTGGGCAACTCGTACATCGTGTCCAGCAAAGCGTGCTCCAGGATCGAACGCAGGCCGCGCGCGCCGGTCTTGCGGGCCAGCGCTTTCTTGGCGATGGCGTGCAGCGCGGCCGGACGGATCTCCAGCTCGGCGCCTTCCATGTCCAGCAGCTTCGAGTACTGTTTGACCAGCGCGTTCTTCGGCTCGATCAGGATCTGGATCAGCGCCTCTTCCGTCAGCTCGGACAGGGTGGCGACGACCGGCAGACGGCCGACCAGCTCGGGGATCAGGCCGAACTTGATCAGATCTTCCGGTTCCGCTTCCATCAGCACTTCGCTGGCGTTGCGCTCCTTCTTGCTCTTGACGCTGGCCGAGAAGCCGATGCCCGACTTTTCCGACCGGTTGGCGATGACCTTGGCCAGGCCGTCGAACGCGCCGCCGCAGATGAACATGATGTTGGTGGTGTCGATCTGCACGAAGTCCTGGTTAGGATGCTTGCGCCCGCCTTGTGGCGGCACCGACGCCATCGTGCCCTCGATCAGTTTCAACAGCGCCTGCTGCACGCCCTCGCCCGACACGTCGCGCGTGATGGACGGGTTGTCGGACTTGCGCGAGATCTTGTCGATCTCATCGATATAGACGATGCCGCGTTGAGCTTTCTCAACATCGTAGTTGCAGCTCTGCAACAGTTTCTGGATGATATTCTCAACATCCTCGCCCACATAGCCCGCTTCGGTCAAGGTGGTGGCGTCGGCGATGACGAACGGCACGTTCAACATGCGCGCCAGGGTCTGCGCCAGCAGGGTCTTGCCCGAGCCGGTAGGACCGACCAGCAAGATGTTGCTCTTGGCCAGTTCGATGTCGTCTTTCTTGCCCAGGTGCTTCAGACGCTTGTAGTGGTTGTACACGGCGACCGACAGGATGCGCTTGGCGGTTTGCTGGCCGATGACGTACTGGTCCAGCAAGTCCTTGATTTCATGCGGGGTTGGCAGGTCCGACTTGGCGCCGGCGACGGATTCGATGGCCGATGTCTCGTCGCGGATGATGTCGTTGCACAGGTCGATGCACTCGTCGCAGATGAAGACCGACGGGCCGGCGATGAGTTTTTTTACCTCGTGCTGGCTCTTGCCGCAAAACGAGCAGTACAGTAATTTTTCGCCGCTGGAGGATTTTTTGTCTGACATGGGGCAGTTTTCTTTGAGTTACAGAATGGCTTTGCTGTTGCAGCGTGCGTGGCGTTCCGGAAAAGTCCGCCTACCACTACATGCTACCCGAAATAAAAACGAAACGCCCGAACGATTGATCGCCCGGGCGCGTTTTACAGCAATACTGCGCAGCAACGCTGCGATGAAAGCATCAAGCCCGGTTGGACAACATTTTGTCGATCAATCCGTACTCTACAGCCTCTTCCGCCGACATGAAACGGTCACGATCGGTGTCTTTGGCGATCTGCTCGACGGTTTGGCCGGTGCGTTCGGCCATGATGGCGTTCAGACGATGACGCAGATACAAGATTTCCTTGGCCTGGATCTCGATGTCGGACGCCATGCCTTGCGAACCGCCCGAAGGCTGGTGAATCATGATGCGCGAGTTCGGCAGCGAGAAGCGCTTGCCCTTGGCGCCGGCGGCCAGCAGGAAGGCGCCCATCGAGGCGGCCATGCCGGTGCACAACGTCGATACGTCGGGCTTGATGAACTGCATCGTGTCGAAGATCGCCAGACCGGCCGAGACCGAACCGCCGGGGGAATTGATGTACAGCGAGATATCCTTGTCCGGATTTTCGCTTTCCAGGAACAACAGCTGGGCGACCACCAGGTTCGCCATCTGGTCGTTGACGGGACCGACCATGAAGATGATGCGTTCCTTGAGCAGGCGCGAGTAGATATCGTACGAACGCTCGCCGCGACCGCTTTGTTCGACCACCATCGGCACCAGGCCGAGCATTTCAGTGTCCAGCGCCGGATTACGGTTAAAACCAGTCATTCTATTTCCTTGTGAAGCAGCTAGGCCGGAGTGAAGATATTACTACAAATCGTTACAGCAAACTTGTCAGCTAAATTATCACTTCGGCCGTGCTGAATTACGCTTGAGCGTTGCTTCCCATCAGTTCGTCAAAGGCCACGACCTTGGACGACGTCTTCGACAGGCCCAGGACGTAGTTGACGACGTTTTCTTCCAATACAAGAGCTTCCACCTCGGCCAGGCGGCGACGGTCGCTGTAGTAGTACTTCAGCACTTCGCGCGGGTCTTCGTAGCTCTGGGCGAAGTCTTCGACTTGCGCCTTGACCTGCTCAGGCTGGGCTTGCAGCTTGTTCTCGCCGACCAGTTGCGACAGGATCAGGCCCAGGCGTACGCGACGCTCGGCTTTTTCCGCGAACAGTTCTTGCGGGAATGGCACGTCCTTGACGTTCATGCCGCGCTGTTCCATGTCCTGGCGGGTCATTTCGGCCAGGCGCTCGCTGTCTTGCGCGATCAGCGACTGCGGCACGTCCAGGGTGGCGGTTTTCACCAGCGCTTCCATGACGGCTTCCTTGTTGCGGGCTTTGACACGGCCGGCGACTTCGCGCTCCAGGTTGACTTTGATGTCTTCGCGCATTTTGGCGACGTCGCCATCGGCCACGCCCAGCGATTTGGCGAATTCGGCATCGACTTCCGGCAGGTGCGCCCATTCCAGCTTTTTCAGCGTGATGGTGAACGACGCGGTTTTGCCGGCGACGTCTTTACCATGGTAGTCCTCCGGGAAAGCCAGCGGGAAGGTCTTGGCTTCGCCAACCTTCAGGCCGACGGTCGCGGCTTCGAATTCCGGCAGCATGCGGCCTTCGCCCAGCACGAACGGGTAATCTTCAGCTTTGCCGCCTGGGAACTCAACGCCGTCGATCGAGCCGACGAAGTCGACGGTCACGCGGTCGCCGTTGGCGGCAACCGGCTCGCCGCCGTCGCCGTGTTCGCCGGCTTCGCCCTTGGTGTGGAAGTGCACGCGCTGTTTGCGCAGGATTTCAATGGTCTTGTCGATCTCGGCTTCCGAGACGTCGGCCTTGACGGTTTCGATTTCCACCGTGGTCAGGTCGCCGACGACGACTTCCGGGTAGACTTCGAACGTCGCGTCGAAGGTCAGCACGCCTTCTGGCGAGTCTTCCTTCGGCTGGATGTTCGGGTAGCCAGCCACGCGCAGCTGGGCTTCGTTTGCGGCGTCGTTGAAAGCGCGGCCAACTTTGTCGTTCAACACTTCGGTCTCGATCTGATAACCGTACTGTGCTGCGACCATTTTCAGAGGAACTTTACCCGGACGGAAGCCTGGTGCCTTAGCCGTTTTGGCTTGCACTTTCAGGCGCTTCTCAACTTCGCTGCGGACTTCGGTCAGCGGGAAGGAGATCGTGATACGACGTTCGAGTTTGCCCAAGGTTTCGACTGCAGTTGCCATGTAAAAATCGTCCAAAAAAATAGTGATACAGTTGGTGCGAGGAGGGGGACTCGAACCCCCACACCATTGCTGGCGTCAGGACCTAAACCTGGTGCGTCTACCAATTTCGCCATCCTCGCGGCATGTTTGCACAAAAGCAAAGGGCGACTCGTAAGTGAAAACGGTCGCCCCGGCCCCACTATTCTCCGTGGGAGCTTTCAACTTCAACGCGGTATTCTAACGGGTTTTTTAGCGAAATGTGGTGATTTTTAAACTAACCCCAGCATTCCGCCGTTTTTCGCTTATTTTTACGCGAATTCGCCTCGCAACTGCTTATTTAACTGGCTTTTTCACCCTGAACCACGCCGCGTATAGCGCCGGCAGGAACAATAAGGTCAGCGCGGTCGCCACGACCAGGCCACCCATGATCGCCACCGCCATCGGCCCCCAGAACACGGAGCGCGACAACGGGATCATCGCCAGCGCCGCCGCCGCCGCCGTCAGGATGATCGGACGGCAACGCCGCACCGCCGATTCGACGATCGCCGTCCACGGATCGTGGCCGGCCTTGATGTCCTGTTCGATCTGGTCGACCAGGATCACCGAGTTGCGGATGATCATGCCGAACAGCGCGATGATGCCCAGGTTGGCGACAAAGCCCAGCGGACGGCCCAGCAACAGCAGCGCCATCGCCGCGCCCGCCACGCCCAGCGGACCAGTCAGGAACACCAGCAGCGCCCGCGAGAAGCTATGCAACTGCAACATCAGCAAGGTGAAGATGATGAAGATCGCCAGCGGCAGGTTGGCCGCGATCGACGCCTCGGCCGAGCCGCTGTCGGCCGCCGCGCCCTTGACGGTGATCTTGTAGCCGGCCGGTAGCGCGTCGCGCAGCGCCTTCAGCTTGGGCTCGATCTGGCCCGAGACGGTCGGCCCCTGGATGTGGTCGCCCACATCGGCCTGCACGGTGATCGCCCACTCGCGCCCTTCCCGCCACACCACGCCCGGCTCCCACACGAAGTGGGCGCGCGCCAGCTGGCTGATCGTCACGAACTTGCCGCTCGCGGTAGGGATATTCGTGTCGTTCAGGATCGAGATCGTGTTGCGCTCGTCGATAGGCTGGCGAATCTGGATGTCGACCAGCTTGATGTCCTCGCGGAACTGGCCGACGGTGGTGCCGGACAGAATCGTGTTGGCCGCGCGCATGACAGTCTGGGAAGTGACGCCAACGGCGCGCATCTTGTCCTGATCCAGGTCCAAACGCAGCACCTTGATCGATTCGTTCCAGTTGTCGTTGACGCCCAGCGTGTTCGGGTTGTCACGCATGATGTCCTTGACCTGGTCGGCGATGGCGCGCACTTTCGCCACTTCCGTGCCCGTCACGCGGAACTGCACCGGATACGGCACCGGCGGACCGTTCGGCAGCAACTTGACCCGGCCACGTACCTCGGGGAAATCGACCTTGAACACATCGACGATCTTCTGGCGCAACTCGGCGCGCGCCTTCAAATCCTTCGGCAACACGACGATTTGCGAGACGTTGGTCTGCGGGAAAATCTGGTCCAGCGGCAGATAGAAACGCGGGCTGCCGGTGCCGACATAGCTGGTCACGCTGACCACGCCGGGCTGCTTGCGGATGAACGCCTCGAACTTCTTGACTTGGGCCTCGTTGGCGGCGAAGGTCGTGCCCTCCTGCGTCCACATCTCGACCATCAGTTCGGGACGGCTGGAATCCGGGAAGAATTGTTTCTCGATGAAGTTGAAACCGTACACGCCCAGCGCGAACACCGCCAGCGACAGCACGATGGTCGTTTTGCGAAATTCCACGCACCAGTTGACCACCGCCCGGAAGCGGCGGAAGCCTGGCGTGTCGAACAGGTCGTGCTCGCTGGCGCCGTCGGCGTGCGGCTTAACCTTCAGCAAGACATAGCCCAGGTAAGGGGTGAACGTCACGGCCACCACCCACGAAATAATCAGCGCCAGCGCGTTGACCGAGAACAGCGAAAACGTGTACTCGCCGGCGGCCGATTTGGCCAGGCCGATCGGCAGGAAGCCGGCGACGGTGATCAGGGTGCCGGTCAGCATCGGGATCGCGGTCGACGTGTAGGCGTAGGTGGCCGCGTCGAAGCGCGACATGCCCTCCTCCATCTTGCGCACCATCATTTCGACGGCGATGATGGCGTCGTCCACCAGCAGGCCCAGCGCGATGATCAGCGCGCCCAGCGAGATCTTGTGCAAGTCGATGTCGAGCATGCGCATGAACAGGAAGGTCACGGCCAGCACCAGCGGAATGCTCAACGCCACCACCAGGCCCGGACGGATGTCCAGGCGGAACGGCTTGGTGTGCAGGCCGAGCGCGACGAAACTGACGGCCAGCACGATCAGCACCGCCTCGATCAGCGTATGGACGAACTCGCCCACGGACGCCTTGACCGCCTCGGGCTGGTCGGAAACGCGCTCGAGCTCGATACCGACGGGCAGCTTGGCCTTCATCTCGGCCACGGTTTTCTCCATGTGCTTGCCGAGTTCGATGATATTGCCGCCCTTCTCCATCGACACGCCCAGGCCGATCACTTCCTTGCCGTTGAAGCGCATCTTGTCGCCCGGCGGGTCCTGGTACTGGCGCTTGATGGTGGCGAAGTCGCCCAGGCGGAACGTGGTGCCGTTGGCGCGCAACTCCAGCTCTTCGAGGTCCTTGACGGTCTTCAGCGCGCCGGTGACGCGCACCTGCAGGTTGTCGGTCGGCGTGACCAGCACGCCGGTCGACTCGATGCTGTTCTGCGTGGCGATCTGGTTGGCGATGGTCTCGATCGGAATGCCCAGTTGGGAAAACTTCTTGTGCGAGAACTCGATGTTGATCTTCTCGTCCTGCACGCCGAACAACTCGACCTTGGACACCATCTTCACGCCCAGCAACTGCTGGCGCACGAAATCGGCATAATCCTTCATCTCGGCATAGGTGAAACCGTCGCCCGACAGCGCGAAGATCGACCCGTAGGTATCGCCGAACTCGTCGTTGAAGAACGGCCCCTGCACACCCGGCGGCAAGGTAGCGCGCATGTCGCCGATTTTCTTGCGCACCTGATACCAGGACTGCGCGACCTCTTTCGGCGGCGTCGATTCGAGCAACTTGAGGATGATCAGGGTCTCGCCCGGCTTCGAATAGCTGCTGATTTCATCGATGCCTGGTGTTTCCTGCAACTTCTTTTCCAGCTTGTCGGTGACTTGCTCGGCCACCTGCAGCGCGGTCGCGCCCGGCCAGTTGGCGCGCACCACCATCGCCCGGAAGGTGAACGGCGGGTCCTCGTCCTGGCCCAGGTTGCTATAACTGAGGGCACCGCCGATGAGCAGCACCGCGATCAGGTAGCGGGTCAGCGGAATATGTTCGAGCGCCCAGCGTGAGAGGTTGAAGCCCTTCATTTGGCGACCCCGGCCGCAGGCGCCGGTGCCGCCACCGGCACATCGTTACCGAGGATCTTGACTTTCTGGCCCGGCTTGAGCAGATGCACGCCCGCCGTGACGACGGTCTGGCCGGGCTTGACGCCGCTGCCGATGATCAAATCGTTACCGGCCGCGCCGATGACGGTGACCGGCACCAGCTTGGCGACGCCGCCCTCCACCACCCAGACCGAGGTCACCGATTTCTCGTTGAACAGGGCCGTCAGCGGCACCTTGATCTGTGGCGTGTCCGTCTTCGAGGCGAACCGCACCACCGCCGTCATGCCCAGCTTGGCTTCGGCCAGGCTGTCCGGAATCGTCACCTTGGCGGTGTAGGTGCGGGTGGCCGGATCGGCCACCGGCGAAATCTCGCGGATCTTGCCGGCCACCGATTTGGTCGGATCGGCCCACAACCGCACATGCACGTCCGAAATCTTGCGCAAAATGTCGACCTTATCCTCCGGCAAGCCGATGACGATCTCCTTTTCGCCGGACTTGGCCACGCGCACCACCTCGATGCCGGGCTGCACCACCTGTCCCGCCTCGGCCGACACCGCCGTCACCACGCCGTCGACATCGGACACCAGCGCCGCGTAGCCGGCCTGGTTCGATTGTCCGCGATAGGCCGCCTGGGAAGCCTCGACATTGGACTGCGCCGACTTGAAGGTGGACTCCTTCTCGTCGAGCACGGCCTGGCTGACGAAATTCTTGGCGCGCAACTCCTGGTAGCGTTTCAACTCGGCCTTGGCCAGGTCGCGGCTGGTTTCAGCCGAACGCAGCGCGGCCAGCGACTGCGCCTGCGATAATTTCAAATCCTGCGGATCGAGCTGCATCAGCACCTGGCCCTTTTTGACCAGGGCGCCCACATCGACCTTGCGGCTGACGATCTTGCCGGCCACGCGAAAGCCCAGGCGCGATTCGACGCGGGCGCGCACCTCGCCGGAGAACTCGGCGTTGACGTCGACGTCGCTGCTGCTCAGTACGATGGCCCGCACCGGACGGATATCTTCGGTTTTCTCGGCGGGCTTGGAGCAGGCGGCCAGGGTGGCGGCCATCAGCAACGCAATTAACAATGGGGAAATCTGACGCGGGATTTTGGGGGCGACCACAGTACTTTCCTTTTCCTTGCTCTGGAGGGTAGTTGGCACTACTATTACGGGTTGGAAATAAATGACTTTCCGTTAATTAATTATAAGCCGAGCAAATCCGTTTGCAAATGACTTTTGCGTCATTAATCTAAAAATATTGCTTTAGGCTGGGTGTGTATGTCAGTTGATCACTACGAGAATTTTCCTGTTGCTTCCATTTTGTTACCAAGTCGTCTACGTCCAGCGGTCGAAGCCATTTACGCCTTCGCCCGCAGCGCCGATGACATCGCCGACGAGGGCGACGCCACGCCGGAGGAACGGCTGGCCGCGCTGAGCGCCTACGAAGCCGCGCTCGACCGCATCGCCGCCGGGGATAGCGGCCACGCGCCGATGTTCGAGCGGCTGGCGCAGGTGGTGCGCGAGTACGGACTGCCGCTCAAGCCGATGTACGAGCTGCTGTCGGCCTTCAAGCAGGATGTGGTGGTCAGCCGCTACCAGACGTATGACGCGGTGCTGGACTATTGCTCGCGGTCGGCCAATCCGGTCGGCCACCTGATGCTGCACCTGTACGGTGCGGCCGACGAACAGAACCTGCGCGACTCGGACGCGATTTGCAGCGCGCTACAGCTGATCAACTTCCTGCAGGACGTGGCGATCGACCTGCAAAAGGAGCGCATCTATATTCCGCTGGAGGATCTGAACCGCTACGCCATCCTGCCCGGCGCGCTGGATCAGGCCAGCGCCCGGCCCCGCTGGCGCTCGATGATGAAGTTCGAGGTCGAGCGCGCGCGCGCCCTGATGCTGAGCGGCGCGCCGCTGGCGCTGCGGCTGAAGGGCCGGATCGGCTTCGAGCTGCGGATGATGGTGCAAGGCGGCCTGCGCATCCTCGACGCCATTGAGGAGGCGGAATACGATGTCTTCCTGCATCGTCCAAAGTTGACCAAGCGGGAATGGCTGAGCGTGTTCTGGGCGTCGGTGCGCATGAAACGGCAGTTGAAGCGGGTGCTGAGCGCGGCGTAAACGCCGCAGGCCGCCCGAGCTTGCCAGAAGGATAACAGTGCTTCTATACTGTGTTTTGACCTCAAGTTGAGAAAGCCAACACAGATGCCCCTGCCACCAGACCACGCCGCACCCGCCGACTTCGATTTCATCATCGGCGATTGGCGCGTCGAACACCATCGCCTCAATGCACGCATGTGCGGTTGCACCGAGTGGACGGATTTCGAAGGGCTATCCTCGACGAGCAAGATACTTGGCGGCTTCGGCAATCTCGAAGACAACATCCTGCACTTCCCCGAGGGCTCGGTACGCGCGGTGGCGATGCGTTCGTATTGCCGCAAATCCGGTGAGTGGGCGATCTGGTGGCTGGACGGCCGCAATCCCACACAACTCGATACGCCCGTCGTGGGCAAGTTCGACAACCACATCGGCTTATTCTTTGCCGACGATATGCTGGACGGGAAAGCGATCAAGGTCCGGTTTACCTGGACCGCGACGCCGGGCGAAAATCCGCGCTGGGAACAAGCATTTTCGAACGACGCCGGGCACACCTGGGAAACCAACTGGAAGATGGAGTTCTTCAGGATAGGCTCGTAGAGGAGAACAGCCATGTCCACACATCGAATTTTCACAATGCCGTTCTCGAAGGTTTACCCGATGTACGTCCAAAAAGCGGAGCGTAAAAACCGGACCAAGGAAGAAGTCGACCAGATTATTTGCTGGCTGACGGGTTATGAAAAGCCGGGACTGGATCGGCAGCTGGAACAGGAAAGCGATTTCCAGACATTCTTTGCCAACGCCCCGGCGCTGCACCCGAACGTCTCGCTCATCAAAGGAGTGGTCTGCGGCGTCCGGGTGGAGGACGTCGAGGACCCGCTGATGCAAAAGATCCGCTATCTGGACAAGCTGGTCGACGAGCTGGCAAAAGGAAAGCCGATGACAAAAATACTGCGGGAATAAGCAAACCCGCTGCGGGGGTCAAGTCTGTCATTCGGACATGAGCTCGACTATCGCTGGACATGATCCTGATTCGCGGCACGTAGAACAAGAACGGAAAAATGAAAAAAGCACTATTTATATGCAGCCAGAATCGATTGCGCAGCCCTACCGCTGAACAAATATTCGCTGGCTGGCCGGATGTAGAAACAGACTCAGCTGGCTTAGGTGGCGATGCCACTGTCCCGCTCTCGCCGGAGCAGATCGCTTGGTCAAACATCATTTTTGTCATGGAGAAGGCGCATCGAAACCGTCTCTCCGCCAAATTTGGCAAATATTTGAATGGCAAGCGCGTCATCTGTCTGGACATTCCCGACGACTACGAATACATGCAGCCTGAGCTCATCAAGTTGTTGGAGGCCAAAGCCGGAAAATTCTTGCGTGCTTCTTCGTAGCAGGGGCGGCCGGCAGCAGGCTCCGCACGGCAAATCTGCCTCTCAAATTCGAGAACAATATGAAAAAATTTTTGATAACCTTGTTCAGCAGCACCTTGGGTTCCATCTTCGGCAGCTATTTGTACACCTTGATTCAGGGACCGGCCGCCGGGTACAGATGGGGTGCGACAATACTGTTAGGCTTGGTCTTCGGGACGATCTCATATTTTTTCAGCAGAAGAAATCAAACGAGTCGTCAACAAATATCGCCCGACGCGACGAAATGACGAGGCTGGCGGCAATCTACGATGCCATTCTGTGGCTGAGGTCGGAAAAAACGGGCAAGAAATTCCCTGTCATTCAATTCTCTGCCGACACGGACATGGCAACGAATGGTTGGGTATCGCTGACAAGCGGCGTCAATCACGATCTGGTTGTGACGACCCTGACCGACGATGAATTCAACAAGACGTTAGAGGATTCAAGCGGGCACCTTCTGCTGGAAGCGCGCATAAACAAAATCCTGAACAGGACCGACCTGCTCGCCTCTTGGGTTGCGGCGGTCGTGGAGCCTAGCTATGACATCGACATCGCCACATTACCTTTTCAGGAATTTCGCAAAATAGCCAAGCAGCCACAGTTGCTCTACCGGGATATTTACAGCCCTGACGGATTGGCGGCCATTGAGACGGAAGTCTCCCGTCGAGATTTTGAACGGAACGGCGGGAAGCTTCTGTTTTTATAACAACGGCTGATTGCTGGAGGACGCCAGCCCCGCCAACAAGCAATCCAGCGCCTGCCCGTACTGGGCGCGCAGCAAAGCGCCGCGCTCCTGATCCGCTTGAGCCGAACTGAGCGCCAACCCGCTCCCGTGCGCATGGTCGATCAGGATATCGCGCCAGAGAAGGTGCTCCCCGGTGATCGTTGCAAGCAACGAGTTCAGGCGATCGGTGATCACTCGGCTTACTCCGGCAAACGCCTGGGGTTCGGCAAAGATCTCCAAGGTTAGCTGGGGATGCCCGCCGACGGCCTCGTGGTAACGCGTGAGCAGGATCCGAATTTCACTCCACCCGTCTATCGAGTCCGGCATTGCGCTCAGCACTTCGCCATAAACACGGTCCGACAATGCCACCAAGAGTCCGGCACGGTCGGGGACGTGGTGGTAAAGGCTCATCGGCGTGGTGCCAAGCCGCGCGGCAAGGGCGCGCATGCTCAACCCTTTGCCACCGCCCTGCTCCAGCAATGGCATGGCCGCGTCAAGAATATCGTCCCGCGTCAGTCCCGTTCCCTGCTTCGGGCGGCCTCGTGCACGGGTCACCGCGATATCCGATACGTCGTTTGCACCAGGCTCGAGGGAAATGCGCGGCTGGAAACCAGCGTCAGATCGACATCTTGCGGCAGCGCCCCGAACAAAGGCTTGCCAGCGCCGATCAGTACAGGGACGGTGGTCACCACCATGTCCTCGATCAACCCCTCCCGCAGGAAGGACTGCACCACCTGTCCGCCGTCCACATAGACCCGGCGCACGTTCTGTTCCGCCATTTCCCTCATCGTCTCAACCGGCGAGAGGCCTGAGAATCGCACCTTTCCTTGCAGCGAGCTCGGCACTGGGCGCCCCGCCAGTTGCTTGGATAACACGAGCACCGGCCGATCATAGTGCCATTTATCGAAAGATAACGCCTTCTCATAGCTGCCGCGCCCCATCACGATCATCTCCTTGTCCGCAATGAAATCGAGATAGCCATGATCTTCCGCCGGGTCATCCCGTTGCAGCAGCCAATCGATGTCGCCATCGGAGCGCGCGATGTAGCCATCCAGGCTGGTGGCGATAAAAACGTGTCCAGTAGTCATGGTATCCTCCTTAAATATACGCTGTACATTTTAAAAGAAAGCGCCGACCAAACGCAACATCAGCCACGAGGCTCAAGTCTGACATTCGGACATTTACAAACTTTCGCGCGTCAAAAGAGTTCCGCCGCCCAGTGCCAATGTCCGAATGTCGGACCTGACTCGACAGCAATCGCGCATCGCTTGCAGCATTTCTCATCATTCAGCATGCAGCGCTGGACTATCAGTTGAAGTATCCGACACGGCCAAAGCAACCAACAAACGAGGCGAAATCCCCGGGGGCTGGAATTGGCCATGCTGATCGACAGGATTTAGGTTAAACAAGGCAAACCCCAACTTTATTGAACGGAGTTTGCGTACGGCGGCTACAAGCTAGCTCCCACTGCCGCCCCGACCAATTTGACACAGCGAAAAAATGATGGGATTGCCATCGAACTAGCTTAACTGCACCAGCTCAAACTGAGGTAGTCGCGGACCAGTTGCCTGCTCGGGTGGGTGGTCTGTATGGCCGCCTCTTCTTTTGAATGCGGAAAGAAAAAGCCCGCATTTAAGCGGGCTTCCGTGAGTCAATATGGCCATAAAACGGGTTGATAACTACACCCTTCTGCGCCGAGCGGCCATGCCTACCAAGCCAAGTCCGGCGATCAGCAACGCATACGTTTCTGGCTCAGGTACAGCTGGAGTTAGTTCAGTTAAGGTCCGACTATAGGATGTGCTGATCCAAAAACCAGGCTGGGAAGTAGTCGCGTAAGTTACGGTCGGACGGGGTCCGCGCCAGCTAGCCCAAAGTTCCATGACAAAATCATTCGTTTCACTTCCCACCCCATTAAAGCCAGTCTCAAGTCCGCCGATAAGCGTATAAACCCCGTAACTTTCAAAACCCACGTCTGATATGAAGTAGCGCTGGTCGCCGAGCGTCATTTGAAAGTCTTTCAATGCCGTCCACTGAGAGAAGAGCGAATCAGTTGAAAAGACGAACGAACCCGAAGCAGAGCTAAACGGTGGCGCTGAATCACCCTCATCTGTAAGGAAATCAGATACGACGAAGTCAAGCCTATAGTCAGCCGCCTGCGCCAATGAGGTACAAAATGCAAGCGCAGAAAGTAAGATGCAGAATGTTTTTTTAATCAATTGAGACCCCTAGTATTCTTAAAGTGACAATTATTTTATCACAACAAAAATCCACTCAGGGAAATAAAAAAACCGCATAGATGGCTGAGGTGCCTCAGCGCTATCTGCGAGGTGGGCGAACTAAAATTTCGGGGCGTGTTGACCCGACAAGTGTCTCGGCTTCAGGTTGGCCGCTGCCCTGCTCCGCACCTTGGCGGTCGGCCCAGTTATGCGTCCGGATCGATCTTAGCGCGCAGTACTGACCGACCCGCTGTAAACCAGGCAGCTGACCGGTATTGCGGTTTTCCATGCCGTCGCTTGGTGAAATTCGCAATTGCCGTAGTGGCAAGTTTCTCGCAAAATGAGGGGCAATTAGACCATCCACCATAAAATCGGAGACCCACCAACATGACAGATCACGTCCGCGCGGCCACACTCATCGCGATGACCACCGTTGTTGCCGCCATGGCGAGCGCCAACGCCGAAACCATCACCGTCAAATCGCCCGGCGGCAGCAATGTGGTGACCATCGACAGCGATAAACTCACCTATTCGGTCAGCCGCAACGGCAAGGTCATCATTGAGCCTTCGCCGCTCGGACTCAATCTGGACATCGGCACGATCGGCCCGGGCGCCAAGCTGACCGGCCGCACCGGCGGCAACGTCAACGACACCTACAACATCGTCGTCGGCAAGGCGCGCAGCGCGCCCGACCGCTACACCCACGCCGACCTGGCGTTTACCGCCGCCGGCAAGCCCTTCAACTTCCACCTGCTGGTGCGGGCCTACGACGACGGCGTCGCCTTCCGCTACACCCTGCCGGAACAGGCCGGTCTGAGCACGGTCAAGGTCAAGAGCGAGAGCACGCAGTTCAACTTCGCCAAAGACTATGATTGCTGGGGCGCCAACATGGGCCGCTTCGACACCAGTTTCGAGGCCGAGTACGACCAGACCAAGGCGTCGAAGCTGCGCAACTTCCACCACTACATCTCGCCACTGGTGTGCAAGACCGGCGCCGGCCAGACCACCTTCGCCATCGCCGAGTCCGACGTCAAGGACTATCCCGGCTTCTTCCTGTCCGGACGCGGCGACGCCGGACTGGGCGTGGCGGTCACCTTGCCGCCGCGCTTCGACAACGACCGCAACTTCCGCTCCCGCAAAACCATTTCGGCCAGCGTGCAGTTGAAGGGGCAGGGATTCCAGACGCCGTGGCGCGTGGTGATGCTGGCCGACGCGCCGGGCGACCTGGCCGCCTCGTCGCTGATCCCAACCCTGGCCGCGCCGTCGCAAATCAAGGACACCAGCTGGATCAAACCGACCAAGACGTCGTGGGACTGGTGGAACGATTGGGCCGTCGACGTGCCCAACGCCGGCGTCAACACCGCCACCTACAAGGCCTTCATCGACTTTTCCAAGAAGATGAAGCTGGAGGATATCCTGATCGACGAGGGCTGGTCCGTCGGCAGCGATATCGAGCCGAACGCCGACGCCGACGTCACGCGCGGCAAGCCGGAAATGGACATGCCCGCCCTGCTCCAGTACGCCAAGTCGCAAGGCGTGGGCGTGTGGCTGTGGTTGCAATGGCAGCAACTCGACAACCAGATGGACGCGGCCTTCAAGCAGTATGAAGCCTGGGGCATCAAGGGCGTCAAGGTGGACTTCATGAACCGCAACGACCAGGAAATGGTCGATTGGTACCACAAGGTGCTGGAGAAGGCGGCCAAGCACCACCTGATGGTCAACCTGCACGGCGCCTATCCTCCGACCGGCCTGAACCGCACCTGGCCGAACTACATCACGCAGGAAGGCGTGCTGGGCGCCGAGAACAACAAGTGGAGCGCGCGCATCACGGCCGGCCACAACGTCACCTTGCCGTTCACCCGCATGATCCTGGGGCCGATGGATTACACGCCGGGCGGCTTCCGCAACACCACGCCGGCGAACTTCAAGCACCGCAACCACGAGCCGATGGTGATGACCACGCGCGGCCAGGCCGTCGCCATGTACGTGGTCTACGACAGCCCGTTCCAGATGGTGTCGGACGCCCCGGCCGCCTATGTCAACGCCGACGGCGCGGAGTTCGTGCAGACGGTGCCGACGTCGTGGGACGAGACCCGCATCCTGTCGGGCGATATCGGTCAGTACATCGTCTCGGCGCGGCGCAAGGGCGACACCTGGTACATCGGCGCGATGACCAACGAAGCGGGCCGCACGTTGAAGGTGCCGCTGTCCTTCCTCGGCAAAGGCGCATTCAACGCGCACGTGCTGCAGGACGGCGCCGATCCCACCCGCCTGAAGGCGAGCGACAGCAAGGTATCGGCGACGGCAACGCTGACGTTGAAGCTGGCGCCCTCCGGCGGCGCGGTGGCGGTGATCAAACCGTAATTCCGGGGGGCGTTTAACGGTCGGCGGCGACGGCGTCGTCGCCGCGGTGTACGATCGGCAGCACCACGCGGAATGTGGTGCCCCGCCCGACTTCGCTGTCGACCTCGATGCGCCCGCTGTGCTTTTGTACGATGCCGTAGGTCACCGATAGTCCCAGCCCGGTGCCCTTGCCGATCGGCTTGGTGGTGAAGAACGGGTCGAAGATGCGTTTCAGGTTGTCCGGCTCGATGCCGCTGCCGGTGTCGGTGACCGAGAACCACACGTGCTCGCCGTCAATGCCGGTGCGCAAGGTGATCTTGCCGTGCCCCGGCCGGATCGCGTGGGCGGCGTTGACCACCAGGTTCATGACCACCTGGTTGATTTGCGACGACAGGCATTCGATCTCGGGAATGTCGCCGTATTCCTTGACGACCTCGGCGTTGTACTTGATCTCGTTGGCGACGATGTTCAGCGTCGAGTCGATGCCCAGGTGCAGATTGAACAGCTGCCACTCGTTCTGCGCGTCGGCGTGCGAAAAATCCTTCAGGTCCTGGACGATGCGCCGCACCCGCTCCAGCCCCTCGGTCGACTCGGCCATCAGTTCGGGAATATCGGTACGCAGGTAGCCCAGGTCCATTTCCGCGCGCATCGCCTTCAGCCGCGACACCACCTCGGACGACGCGATGGCGGACTCGGCCTCCTCATACGCGCTGAGCATGTCGCACAGGCTGCCGACGTAGCGCTGCAAGGTGGAAAAATTGGAATTGATGTAGCCGATGGGATTGTTGATCTCGTGCGCGACGCCGGCCGCCAACTGGCCGATCGACGCCATTTTGTCCGATTGCAGCAGCTGGTGGCGGGTCGTCTCCAGCTTATTGTTCAGCTCGCGCAGTTCGACGTTGCTGATGCTGAGCTGATCCATCATCTGCTGCTTGTCCGACAGCTGCTCGGCCAGTTGGCGGTTGCGCTTGCCCAGTTCCTGCGACATCACCTCCAGCGAATTTTCGATCAGCAAGCGATCATGCTCGAAGCTGGCATAGGCGTCGTCGACCGCCTTGCTCAAGCCGTCCAGGTCGACCTGGCCGTCGCGGCAATACTTCTTGAGCTGGCGCGCCAGCAAGGGATGCATGGCCTATTCCTCGCTGAAGGTGGTGACGGTCATGGTTTGATTGTGCAGCTCGCAGCGGGTCAGCGCGCTGTGGGGCGCGATTTCGCCGTAGGAATAAAAGCCGGTCAAGGTCGCCCGCGGCCCCAACACCTCGGCGACGCCCTCGGTTTCCTCCTCGATGCGTTGCTGCAGCACCAGTTTGCGGCCGATGCAGCTGATCAGGATGGCCAGCTCCGGCGCGTGGCCGTCGAGCTGGGTCAGCGTGTCCTCGGCGGCACCGATGGCGCCGTCGACCAGCCGGTTGAAATTGGCCTTCATCAACTGCGCGCGGGCGCCGACCGGCATGTCGCCGGCGAAGGTCATGCTTTGCGCCCCCTCGTCGATGCCCAGGATGGTGCGCACGACGTAGGTGTCGGCGTCCGGCAGATGCAGCGCCAGCGGGAACAGCAGGCCGGACGACGGTAAATCCTCGGCCTGCTTGCCGAGGTAGGTTTTATACAGGCTCAGCGCCGACTCGCCGTCCAGTTCGAAGAGCGTGTTGCCCTCGGCGCGCGTGATCAGACGTTCCGGCCCGAAGGAGTCCCAACCGCCCAGCGAGCCGTAGCCGACGCGCAAGCGCTCGCCGTAGAAACCGATGGCGGCGATGCGGTGCGAGGCGGCCGGCGCGTCGGCGATGACGACAGTGGCGCCGAAGTGCGGGCCGTCGCCGGCCAGGCCGCCGGTGACGTTGACGCCGGCCGGGAGCGAGGTGCGCAGACCCTGCACCAGTTCGCTGCCATTGACGGCCAGCCCGTCCGACAGCACCAGCACGTGGCGCAGCTGCTCGCCCAGCAGTTGCGCCGACAGCGTGGCGCCGGCCTGGCGGCTGTCGGCGGCCAGTTCCAGGGTGGCGGACACCAGCGCGACGCGGGTCGCGGCGAAATTGACAGCGGTGATCACCAGGCTGTCGTCGTGCACTTCGGTGCCGCAAATCTCGCCGGCGGTGCTGCAGCCGGCGATCACGGCGCCCGGACAGGCTGTTCGCAGCGCCGGGAACAGGGATGCCGATTGCAATAGCGCGCGGGCGCCGAACACCAGCAACAGATCGGCGTCGGCCGGCAGCGCCAAGTCGCCGACCGCCGCGACGTCGGAAGTGTGGAATTGAGCCATGCGCATGGGATTCTCCTCGTGGGGGCGGCGGCGGTGTGGACCTGAAAACGATTGTAGTGAAATAGGTTCGCGCTGTCGCTCAATTTCCCCAGAGACAAGCCTGTTTAACGCCATGGTGCAACATTATCGTGCCGGCGGCGCTTGAACAGCCGGTCTAACCCAGCAGTAATCTGCAAGCCTCGCACGATTTAATCGTTTCCACTGCACAATATCGGCTTCTCGTGTTATGTTCGGGGAAAAATTACGAGGTGTCATCATGTTGTCACATAATCCCTATTTCGGCATGGCGATGGGCCAATCGCAGCGCCCGGATACCGAAACGTCCAAAATCGTCGAGCTGGGCGTGCGCCTGCAGCAAAGCCACGGCAAGGCGTTCGCGTCGGAATTCCTGGTGCGCCGCGCGATCCCGGTCAACGTCATCGTCCGCGTGCTGTCCGATCCGCCGGGCCGGCGCCGCGCCAGCCGGATGCCGGCGGGCCTTTAAGCTCGACCACGTTGCCCTCCGGGTCGGTCAGATAGATCGACGGCCCCTCGCCCTCGGCGCCGTAGCGCGACTCCACCGGCCCCGCCGCCACCCCGTGCGCGGCCAGATGCGCCCGTATCGCCGCCGCGTCGAACGGTTCCACCCGCAGGCAAAAGTGGTCCAGATTGCGGCCCTCGGCGCCCGGCGCGGCGCCACCCATGCTGCCCAGCTTGCCGTCGACCGGCACCAGATCGATCATCGAGGCGCCCGCGCGCAGCTGCACCAGGCCGATCGCGTCCTGGCGCTTCTCCACCGGGCAACCGAGCACCGTGCCGTAGAAATGCAGCATCGGCTCCAGTTCGATCACCCGCAAAACGATATGGTCTATTTCCCGGATCCGTATCATCTCGCCGTCCCCTCCAAATAAGGAAATGGTGACTATAACCCAGCCCCCATCCGTGCGCTTAACACTATAGAATAGCGGCTTCGATAGTCATTCCTTGCTTTTTTATTCATGTCCCCCGACGACTACTGCCAGCAAAAGACCGCCCAGAGCGGCTCCAGTTTTTACTATAGTTTTCTGTTCCTGCCGCCGGAGCGTCGCCGAGCCATCACCGCCCTGTATGCCTTTTGCCGCGAGGTCGACGACACCGTCGACGAATGCACCGACGAATCGGTGGCCCGCATCAAGCTGGCGTGGTGGCGCAAGGAAATCGCCAATATGTACGAGGGCAAGCAAAGCCACCCCGTCACGCAGGCGCTGCAGCCCCACCTGGCCCTCTACAACCTCGAGCAGCAGCATCTGCAAGCCATCATCGACGGCATGGAGATGGACCTGAACCAGACACGCTACCTCGACTATCCGGCGCTGACCACGTATTGCTGGCACGTGGCCTCGGTGGTCGGCATCCTGTCGGCCAGCATCTTCGGCGCGACCCGGCCCGAGACCTTGAAGTACGCGGAAAAGCTGGGCCACGCCTTCCAGCTGACCAACATCATCCGCGACGTCGGCGAGGACGCGCGCAAGGGCCGCATCTATCTGCCGATCAACGAGCTGCAGCAGTTCAACGTGACCGCCGCCGACCTGCTCAACGCCCGCCACAGCGAGAACTTCGAAAAGCTGATGGCCTTCCAGGTGGCCCGCGCCCAGCAGGCCTACGACGACGCCTTCGCGCTGCTGCCCAAGGAAGACCGGCGCGCCCAACGGCCGGGCCTGATGATGGCCGCCATCTACCGCACCCTGCTGACGGAAGTGCAGGACGACGGCTATCACGTGCTCAGCCAGCGCATTTCGCTCACGCCCATCCGCAAACTGTGGCTCGCCTGGAAGACCTATATTCGTGGCTAACGACGACGCCGCGACCGGGTCGCCGGAAGAAAAACGCTCGGCCGCGAAGGCCGAACCGTCCAATGTGCGCTCGGTCGCCGTCATCGGCAGCGGCTGGGCCGGCTGCGCCGCCGCCGTCGAGCTGGCGCGTGCCGGCTTCAAGGTCACCCTGTTCGAGGCGGCGCGCACGCTCGGCGGGCGCGCGCGCCGGGTCGAGACCGACCGCAAGCTGCTCGACAACGGCCAGCACATCCTGCTCGGCGCCTACAGCGAAACCTTGCGCCTGATGAAGCTGGTCGGCGTCGACCGCGACCAGACCCTGCTGACCTTGCCGCTGCAGATGCGCTATCCGCCCGGCGGCGGGGGCATGGACTTCGTCGCGCCGCGCCTGCCGGCCCCGCTGCACCTGGCGCTCGCGCTGCTGCGCAGCAAAGGCCTCGACCGCGCGGACAAGATGAGCCTGGCCCGTTTCTCGAGCACGGCGCGCTGGATGGGCTGGAAGCTCAACACCGATTGCAGCGTCAGCGAACTGCTGGCGCGCTTCGAGCAGACGCCGCGCCTGATCCAGCTGATGTGGCGCCCGCTGTGCCTGGCCGCGCTGAACACGCCGCCGGAGCGCGCCTCGGCCCGGATCTTCCTCAACGTGCTGCGCGACAGCCTGGGCGCCAAACGCAGCGCCTCGGACATGCTGCTGCCGCGCGCGGACCTGTCGGCGCTGTTCCCGGACGCGGCCTCGGCCTTCCTGCGGGCGCACGGCGGCGCGGTGCGCACCGGCGCCAAGGTCCAGGCGCTGCGGTCGATCGAAGGCCGCCTGTGGCAGGTCGACGTCAGCGGCGCGGCCGTCGGCGGCACCTGGAGCACCTATTTCAACGGCGTGGTGCTGGCCACCGGCGCCGCCCAGGCCGCCGCGCTGCTGCACGCCGTGCCCGACTGCGACACCACCGACGTGTGCGCCCAATTGACAGCCTTCGAATCCGAGGCCATCACCACCATTTATTTGCAATACGACGCCGCCACCCGGCTGGACTTGCCGTTCTTCGCGCTGCTGGAAGATCCGGACAACTACCAGTGGGGCCAGTTCGTGTTCGACCGCGGCCAGCTCGACGCCGGCCAGGCGGGGCTGCTGGCGGTGGTCATCAGCGCCTCGGCCGGCGTGGCCGCGCAGGAACAGGATTTGCTGGCCGAAGCGGTCGCCGTGCAGCTGGCGGCGGCCTTCCAACGGCCGGAACTGGGCCGGCCGAGCTGGTTCAAGGTGATCACCGAGAAGCGCGCCACCTACGCCAGCTCGCCTGGTTTGGTGCGTCCGCGCAATGCCAGCGGGCTGCCGGGGCTGGCCTTGGCGGGTGATTACACGGCCGGCGACTACCCGGCCACGCTGGAATCTGCGGTGCGCAGCGGCGTGGCGGCGGCGGCCCATTTGAAGGGCGTCACGTAACGCCCCGCCGTCCGGTGTCCGGTTTCCGTCGCCTGCCCCGCGATTTGTGCAGCCTGTCACATGGCGTTGGCATGTGGACGCCGATCTGCGTACAGTTGCACCATCGACAAAGACGTAATTGGAACACATCATGAGTAAGCAGCAATACCTCGATGCGCTCAAGCAGGCGATGCAGGGCTTGCCACCGGAAACGGTGGCCAAGACCCTGGCCTACTACGAGCAGCGCTTTATCGACGGCCTGGTGGCCGGCAAAAGCGAAGCCGAGGTCTACAAAGAGCTCGACGAACCGCGCAAGATCGCGATGACCCTGCGCGCCTCGGCCCACTTAAGTTCTTTTGAGCAAAAGAAAACGCCGGCCAACCTGGTCCGCGTGATGGTCTCGTTCGTCGGACTGGCGATTTTCAACCTGTTCATGGTCATTCCGGCAATGGTGTACGCGTCGATGCTGCTGGCCATCTACGTGTCGGCCTTCGCCTTCTACATCGGCGGCGTGGCGCTGACCGCCAGCGGCCTGTCGGGCCAGAACGAGCTCTCGCTCGAAGGTCCGCTGCACCACGTGATGGCGCTGACCGATTCCCGTTTCGACACCAAGGAAGAGGAAGCCGAGGCCAAGCGCTGGCGCATCGCCATCAACGACATGGGCATCCAGGTCAGCAAGACGCCCGACGGCACGGACGATGCGGATGCCGATGCCGGCGGCGTGCAGGGAACCAGCCGCGCCAGCCGCCTGTTCGACCGCGCCGAGGCGGTGGCCACCGGCGACGTCCACATCACCACCGACTTCGACAGCGGCGCCCGCACCACCCAGACCTTCATCGGCTTCGGCTTGATTTTGGCGGGCATCGGCCTGTGCCTGATCAGCATCGTGCTGACCCGCTACACCGTGATCGGCTTGAGACGCTACGCGGCGATGAACATGTCGCTGCTGCGCGGACGCTAAGGAGCTACGAATGCGTGCATTACTCAAAATCGGAATCGGCCTGCTGCTGCTGTCGTTCTTGCTGATCGGCGTCACGTACAGCATGCTCAAGGCTTACGGCACCACCAGCCCGACCAGCGTGGCCGGGCGCACCTTGAGCGGCGAGACCCGCAAAGTCGACGCGATGGCGGTGACCGTGGTACTGGAGGGACCGATCGACCTGATCCTGACCCAGGGGCCGACGGCGTCGATGAAGGTGCGCGGCGAACAGCGTTCGCTGGCCAATATCGAAACCATCCAGGACGGGCGCGATCTGCACATCGGCACCAAGGGCATGCTGCTCAATCCGAAACACCGCTTGCAGGTCGAGCTGGTGCTGCCGATGCTGGAGGAGCTGACGGTGCGCAGCAGCGGCGACACCAAGGTGTCCGGTTTCAGCGGCGACAAGCTGGAACTGCGGCTGCACGGCTCGGGCAATGTGAATTTCTCCGGGCGCTATCGCAATCTGATCGCCGGCGCGCATGGCAGCGGCAACCTGCATCTGAACGCGGGCAGCAGCGAGCATGTGGAATTGGAGCTGGTCGGTTCGGGCGAGATCAAGTCGTCGGGCAGCTGCAAGACGCTGGACGCGCAGTTGACCGGCTCGGGCGACCTCGATGCGCGCCATCTGGCGGCGGACAAGGTGACGGTCGATTTGAAGGGATCGGGCACCAGCCATGTCTTCGCCAAGCAATCGGCGGATTTGACCTTGCGCGGCAGCGGCGACATCCGGGTGCTGGGCAATCCCGATCAGCGCAATGTGAACCGCAGCGGTTCGGGGGACGTCAGCTGGGAATAGACCTGCGGCCCGGCTCCGAAAACACCGTGGAGATACGTGGGGCGGATTAGCGCAGCGTAATCCGCCATTGCGCGCGTCTCGACGGCGCATGCAATGGCGGATTACGGCGTTCCGCCTAATCCGCCCTACGTGCCTCCTCGTGATTGCTGACGCTCCAGGCCAATACATCGCGCCCGGCCGCGAGTCCGCTCGCCAGACACGCCGTCAACAGATACCCGCCCGTCGGCGCCTCCCAATCGATCATCTCGCCGGCCACGAACACTCCGGGCGCCGCTTTCAGCATCGTGCCCTCCAGGCCATCCCAGCGCACGCCGCCGGCGCTGCTGATCGCCTCGTCGATCGGGCGCGGACGCACCAGCCGCACCGGCAGCATCTTGATCGCCTCCGCCAGCCGATCCGGATCGCCATACTCCTCCTTGCCCAGACACTCCCGCAGCAGCCCCGCCTTCACGCCCTTGATTCCCAACCGGCTTTGCAGATGACTGGCCAGCGACCGCGCGCCGCGCGGCCGCGTGACTTCATCCGCCACCCGCTCCACCGATAAATCCGGCAGCAAATCCAGATAAATCGTCGCACTGCCCGCGGCCGCGATCTGGTCGCGCAAAGCCGCCGACAGCGCATAAATCAGGCTCCCCTCGACCCCACCCGCGGTGACAACGAATTGTCCCTGCTTGCGGAATTGCTTGCCATCCGCGCCGGTCGAAATGATGGCGACGGTGGTCAGCGGTTCCCCCGCGTGACGGCCGCTGAAATGCTCGCTCCAGTCGACGTCGAAGCCGCAATTGGCCGGCGCCAGCGGCGCCACATCGACCCCGCGCGCCGCCAGCAGCGGCACCCAGGCCCCGTCCGAACCGAGTCGCGCCCAGCTGCCGCCGCCCAACGCCAGCACCACCGCGTCGACGCGCACCGCCAACTCGCCGTCGGGCGTTTGCAGCAGCAAGGCGCCGTCGCGCCAGCCCAGCCAGCGATGCCGCATATGAAACCGCACGCCGCCCTCCCGCAGCCGGTGCAGCCACGCGCGCAACAACGGTGCCGCCTTCATATCGGCCGGAAAAACGCGGCCGGAAGTGCCGACAAACGTCTCCACGCCCAGGCCATGCACCCACTCGCGCACGTCCCGCGGGCCGAAAGCGTCCAGCATCGGCCGCAACGCGGCGGCGGCGCCGGCATAGCGCGGCACGAAGTCCGCATACGGCTCCGCGTGCGTGATGTTCATCCCTCCCCGCCCGGCCAGCAGGAACTTGCGGCCGACCGACGCCATCGCGTCATAAACGTCCACCTGCGCCCCGCCCCGCGCCAGCGTTTGCGCGGCCATCAGGCCGGCGGGCCCGCCACCGATGACGGCGACGCGAAAAGGTGTCAAACTAGACTGCATGCATTCGGTCCGATACGATCGAGATGTAAAACAATATTAATGGAGACATGATGGGTACTGCTTTTTGGATTAAACGCTATCTGCTGGCCGCCGTGCCGTTGTTCGCGATACTGGCCGCCGTCGAGTGGTTCAAGGGCTCGACCTCGCGCAACGACTATCTGAGCGCCGCAGCCTGGGCGTTGTTGGCGGCCGCTGTGTTCACGTGGAGCGCGTGGCGCCGCTATCGCGAAGCCGAGCGCGCCGCCGCGGCGCAAACCCGCAAACCCTGAACCCCGGTTGGCGGCGCGGGCTTCCCCGACGGCCGGTTGACTCAGCCGCCGGTCACCGGCGGGAAGAACGCCACTTCGGCGCCGTCGACGACGGCGCTATCCGCGCCGCACATGACCTGGTTGCAGGCCATGCGCAAAGCCGGACTGCCCAACGCCTGCTGCCACGCGTCGCCACGCGCGGCCAGATGGGCGCGCAGCTCGCCGACCGTTGTCACGGATGCCGGCAGGTCCAGCGTCTCCGACGAGGCGCCAACCGCCTCGCGCACGCTGGCGAAAAATTTTACGGTGACTGCCATCAGTACATTAACTCGTTAAACGGAATAAACCGCACCATATCTCCGGCGGAGATGGTGGTGCCGGGCGGGTTGTCGATCACGCCATCGCCCCAGACGGTCGATGTCAGCACGCCGGAGCTCTGGTTGCTGAACAACTCAAGACCGCCAACGTCGTTGATACGCGCGCGCAGGAACTCGTTGCGCTTGTCGGCCTTGGGCAGGTCGAAATCGGCGCGCATCGTGAACGCGCGCGGCGCGATCTCGCCGGACACACCCTGCAGACGCAGGATGAACGGACGAACAAACATCAGGAAGGTGATGAAGCTGGCCACCGGATTGCCCGGCAGGCCAAGGAAGAAAGCGTCCTTGACCTCGCCGAACGCCAGCGGTTTGCCCGGTTTGACGGCGATCAACCACATATTGAGCTTGCCCTCCGCCTCTACCGCCGGCTTGATATGGTCTTCCTCGCCGACGGACACGCCGCCGGAGGTGATGATCAGATCATGCGCCCGGGCGCTTTCGCGCAGCACCGAACGCGTGGCATCGAGCGAATCGGGCACGATGCCGAAGTCGGTGATCTCGCAGCCCAGGTTCTCCAGCAGCGCGCGCAGGGTGAAGCGGTTGGAATTGTAGATCGCGCCGGGCGCCAGCGGCTCGCCCGGCATGGTCAGCTCGTCGCCGGTGAAGAACACGGCCACGCGCAGCTTGCGCTTGACCGGCAATTCCGCCAGGCCGACCGACGCCGCCAGACCCAGTTCCTGGCTGCGCAGGCGCGCGCCGGCCGGCAGGATCACGCTGCCGTTGGTGATGTCCTCGCCGGCGCGGCGTATCCATTCACCGGGCTTGGGCGCGTGCCTGATGGTGACCAGGTTACCCACCAACTCGCACTGCTCCTGCATGACGACGGCGTCCGCGCCCTCGGGTATGTGGGCGCCGGTGAAGATGCGCGCGGCGGTCCCCGGCAGCAAAGGCTGGCCGACATGGCCGGCCGGTATCCGCTGCGACACCGTCAACACCGCGTCGCCGCTGGCGCAATCGGCGGCGCGCACCGCGTAGCCGTCCATCTGCGTGTTGTCCATGCCCGGCACGTTCATGCCCGACACCTGCGCGTGGGCCAGGACGCGGCCGTTGGCGTTCAGCGTCGGCGCCGTTTCGATTCCGGCCACGGGACGCGCGGCGGCCAGCATCAAGGCCCGCGCCTCGGCGACGGCCAGCATCGGCCTCGGTTGCGGTTTGGGTGGAGACGGCGGCGCGCTCATGATCACAGGCCGGTGTTGGCGGCGATGTAAGCCTTCATCTTCTCGACGTCGGGCTTCATGACCACGAATTTCTGCGGCAGGTCCTCGATGTTCTCGAAGCCTTCCGGACGTTCCGCGTCCTCGCCCAGCGCGTCGAGGATGGTTTCGTTGAACTTGGCCGCCAGCGCGGTTTCCAGCACGATCATCGTCACGCCGGGCTCCAGGTTCTCGCGCGCGACCTTGATGCCGTCGGCGGTGTGGGTGTCGATGACGATGCCGTAGTCGTCGGCGACGTCGCGGATGGTGTTCAGGCGGTCGTCATGGGTCGACTTGCCGGACTTGAAACCGTACTTGGACACCAGCTTGAATTCATCGCCGTCGCTGCCGGGCTTGCCCGACAGGTCGAAACCGCCCTGCGTCTCCACCTTGTGGAACAGCGCGCGGGTGCGCTCGCCGTCGCGGCCGACCAGGTCGTAGATGAAACGCTCGAAGTTCGACGCCTTGGAGATGTCCATCGACGGGCTGCTGGTGTGGTAGGTCTCGGCCGACTTGCGCACGCGGTACACGCCGGTGCGGAAGAATTCGTCGAGCACGTCGTTTTCGTTGGTGGCGGCGATCAGCTTGTCGATCGGCAGTCCCATCATGCGGGCGATGTGGCCGGCGCAGATGTTGCCGAAGTTACCCGACGGGACGGTGAACGAGACCTTCTGGTCGTTCGACGTGGTGGCCGACAGGTAGCCGCGGAAGTAGTACACCACCTGCGCCACGACGCGCGCCCAGTTGATCGAATTGACGGTGCCGATTTTTTGTTTGGTCTTGAACGGCAGGTCGTTCGACACCGCCTTGACCATGTCCTGGGCGTCGTCGAACACGCCCTCGATGGCGATGTTGAAGATGTTCGGGTCCTGGAGGCTGAACATCTGCGCGGTCTGGAAGGCGCTCATCTTCTGATGCGGCGACAGCATGAAGACACGGATGCCCTTCTTGCCGCGCATCGCGTATTCGGCGGCGCTGCCGGTGTCGCCGGAGGTGGCGCCGAAGATGTTCAGTTCCGCGTTCTGCTTGGCCAGGGTGTACTCGAACAGATTGCCCAGCAACTGCATCGCCATGTCCTTGAAGGCCAGGGTCGGCCCGTTCGACAAGGCCTGCAGCACCAGTTTGGTGCCGTTGTCGCCCTCTTCCAGCACGCGCAAAGGCGTGATCTGGCTGGCCTTCTCGCCGGCGCGGGCGTTGCGATAGACTTCCTTGGTGTAGGTCTTGGCGGTCAGCGCGCGCAGGTCCGCTTCCGGGATGTCGGTGGCGAACTTCTTCAGGATCTCGAACGCCAGGTCGGCATAGGACAGCTGGCGCCACGCGTCCAGCTCCGCGCCGCTGACCTGCGGGTAGGCCGACGGCAGGAACAGGCCGCCGTCGGCGGCCAGGCCGCCGAGCAGAATGTCCGAAAATTGTTGGGGAGACGACGAAGCGGCCGATGCGGCGGCGCGGGTAGACACGTATTGCATAGATTAGAAAAGTCCGGTTGGGCTGACAAGGTTGGCTGGCAGCTATTGGCAGAACGTTACAAAGCGAGCGGATATTATAGTGCGCCTCGCCGTTTCGGGGGCGATTGCCGTTGTTTTATGGCTATGGGCGCCCCCCCGGCGGGCGCGTTCGGTTGTCGCGCACTGGTTTGTCTGTCATTCCGGCAATATACTGGAAGCGCTACCCCGCGTGCCGTTTCCTCGCCGTTACCTCGCCGTTTCCTTTTTTGCAGCCGCCGCAACCGATGATGATGAAGTCCCCCGAACCCCGCAAGGCCGCCCCTTTCGCCCGCATGCTGTGGGCGTGCTTTAGCGCCTTGTTCATTGTCACCATCGCTTTTCTGCTCTATGTCTGGACCGAGAAACGCATCGATCGCGCCAACGAGCTGCGTTATGTCTCGCGCGGCCTGGTGGAGGAACTGCGTCAATCCTCGGACGACCTGACGCGCATGGCGCGCACCTACGTGGCCACCGGCGATGCCCGCTATCGGAAAAATTATCAGGAAATTATCGACATCCGCGACGGCCGGCAGGCGCGCCCGCAAAGTTACGACAACGTGTACTGGGACCTGGTGCTGGAACAGCAGCAGCGGCCCAGGCGCGACGGCCAACCCGTCGCGCTGATGGAGCTCATTCAAAACACCCCGTTCACACCGGCCGAGCTGTCGCTGCTCACCAGGGCCAAGGACGAATCGGACCGCCTGACGGCGATCGAGAACAAGGCGCTGGCGATGCGCGACTTCGGCGGCGACGATCCGCTGGCCGTCGCCGCCGCCCTGGCCCTGCTCTTCGACGACAACTATCACCACGCCAAGGCGGCCATCATGGAACCGATCGCGCAGGTGAACGAGAGCGTCGAGCGGCGCAGCCTGGAGGCGATCCGCTCGACGTCGGCAGAGGCCAACCTGGCCAGGGCCGGCTTCATGCTGGTCGCGCTGGTGCTGCTGGCGTTGTTGTGGCGCGCGAAGCGCAACCTCGACGCGGCGCTGGGCTGCTCGGTCGAGCAGCTGCAGACCGCCATCGAGCGGCTGGGCCGGGGCGATGTCACCGAGCCGCTGGCGGTGCGGGACGGCGCCAGGGAGAGCGTCTGGACCTGGCTGGCCGGCATGCAGAAAAACCTGGCCAGGCTGGATGGCGAGCGGGGACTGGCGCTGGCGCGCTCGCAGCGCGTCGGCCGGCTATATGCGGCCCTGAGCCAGTGCAACCAGTCCATCGTGCGCAGCACCAGCGAGCAGGAACTGTTCGACGACATCTGCGGCGCGGTGGTCGCTTATGGCGGCATGTCCATGGCCTGGGTGGGCATGATCGATGCGACCGTCGACGGCCAGGCGGATACGGTATCGCCGGCCGCCAGCGCCGGCGACGGCACCGAATACCTGAACAATCTGGTTATCTCGCTGGATGAACAACTGCCGGAGGGGCGCGGGCCGATCGGCGTCTGCTACCGCAGCGGGGAGCCGTACTGGTGCCAGGACTTCCTGCAGGCGCCCGAAACCGCGCCGTGGCACGCGCGCGCGGCGCGCTATGGCTGGGCGGCGTCGGCGTCGCTGCCGCTGCGCCGCAAAGGCCGGATCGTCGGCTTCTTCTCCGCCTACTCCACCACCACCGGGGTGTTCGACGCCGAGGTGCGCGACCTGTTCGTCGAGATGGCGCTCGACATCGAGTTCGCGCTGAAAAACTTCGACCACGACCGCAAACGCGAGCTGACCGAGGCCTCGCTGCGCAAAAGCGAGCAGCATCTGCGCACCATCATCGAGACCGAGCCGGAATGCATCAAGGTGGTGGACGCCCACGGCCGGCTGCTGGAGATGAACGCTGCGGGCCTGAAGATCCTCGAGGCGGAGTCGCTGGAGGAGCTGCAGAAGCACGTGCTGACGGACCTGATCCTGCCGGAGTACCGCGACGCCTTCATCGCGCTGCACCAGCGCGTCGTCAACGGCGAGAACGGCCACCTGGAATTCCGGGTCCAAGGCCTGAAGGGCGGCCAGCGCTGGCTCGAGACCCATGCAGCGCCGATGAACGGCGCCGACGGCGAGCAGCGCATGCTGCTCGGGATCACGCGCGACATCACAGACCGCAAGCTGGCCGACGAGCGGATTCAGTATCTGGCGCATTTCGATCCGCTGACCGGCCTGCCGAACCGCGCGCAGCTGCAGGAGCACACGCTGCACTCGCTGGCGCTGGCGCGCCGCAACCGCGAACCGATGGCACTGATGATGCTGGACCTGGACCACTTCAAGGACATCAACGATTCGCTCGGCCACAGCGTCGGCGACGGCCTGCTGTGCGAACTGGCCAAGCGCCTGCGCCAGGGCCTGCGCGAGGAGGACATCGTGGCGCGCCTCGGCGGCGACGAATTCATCTTCGTGCTGCAAAAGGCGGAGTCGAAGGACGCCGCCGAAGTGGCGCGCAAGCTGATGGAACTGATAGCCCAGCCGTTCCGCGTCG
Organism: Duganella sp. GW821-FHT07F09; assembly: GCF_059418705.1. Taxonomy (NCBI): domain Bacteria; kingdom Pseudomonadati; phylum Pseudomonadota; class Betaproteobacteria; order Burkholderiales; family Oxalobacteraceae; genus Duganella; species Duganella sp. GW821-FHT07F09. The sequence continues at coordinate 224,435 of NZ_JBWKQJ010000005.1, read as the reverse complement.
GCACGCACGACCTGAAGGTGACGGCGTCGATCGGCATCGCCATGTATCCGGCCGACGGCGCCGACATGGAAACGCTGCTGCAACGCGCCGACGCCGCCATGTACCAGGTCAAGCACGCCGGCCGGCACGACTTCCGCTTCTTCACGGCGGCCATGCAGCAGCGCGCGGCGCGCCATCTGCAGCTGATCAACGCGCTGCGCTATGCGCTGGAGCGCGACCAGATGCAGGTGGTGTATCAGCCGCAGGTGTCGCTGCCGGACCAGCGCATCATCGGCGCCGAGGCGCTGCTGCGCTGGTCGACGCCGGAACTGGGCGTGGTATCACCCGCCGAATTCATTCCCGCCGCCGAGGAGAGCGGACTGATATTGTCGATCGGCGCGTGGGTGTTGCGCCAGGCCGTGCGGCAGGCGCGCGCGTGGCTCGACGACGGCCTGCCGCCGCTGGTCATGGCGGTCAACCTGTCGGCCACGCAGTTCCGCAACACCGATCTGCCGGAGCTGATCACGCAGATACTACAGGAGGAAGGCTTGCCGCCGGAGTACCTGGAGCTGGAGCTGACCGAGGGCGTGGCGCTGAACGACCCGCAAGGCGCGATCGCCATGATGAACAATCTGCACGAGCGCGGGATCAGGATGTCGATCGACGATTTCGGCACCGGCTATTCGTCGCTTAGCCATTTGAAGAAGTTCAAGGTGTACAAGCTGAAGATCGACAAGTCATTCGTGCGCGATATCAGCACCGACGCCGAGGACAAGGCGATCGTCAGCGCCATCATCAACATGGCGCGCAGCCTGGGGCTGAAGACGATCGCGGAAGGCGTGGAGACGGCCGAGCAGCTCGAATTCCTCCAGCAGCAGCATTGCAACGAGATGCAGGGCTACTATTTCAGCAAACCGGTGCCGGAACAGGCGTTCCGGCAGTTGATGCTGGAGGTGGTGTCGTAGGTTCCCGCGTCAGCAGGCGGCGTGGTTGACGGTGATGACGTGGATCGCCAGGCCGCCGAGCGAGGTTTCCTTGTACTTGGCCTGCATGTCGGCGCCGGTCTGCCGCATGGTTTCGATGACTTCATCGAGGCTGACGAAATGCGTGCCGTCGCCCTTCAACGCCAGCGACGCCGCCGTAATCGCCTTGACCGCGCCCATGCCGTTACGCTCGATGCATGGAATCTGCACCAGACCGCCGATCGGATCGCAGGTCATGCCCAGATGATGCTCGATGCCGATTTCGGCGGCGTTCTCGATCTGGTTGTTGGAGCCGCCCAGCGCCGCCACCAAACCGGCGGCCGCCATCGCGCACGCCACGCCAACCTCGCCCTGGCAACCGATTTCCGCCCCCGAGATCGATGCATTGCGCTTGCACAGCATGCCGATGGCCGCAGCCGTCAGCATGAAGTCGCGGATGCCGGTGACAGGGTCGCTCGGCTTGCAGTCCTCCGCGTAGTAGCGCAGCACCGCCGGAATGATGCCCGCCGCGCCGTTGGTCGGCGCCGTGACCACGCGCCCGCCGGCCGCGTTTTCCTCGTTGACGGCCATCGCGTACAGGCTGACCTGGTGCAGCGCATCGTGCGGCAGCTGGTTCGCCTGGCTGGCGCTGGATTGCGATTGCGTCCACAAGTCGGCCGCGCGCCGCTTGACGTTCAAGCCGCCCGGCAGCCGGCCGGACGTGTCCAAGCCATGGGCGATGCAGTCGCGCATGACCTGCCAGATCTTGTCGATGCCGGCGTTCAGCTCATCCTCGCTGCGCTTGCGGCGCTCGTTCGCGCGCAGCATTTGCGGGATCGTCAGGCCGCTCGCTTCGCCATGGGCCAGCAGCTGGTCCATCGTATCGAACGGGTACGGAATCGCGGGGGCGGCGCCGTCACCGCTCGAGGGCATCTGCGGCGCCTCGCCCTCCTCCTTGATGAAGCCACCGCCAACCGAATAATAGACTTTGCTGACGATGGCGCCACCGGCGCGGGTCAGCGTGAAGCGCATGCCGTTCGGGTGTTCGGCCAGCGACTCGGCCATGTGGAAGATCAGGTTCCTGCCGCGTTTGAACGGCACCGCGTGGGTTCCCAGCAGCTTCAGTTCCCCCGCCGCTTCGGCGTCGGCCAGCTGCGTGTCGACCCGGGTCGGCACCACGTCCTGCGGCGTCTCGCCCATCAAACCGAGGATCACCGCCTTGTCGGTCGCGTGGCCGATGCCGGTGAGCGCCAGCGAGCCATACAGCTCGGCGCTCACCTCGGTGACATCGTCGAGCGGAGCGCAGTCGAGCAGAAAACGGCGGGCCGCCACCATCGGTCCCACCGTGTGGGAACTCGACGGCCCGATGCCGATCTTGAATAAATCGAAAACGCTCATGTCCATCAGATGTCTCTCTTTTTTATAGTGTAGGTACTGCGCCGCCGCTTTACGCCGCTTTGCTCAGGCGGACGTCGACGTTGGCCAGCATGTCGGTCACCATCTCTTCGATGCCGATGCGGGCCTTCCAGCCCCAGTCGGCCGTCGCGGTGGCGTCGTCCAGGCTTTGCGGCCAGGTGTCGGCGATGGCCTGGCGGCTATCGGGCTTGTAGGCGATCTTGAAGTCCGGCACGGCGCGCGTGATGGCGGCGGCCAGTTGCTCCGGGTTGAACGACACGCCGGCGACGTTGTAAGCCGAGCGCACCTTGACCTGTTCGGCCGGCGCTTCCATCAATTCGATGGTGGCGCGGATCGCATCGGGCATATAGATCATCGGCAGCGTGGTCTGTGGGCCGAGGAAGCATTCATAGCGCTCGCCGCGCAGCGCCGAATGGAAGATCGCGATCGCGTAATCGGTGGTGCCGCCGCCCGGTGGCGATTTGTAGCTGATGATGCCGGGGTAACGGATGCTGCGGACATCGACGCCGTACTTGATGAAGTAGTACTCGCACAGGCGCTCGCCGGCCAGTTTGCTGATGCCGTAGATCGTGGTCGGGTCCATCACCGTGGTTTGCGGCGTGTTCACGGCCGGCGTGTTCGGGCCGAAGGCGGCGATCGACGACGGCCAGAAGACCTTCAGCGGTTTGCCGATGATGCCGCGCTCGCGCGCCACTTCCAGGATATTGAGCAAGCCGTCCATGTTCAAGGTCCACGCCTTGAGCGGCGCCGCCTCGCCGGTGGCCGACAGCATCGCCGCCAGTTGGTACACCTGGGTGATGCCCTCCTCCGTCACCAAGGTGGACAGCGCCTGCTTGTCCAGCACGTTGAGCGGCGTGTAGCGCGCAGCGTGATACAGATTGGTCGGGCTGATGTCGCTGGCGATGACGTTTTGCGCGCCGTGTTTGGCGGCCAGCGCCTCCACCAGTTCACTGCCGATTTGGCCGTTGGCGCCGATGACGAGGATCCGTTGTTGTTCCATTTTGATTCCTGACTATTTTATTTTTTAAGCAGGCCAAGCTCTGTGCCCGCCTGTTCGAATGCTTTGAGCACGGTGTCCAGCTGTTCGCGGGTATGCGCGGCAGACAGTTGGACACGCACGCGCGCCTGGCCCATCGGGACCACCGGGTAGAAGAAGCCGCTGAGCAAAACGCCCAGCTCATACATTCGTGCCGCGAATTTCTGCGCGACGGGCGCATCGAACAACATGACAGGAACCACAGGGTGCGTACCGGGCTTGATGGTGAAGCCGATACGCTCGATCTCCTTGCGGAAGTGGGCGGTGTTCTCGTGCAGGCGGTCGCGCAGTTCGGTCGACTGCGACAGGCGCTCCAGCACCGCCAGCGAGGCGCCGGCGATCGACGGCGCCAAGGTATTGGAGAACAGGTAGGGGCGCGACTTCTGGCGCAGCATGTCGATCACTTCCTTGCGGGCGGAGGTGAAGCCGCCCATCGCGCCGCCCAGGGCCTTGCCCAGGGTGCCGGTGATGATGTCGACGCGGCCCATGACGTTGTGGTGCTCGTGGGTGCCACGGCCGGTCGCGCCCATGAAGCCGGAAGCGTGGCATTCGTCGATCATCACCAGCGCGCCGTATTGGTCGGCCAGGTCGCAAATTTTGTCAAGCTGGGCGATGGTGCCGTCCATCGAGAACACGCCGTCGGTGACGATGACTTTATGGCGCTTGCCGGCGGCCGCTTGCAGCTGCGCTTCCAGGTCGGCCATGTCGTTGTGGGCGTAGCGGAAGCGCGCGGCCTTGCACAGGCGGATGCCGTCGATGATGGAGGCATGGTTCAACGCGTCGGAAATGATGGCGTCGTTCTCGTCGAACAGCGGCTCGAACACGCCGCCGTTGGCGTCGAAGGCGGCCGCGTACAGGATCGTGTCCTCGGTGCCGAGGAAATTGGAGATCGCCTGTTCCAGTTGTTTGTGCACGGTCTGGGTGCCGCAGATGAAGCGCACCGACGACAGGCCGTAACCGTATTTTTCGGTCGCCTCGATCGATGCCTTGGCCACCCACTCCTCGCCGGACAGGCCGAGGTAATTATTGGCGCACATATTGATCAGGGTGCGGCCATCCTGGGCCACCACTTCGGAACCCTGGCGCGAAGCGAGCACGCGCTCCGGCTTGTACAGGCCCTGATCGCGCAATTGATCCAGGTTTTGCTGCAGGCCGCTGAAGAAGGTGCTTTTTGCTTGGTCGCTCATGATGGTCCTTGTATGTGGTACGATTTCAGCAGATTTTCACTGCGTTATGAGAAATCCGTTATGTCGAACTCAAATTCAATATATCGAATCTTACAGAGAACCAGTGAACTGCGCAAGACGGAAGCATGCGGTTCTGGCCGCGTTTTTCCGACAGATTTACTTAGAATTTAGCCTATCCGCCGAATAAAACAATGAAAACACCTGTTTCGACGAACGCACCACCCGAGGTCGGCGCCGCCCTGCAACGTCTGCGCCTGGGGCGCGGCCTGACCCTGGAAGACCTGTCGCGCATCGCCGGCGTCTCCAAATCGATGCTGTCGCAGATCGAGCGCGAGAAGGCCAATCCGACCATCGCCATCACCTGGCGGCTAGCCAACGCGCTGGGCGTGCAGATCGGCGAGCTGCTGGCGACGGCGGAGAAGGAGTCCGAGACCATCCGCGTGCTGGACGCCCACGAGACCCCCACCCTGCCCGGCAACCACGCCGGCTACGTGCTGCGCATCCTCGGGCCGATGGAGCTGGCAGGTAAGTATGAATGGTATGAGCTGACCTTGTCGCCCGGTGGGGAGCTGGCGTCGCAGGGACATGATCCGGGAGCGCAGGAGCATGTCACCTTGCTGCATGGATCGGTGGAGGTGGAGGTCGGCAATACCAAGAAGAAGGTCAAGCTGGGCGGCACGGCGCGCTACCCGGGCGACCAGCAGCACACCATACGCAACGTCGGCAAGACCGAGGCGAAGGCGCTGCTGGTGGTGATACACCGCTGACCCGGGCGGGCCAGCGGCGGCTCCACTACCAGTTCGACTCGCGCTCCGGCGTGGAGCTGATGCGGTGAATGGCGAGATCGGCGCCCTGGAATTCGTCTTCGGGATCGAGGCGCAGGCCCATCGTGGCTTTCAACACGCCATAGATGGCGAAACCGCCAACCAGCGCGATCACCACGCCCAACACCGTCCCCGCCAATTGCGCCGCGAACGACACGCCCCCCATTCCGCCCAGCGCCTTCAACCCGAAGATACCCGCCGCGATCCCGCCCCAGGCGCCGCACAGGCCATGCAGCGGCCACACGCCCAGCACATCGTCGATCTTCCATTTGTTCTGCGCCAGCGTGAACATCCAGACGAAAATGCCGCCCGCGATACCGCCGGTGACCAGCGCCCCCATCGGATGCATCAAATCCGAGCCCGCGCATACCGCCACCAGCCCCGCCAACGGCCCGTTATAAGCGAAACCGGGATCGTTTTTCCCCATCAGCAGCGCGACCAGCGTTCCGCCCACCATCGCCATCAGCGAGTTGACCGCCACCAGGCCGTTCATCTTGTCGAGCGACTGCGCGCTCATGACGTTGAAGCCGAACCAGCCCACCGTGAGAATCCACGCACCCAGCGCCAGGAACGGAATCGACGACGGCGGATGGGCGGCGATCGCGCCGTTCTTCATATAGCGCCCGCGCCGCGCGCCAAGTAAAAGCACCGCCGGCAGCGCGATCCAGCCGCCCACCGCGTGCACCACCACCGAACCGGCGAAGTCATGGAACTCGGCGCCGAAGGCCTGCAGCAGCCACTCCTGGATGCCGAAGCGGCGATTCCAGACGATGCCCTCGAAGAACGGATATACGAAGCCGACCAGCAGCGCGGTGGCAATCAACTGCGGATGAAAGCGCGCCCGCTCGGCGATGCCGCCGGAGATGATGGCCGGGATGGCCGCCGCGAACGTCAGCAGGAAGAAGAACTTGACCAGCTCATAGCCGTTTTTGGCCGCCAGCACGTCGGCCGAGGAGAAGAAATTGACGCCGTAGGCGATGCTGTAACCGACGAAAAAGTAGGCGATGGTCGATACCGCGAAATCCACCAGGATTTTCACCAGCGCGTTGACCTGGTTCTTCTTGCGCACGGTGCCCAACTCCAGGAACGCGAAGCCGGCGTGCATCGCCAAAATCATGATGGCGCCGAGCAAAATGAACAATGCGTCGGCGCCGTCTTTGTGTAAACCCATCAAAATCACTCCCCAAAATAATGCATGATCTGAAAACCAATACGCCTATAAGCAATATTTGTTCCAGATTGGTGCAAATTTTAAGTGCATGATTTGACTGTATTTTGTTTTGGTGCGGGTTAGCGCACCATCTACGGGCGCACCGAAAAATGGCATCATTTTGGTGCGCCCGCGTGTTATGACCGGTGCCTGTTTTAGATCGGTGCTCCTGGCGGAACCGGCGGCGCGGCGCGCAATTTGACGCTGCGCGGGTCCTTCAAATAGGCGGCAATCAGTTCCGCCGCCTCTTTGCGGCTGGTGGCAGTGACGCCCTTGCCCGGATTTTTTTGCAGCCACTGCGCCAGTTCGCGCGCCGATTGCGTGACTTCGGCCGCGACGTTCGGATGCAGTTTGCCGCCATCGAGCAAATTGAGCACCCCGTCGACCAGCACCCAGTTGGCCGCCAGCTGCACCGCCTCGCCGCCGACCACCGATGCCGGCACGGGTTCGCGCTTCCAGGTCTTTTGCAGCAGCAGCGACAGCACTTCCCCCACGCCGGGCTGCTGCGCGTCGCGCGCATGCTGCCACGCGAGGCGGTTGATGCGGCCCGCGTCCAGCAGGAAGCCGGCCGTTTGCGCGGCGCCCGCCTCGGCGATCGAGAAGGCGTCGAACACGGAGCCCATGCGGGTGGCGAAGTATTCGCGGCCACGATCATGCCCCGCAGCAGGCGGCGTCAGAACATCGAGCACGTTGGCTGGCAGAGCAAGATACTCCGCCCGCAGGCTGTCGGCCAGCCGGTTCAGCGCCTGGCGCTGCACGGTCGCCGGGGTGATTTTGACACCCGCCTTGCCGATGCCGGCCTTGACGTCGCCGCTGGTGGTGTAATCGAAATCGCCGCCGCCGATCAGGCGCGCCACCGCTTCGCCCTGGTAGCGTTGCAGCAGATAGACCGGCACCAGCCGCGCTTCGAGTTCGCCGATCTGGCGCGCATCCGGCAGCACGTCGACCGAGAAGGTTTGCAGCGCGCGCTGGCGCACGGCGCCAAGTTGATCCCAGGTCTTGATCGTGTCCGGGCCGAAGTCCCACAACAGGCCGTCCGGGTGGCTGGCGCCGGGTGTGCGGTCGTCCTGGTCGCTGGAGTACAACAGGCCGGCGGCCTTGGCGTCGGCGCGCAGCTTGGCCAGCGCGGCCTGCTCCCGCGCTCCACCGCCGAAATCGCCGTAGACGTATTTGACGATGTAGTCATCCCACGGCCCGACGCCGACGCCATACGCTTCGGCCAGATCGACCTCGCCCTGGGCGTTGAGCTTCAGGATCGGATGCGGATAGTCCATCACCGAGCCGTTGCCATTGCCCGCGCGGCTGGCGGCGAAGTTGTGCGCGAAGCCCAGGGTGTGACCGACTTCGTGCGCCGACAATTGGCGCAGGCGCGCCAATGCCATCTCCTCGGCCAGCTTGTGTTTATCCGCCGGCGCATTTTTACCGTAAGGCGCGAGCAGGCTTTCGGCGATGAGGATGTCCTGCCGAACGCGCTGCGATCCCAGCGTGACGGCGCCGCGTATGATCTCGCCGGTGCGTGGATCGGCCAGCGCGTTACCGTAGGACCAGCCGCGCGTGGCGCGGTGCACCCAGTGGATCACGTTGTAGCGGATGTCCATGGCGTCGACACCCTCGGGCAGCAATTCGACCCGGTAGGCATCCTTGAAGCCGGCCTTCTCGAAGGCGCTGGCCCACCACGAAGCGCCCTGCAGTAGCGCGCTGCGCACCGGCTCCGGCGCGCCCCGGTCGACGTAGTACACGATCGGTTTCTTGACGGTGCTGACGGCCGCCGACGGATCGGTCTTTTCGAGCCGGTGCCGCACCTGCCAGTGCACGTCGATGCTGCTGGCGAGCGGCGTGGCGAAGTCGAAGTAGTTGACATCGAAGCCGCCGGAGAACGGATGATAGCTGCGCGGCCGCCAACCCGCCTGGTCGTCGATACGTGGCAGGCGCACCATGCTGATGCGCTGGCGCATCGACAGGCTGGCCGGGTCGGCGGCGACTTGCCGCACATATTCCGCCTGGCCCGGTCCTGCGAAGGTCAGCAGCGATTCGAGTTCCACATTGTCGGGGAAGGCTTTGGCCTGTTCGGCCAGCACCGCGCTGCGCGCCGGATCGACCTGGTAGGCGCCTTGCTTGGCGGCCGCCAACCGGGCCGCGATGCCGTGGCGGTCGGCCAGCAGGAAGCTGGAGAAGTCGACCAGGTGCGCGCCGCCGTCGCTGGCCAGGATGTCGCCCGACCACAGCACGGCGTTGGCGAACGATTCCTTGACGGCGGCCCGTTCATCCTTGTCCGCCGACGCGGCGATGTAGGCCGTGTTGTCCTGCACCAGAAACAGCTTGGCGCCGTGTTTTTCGAAATGGACCATGCGCATGTCGCCGGCCTGGCCGCGATCGAGGCCGACGTCGTTCGAGCCCAGTGCGTATGGCAGGGAACTCAGTAGCAGGAAGGGCTGCTCCAGCGACGCCACCGACAGCAGCACCCTGCCCTTGGCCGCGTCGCGCCAGACGTCGATGAAGCCCGGCTGCGATTGCAGGCCGCGCGTGACATCCGCCACCGATTTGGCGGACGCCGACGCGCCTGCGGGAGTGTTCGATTGCGCCAGCGCCGGCGCCACCGGCACAGCGCCCATCATCAGAAGAGCGAGCAGCAGTGGCCCGGCGGCTGGCGCGGCCCTCATTGCGGCCCCGCCGCCTTGACAGCCGCCGTCGCCGGCGCAGGAGTGGTTTGGGCCCCAGTGGCTTGCACCGCCGGCGTCGCGCCGTCCATTTGCAGCGCGCGGCTCAGGAAGCCCCAGCGATCCGCCACTTCCTCGATCTGCTTGGTGGTCGGCTTGCCGGCGCCGTGGCCGGCCTTGGTGTCGATCCGGATCAGGATGGGCGCGGCGCCGGCCTGGTCGGCCTGCGCGGCGGCGGCGAACTTGAAGCTGTGCGCCGGCACGACGCGGTCGTCATGGTCGGCGGTGGTGATCATCGTCGCCGGATAGCAGGTGCCCTTTTTCAGGTTGTGCAGCGGCGAGTACTTGACCAGCGCCTTGAACTCCTCCGGGTTGTCGGACGAACCGTAGTCCGATGTCCACGCCCAGCCGATGGTGAATTTATGGAAGCGCAGCATATCGAGCACGCCAACCTGCGGGATCGCGGCGGCGAACAATTCCGGACGCTGCGTCATCGCCGCGCCGACCAGCAGGCCGCCGTTGCTGCCGCCGCCGATGGCCAGTTTGGCCGGCGACGTGACCTTGTGCGCGATCAGCCATTCGGCCGCGCCGATAAAGTCGTCGAACACGTTCTGCTTTTGCAGCTTTGTGCCCGCCTCGTGCCACGATTCGCCGTACTCGCCGCCTCCGCGCAGATTGGCCATGACGTAGACGCCGCCCATCTCCAGCCACGCCAGATTGGCGACCGAGAACGCCGGCGTCAGCGAGACATTGAAACCGCCATAGCCATACAGGTAGGTCGGATTGCCGCCGTCCAGCTTCAGGCCCTTCTTGGCGACGATGAACATCGGCACCTTGGTGCCGTCACGGCTGGTGAAGAACTCCTGGCGCGTCTCGAAGCCGGCCGAATCGAAGTCCACCTTCGGCTGGCGGTACACGCTGCTCTTGTTGGCCTTCAGGTCGTAGCGGTAAATCGTGGTCGGCGTGGTGAAGCTGGTGTACGAGTAGAAGGTCTCGGTGTCGGCGCGTTTGCCGCTAAAGCCGCCGGCCGTGCCGAGGCCCGGCAGTTCGATATCGTGCAGCGGTTTGCCTTTGAGGTCGAACACCTTGACCAGGCTATGCGCGTCGGTCAGGTAGTCCACCAGCAGCTGATGGTTGACGATGGACGCCGACACCAGCGTGTTGGAGCTTTCCGGCACGATCTGCTTCCAGTTCAGCACCGCCGGCTTGCGCGTATCGATGCTGACGATGCGGCCGCGCGGCGCGTTGCGCTCCGTATGGAACCAGAACACCGGACCTTCGTTGCCGACGAAGTTATAGACGGCGTCGAAGTCCTCCAGCAAGCCGACCACCTTGGAATCCTTGCGGCTCAAGTCCTTGTAGAACACGCGGTTCTTGTTCTCGGTGCCCTGCGACGCCGTGATGATCAGGTAGCGGCCGTCCTGGGTGACGTCGGCGCTGAAGCCCCAGTCCTTGTGGTCCGGACGGTCGTAGACCAGCGTATCGGCGCTTTGCGGCGTGCCCAGTTTGTGGAAGTACAGCTTCTGGAAGTAGTTGACGTCCGCCAGCTTGGTCGCTTCCTTCGGCTCGTCGTAGCGGCTGTAGAAGAAACCGGAACCGTCGTGCAGCCACGCGGTGTTGGAGAACTTGACCCACTTGATATGGTCTTCGACGTCCTTGCCGCTCTCGATGTCGCGCACCCTGATTTCGTTCCAGTCCGAGCCCGAGGCGGCGGTGCTGTAGGCGAGGTGTTTACCGTTCGGGCTCACGGCCAGTCCGGCCAGGGCGACGGTGCCGTCGGCGGCCAGCTTGTTCGGATCGAGCAGCATGCGCGGCACGTCGGCCAGCGTTTTCATCGTATAGAGCACGGACTGGTTCTGCAGGCCATCGTTACGGCTGTAGAAATAGCGCCCGCCTTCCTTGAACGGCACGCTGAAGCGCTCGAAGTTCCATAGCTTGGTCAGGCGCGTTTTGATCGCGTCGCGGCCGGGGATCTGCGACAGGTAGCCTTGCGTGAGTTTGTTCTGGGCGTCGACCCAGTCCTTGGTGTCGGCGCTGTTGGCGTCCTCCAGCCAGCGGTACGGATCGGCCACTTTGACGCCGTGGTAATCGTCGGTCTGGTCGACCGTGCGGGTGGTCGGGTAGGTCAGCGCGGTGCCGCTGGTGGCGCAGGTCTGCGCCGTGGCGCCTTGCGCCAACAGGACGGCGGCCGCCAGTGCGGCGCGTTTCAATTGCTTCATGCGTGGTTCCGTGGGTCGTAGGGTGATATGTCGATGATAGCTTGCCTTGTAACAAATAAGCAACGTTAGGCAAGCGCTCCCGTCGTGTTTTATTCGGCGCGCAGTACCCGGTCCGTGGGGACGATACGGACGTCGTGCATTTGATCGAGGTAAGCTTCCAGGTATGCTTTGTGGGAGGCGCCCACCACCACCAGCATGCGCATACCGGGCCGCGCGGTCATCGCGTCGCGAATGTTCGATGCCATGCGCAGATTGCGCGTCTCCCAATAGCCGACGTATCCGCGCCCGAAGTGCTGCGGCGATGGTTCTTCCAGCGCGGCGCCGAAATCGCTGCGGAAGGCCTGCTCGGCGGCTCCGGCGTCGTTATACGCCCGGTACATGGCCACCACGCCGGCCGGCGTATCGAGGCGGTTTTCGAGTTCCTTCGATTGCCGCGTGCGCGCGGCGGTGTACGGATTGTCCCAAGCCTTACCGATCGCGGCGGAGTAGGCCTTCATATCACCATCGGGCGACGCCGCCGTTTGGTCATCGATCGGATAGACCCGATCATGCCCGCCGCGCGCGGCGACCACCGCGGCGATCTGGTAGCTCTCGTCCCGCCGCTGCGCCAATCCATTCAACACCGCCGTCAAGCTGTCCGCCAGGCCGTCACCGGCGCGCCGTTCGCCGACCGGCAACCGCAGCCATTGCACCAGGGCGGACGCCCGCTCGCCGGCGGCTAAAAGCAACGCCGCCAGCTTGCGGCGCTCGGCCGGCGAGGGCGCCGCCGGCCAAGCAGCCAGCAAGCGTTCGGCCTGCGCGTTCGCCTCCGGCACATCCAAGCCGGTCGCCGCTTTGGCAACGGCCGGGTCCCAGCAATACGTCTTGGTGGTGTTGGCATAGCGCTGCGGATAGCTGCGCATAAACGCGCACCGCAGTCCGGACATCTCTTCGATGGCGACGGCCTGCGGTTGCCACTCCGCCAGCCGCTCGTTCAGCAGGCTCAGTTTGGCGAGGTCGAAGGACTTCGGCATCTGCGACAGGTGCGGGGATCCGAGCACCATCAGCTCGTTGGGCTGGCCATTTTGCAGCTTGTGGGCGCCAGGCGCGAAAGCTGGCGGTGGCGTGTCGGCGGCGATCGCGGGGGCGTGACAGACGGCCGCGACGGTGATAGTGGCAAGCAGGCGGTGCATACGGGCTCCTGAGGTGGGGTGTCAGGATTGTACGCGGGGAGCGGTGGCGCTATGGATGAGGTTGCGACGTACGGCGGAATGGGTTGTGTGAAATGCAAATAACGGCGATGGAGCGGTGGCCATTTTCGTAGGGCGGATTAGCGAAGCGTAATCGGCCATGCGTGATTCGTCGACGGCACATACATGGCCGATTACGGCGTTCCGCCTAATCCGCCCTACGTGTTTCAGACCACGCTGTCGGCGCTGATCGGCGCCTGCCACTTTTCCAGCCAGGCGACCAGTTGGTCGCCCGGGATCGGACGGCTCATGAAGTAGCCCTGCCCCTGGTCGCACCCCAGGCCGGCCAGCAAGCGCCATACGGCTTCGCTCTCGATGCCCTCGGCCACCACGCGCAGTCCCATGTTGTGACCCAGGTCGATGGTCGAGCGCACGATCTTGGTGTCGCCTTCGTCGTGCTCCATATTGAGCACGAAGGACTTGTCGATCTTGAGCTCATTGACCGGCAGCCGTTTCAGATACGCCAGCGACGAATAACCGGTGCCGAAATCGTCGATCGACAAATCGAAGCCCATGGCGCTGAGGCGCTCGAGCGTGGTTTGCGCCCGCACCGGATCGTCCATGATGGCGCTCTCGGTGATCTCCAGGCAGAACGAGCCGGCCGACAGATCGTGGCGCACCAGCAGGTCGGAGAATTTGGCCGGCAGGTCCTGGTCCAGCAGGTCGCGCGTGGACAGGTTGACCGACACCTTCAGATGATGCCCCCTCGCCGCCAGCTCCTGGCACAGCTCCGCCGAGCGCTCCATCACCCAGCGCGTGAGCACGCGGATAAACCCGGTCTGCTCGGCGAACGGAATGAATTCGTCCGGGAACACGTTGCCGCGCTCCGGATGCACCCAGCGCACCAGCGCCTCCATGCCGACCACCTTGCCGGTATCGAGCATGATCTTCGGCTGCACGTGGAGGCGGAACTCGTTGCGCTCGATGGCGTTGCGCAGCTCCGTCAGCAGCGACAGGCTCTTTTCGCTGGACTTGTCCATCGCCGCGTCGTAGACCACGGCGCCGTCGTTGCGCTGCTTGGCCGCGTACATCGCCACCTCGGCCATGCTGAGCAGGGCTTCGCCGTCGCTGCCGTGGATGGGATAACCGGCGATCCCCAGGCCGGCGCCGATGTCGACCATCTGCTCCTCCAGCGACAACGGCGTCTCCAGCGCCTGCAGGATTTCGGCCGCCATGCGCTGGGCCGCCTCGACGTCCGACGCCGGCAGCAGCACCGCGAATTCGTCGCCGCCCAGCCGCGCCACCTGCGCCGACGACTGCCGCCGGTTGGCCAGCAGCAGTTGCAGGCGGCCGGCCACCTGGCGCAGCAGCGCGTCGCCGAAGCTGTGGCCCATGACATCGTTGACGTGCTTGAAGCGGTCCAGGTCCATCATCAGCACGAACACCGCCTCCTCGCGCTTGCGGGCGTCCTCCATCGCGTCGTTCAGCAGCAGCAGGAACTGGGCGCGGTTGGGCAGATTGGTCAGCGTGTCCCAGTACGCCAGGCGGCGGATTTCCTGTTCGCGCTTGGCGATCCCTTCCCGCATCGAATCGAAGGCATGGGCCAGCGCGCCGATTTCGTCCTCGCGGCTGGTGTCGATCTGGCCTTTGTAGTCGCCCTGCTCCAGGCGTTTGGCGGTGTCGGCCAGCTCGCTGATCGGCTGGGCGATGCGCTTGGCGGTGAAGATGATGGCCAGCGCCGAGATGGCGATGCCGCCGGCGGTGAGGAATATCAGCGAGCGCTCCAGGCGCGCGTATTCGGCGGTGGCCTCGTCGATCGAGCGCGCCAGCAGCACGCTGGCGGTCTGGCCGTCGTCCTGGCCGATCGACATCAACCGCGCGCTATAGCGGCCGGTTTCCACCTCGATGTCGAACGGCCCGGCGGGCGCGGCCGGCAAGGCCTGCAACTGCTCGACCACCGATTGCGCCGACGCGCCCACATACGTGGAGCCGGCCGACATCCATTTGCCCCGCGGGTCGCGCGTCAGCACGGTGGTGTGCAGCGAACTGACGTCGCGCATCTCGTTGGCCAGTTGGCGGTCGATCGGGAAGGTCATCACGATCCAGCCGATGGTGATCGGCGCCTTGACCGGCATGACGACGATCTGGTACGGGCGGCGCTCGATGATGGCGATGCCGTTGGCGCCGTCGGCCGCTTCGGCCGCGTCGAGCATGCTGACGGCCATTTTCTCCAGGCCGGCGGCCTGGGTGGTGTTGGTCGATACGCTGATCTTGCGCTCGGCGCTGATCAGCATCGTTAGCGACGCCTTGATGCGGCGGCCGCTGTTGGCCAGTGCCGATTCGATGGTGGCGCGGTCGCCTTCGTCGTTGTTGCCGATGGCCTCCAGAAAAGCCGTGTCGCGCGCCAGCAGCCGGGCGCCGAAGCGCAGGCTCTGGGCGTTTTGATCGAGCAGGCGGCGGAACACCTTGGTGCCGTTATTGAGCTCCCCGCCGATGGACAGGCGCGCGTTGTTATCGATGCCACGCTGGATCACCACCAGGCCGACCAACTGCACGGCGACGATCAGGACCAGGAACAGCGCGACGATCCGGCTTTCCAGGCTGCGAAAACGCATACGCATGCTCGGGACGGTCCTTTAATTGAGCGACGAAGTGGCGTCGACCACCGCCGGCTTCATCGGCAGTTTGAAGACGGCCGTCGACGGCGCGTCGCCCGCCTTCACCGTCAACACCTGTTCTTGTGTGGCGCCGCCGACGGTGTTGTAGTGCCAGGCCTTGACCACGTACTTGCCGCCCGCCGGCAGCGCGATGCGTGCGGCGCCGGCGCCGTCGGTCTTGGCGAAGTAAGGCGTGTCGACGATCTTGACGTAGGCAAGCATCTTGTCATGGATGTTACAGCCCAGGACCACGGTGCCGGCCTTGTCGAACACCTGCGGCGCGGCCGACTCGCCCGAATACAGCTTCTGGTCGAATTTATGGGCGGCCGAGAACGAGTAGATGTGATGACGGACCTTGTCGTTATTCGGGAAGAACAACTTGCTGCCGGTTTGCACCACGGTCACCAGCGGCAGGAACTTCAAGCCCTTCTGCTCGATCTGCCCGTTGGCCGGCGACTTGCCGGCGGCCGGGGCGGTTTCGGCTTCGATGTAGACCACCGTGTCGGCCAGCGCATTGCCAGCGGCGTCCTGCACTTGCACCTGCACAGTGGCCCCGGTGGCGCCCGCCGAAGCGGCGCTCAAACACATCAGGCTGAAAACGAGGCGGCGGCTGCTAAAACAATACATGGTGGGCCCGGGGAGCACGTGGTCTTACTATTGTAGCGCGACAACAATGTGGCGTGGAAATACTTATTGCGACAGGGGACTGAATTCATGATGCCGTCACAAACGCGTCATAGAATCGTACAGTTAAACCCACATTTCGCAAGCGATAATCGTGAAAACTGCCAGCAAACCGCTGCACCGTAGCAACGCCGCACCCGCCGCGGTGACATACATCAGGCCCGAACTCGAGGACGAGGAGGCAGTGTTGCGCGCCCATTTGTACGACATCCTTGCGCGCCGCCAGCTCGGCGCGCTGTTCCAGCCGATCGTCAACATGCAGAACGGCGACATCATCGCCTACGAAGGTTTGATACGGGGGCCGTCCGACAGCCCCCTGCACGCGCCGATGAACCTGTTCAAGGTGGCGCGCGCCAGCGGGCTGACGGTGCAGGTCGAACACCTGTGCCGCCGGGTGATCCTCGAGCGCTTCGCCGAGCTGGAGCTGCCCGGCAAGCTGTTTCTCAACGTCAGCCCGGAATGCCTGCTGCAGCACGACGCGCGCCATGGCGAAACGCTGGAATTCATCCACCACGTCGGCATCAACCCGGACCGGGTGATCATCGAGCTGACCGAGAACCAGCCGACCTATGACTACGAGCTGATGCGTGAGGCGGTGCGGCACTACCGCGACATGGGCTTCCAGATCGCCATCGACGATCTGGGCGAGGGCTTCTCCAGCCTGCGCCTGTGGTCGGAGTTGCGGCCCGAGTATGTCAAGATCGACATGCATTTCATCCAGGGTATCAACAACGACCCGGTGAAGCTGCAATTCGTCCGCTCGATCCAGGAGATCGCCGAAAAATCGAACACCTTGGTCATCGCCGAGGGCATCGAGACCCAGGCCGAGCTGCTGGTGATACGCGACATCGGCGTCGCCTATGGCCAGGGCTACCATCTGGGCCGGCCGCACCCGCAGCCGGCGCGCGCGGCCCCGGCCGAGGTGGTCAAGGCGCTGGCGCGCACCGGCGTCGCCGTGTACCCGCGGCGCAACGTGGAAAAGAACGCCGCCACCATCGTCAAGCTGCTGAACGAGGTGCAGACCGTTCCGTCCAAAATGACGAACAACGAGGTCTACGAGATCTTCCTGAAGGAGCCGAAGCTGCTGATCATTCCGGTGGTCGACGGCGACCAGCCGCTGGGCCTGATCAGCCGCTTCGAGATGATCGACCATTTCGCCCGGCCCTACCAGCGCGAGTTGTACGGCAAGAAGTCATGCCGGCAATTCATGGACGCCAAGCCTTTGATCGCCGAGCAGGACACCACCTTGCAAGAGCTGAGCTTCCGCATGGTGCAGGCCGACGCCCACCACCTGTTCAACGGCTTCATCATCACCGACCAGGGCCGCTATCTGGGCCTGGGCACCGGCCACGACCTGATGCGCGAGATCACGCAGCTGCAGATCAACGCGGCGCGCTACGCCAATCCGCTGACGCAGTTGCCGGGCAATGTGCCGATCAACGAGCACATCGACCGGCTGCTGGAGAGCGGTGCGCGTTTCTGGGCCTGTTATGTCGACCTCGACCATTTCAAGCCGTTCAACGACGTCTACGGCTACCGCCGGGGCGACGACGTCATCCAGCTGACCGGCAACCTGCTTAGCGAGCGCTGCGACGCCAACCGCGATTTCGTCGGCCATATCGGCGGCGACGATTTCATGGTGTTATTCCAGAGCGAGGATTGGGAGGCCCGCTGCGCAGGCATCCTGGCCGACTTCGAGCAGAACGTGCAGGAGTTTTACAGCATCGAGGACCGCGAGCGCGGCGGCTACCTGAGCGAGGACCGGCAGGGGAAGAAGGTGTTTTATTCGTTGATGAGTCTGTCGATCGGCGTGATCCGCGTCGATCCGCGCCAGTATTACTCGCACCACCAGATCGCCACGGCCGCCGCCGAATCCAAGCGGCAAGCCAAGAAAATCCACGGCAACAGCCTGTTCCTCGACCGCCGGCAGCAGCCGCAGAGCTAGCTAAAAGCAATCACATCATCGCGGCCGCGCGCGCAGCGGCACCATCCTGCGGTGCTGGGCGCGCCAGCGGCGCACCAGTTCCTGCGCCTCGGCCATCGCTTCCGGTGTCATGTCGAGCGCCACCTTCTTGCGGTTGCTGGCGGCCGCGACATCGCCGCCGTCGGCCGCCAACGTCAGCCACATGAAGGAGCGCAACTCGTCGCGCTTGACGCCGCGCCCGCTGCCATACATGCCGCCCAGATTGAACTGGGCCAAGGCATGGCCCTGCTCGGCCGCCTTGTTGTACCATTTGACCGCCTGCACATCGTCCTGCGCCACGCCCAGGCCGTTGGCGTACATCACGCCGAGGTTGTTCTGCGCGCTGGCGTCGCCCTGGTCGGCGGCGCTGCGATACCAGGCCACGGCGCGCGCCTCGTCCTTGGTCACGCCGTGGCCGTTGGCGTACATCACGCCGACGTTGAACTGCGCGTTCGGCGCGCCCTGCTCGGCCGCCATCCGGTACCACTCCAGCGCGCGCTGCTCGTCGCGGCCGACGCCGCGCCCGCGCGCATACATGCCGCCCAGGTTGTACTGCGCCAGCACGTGACCGGACTCGGCCGCGCGCCGATACCAGGAAAAGGCCAGCTCGTCGTCGCGGTCGACGCCCTTGCCGTTGGCCAGCATGATGCCGAGATTGAACTGGGCGTCGGCGTCCTCCTGTTCGGCCGCGCGCGACAGCCAGGCGTAAGCGCGCAACTGGTCGGCGGGCACGCCCAGGCCTTCCGAATACGCCACGCCGACCAGGCGCTGGGCCACCGCGTCCCCCTGCGCGGCAGCCTGCCGGAACCACGCCAGCGCCTGCGTATCGCTGCGCGTGACGCCGTGGCCATGCTTGTACATCAGTCCGAGATTGAGCTGGGCGTTGGCGTCGTTTTGCAGCGCGGCCTTGCGGAACCACGCCAGCGCCAACGGGTAATTGCGGCGCACGCCGGTGCCATGCACATAGGCTTCGCCCAGCAAGGTCTGCGCGCTGGCGATACCCTGCTCCGAGGCGCGGTAGAACCATGACAGCGCTATTTCGTCGCTGCGCGCGACGCCGCGCCCCTTTTTGTACATTTGTCCGAGATTTTGCTGGGCCGAGGCGTCGCCCTGCTGGGCGGCGGCGCGAAACCAGCGCACGGCCTCCTTGTCGTTGTTGGCGACGCCTCGGCCGTTGTAGTACATCGCGCCAAGATGGTTCTGGGCGAACGCCAGGCCCTGCTCCGCGGCCTTGTGCATCCAGTGGAAGGCCCGGGTGTCGTCCCGCGCCACGCCCTGGCCTTTTTTATAGACCATGGCAAGGTTGAATTGCGCGTAGGGATTACCCCGCTCGGCCGCCTCCTTGTACCACAGATAACTGTCGTAGCCATCTCTGGCGGAGCTCTGGTTTTTCATCGCGCACCCCTTGCCAACACTGCAACTATGTTGACTAAAGTGTAAGCCTCGTAGTGACTTCAGATTTGAGCGTCGTCAAACGAGTGATGATGAAATGCTATCGTTTAAGCCTGAACTTACTGGGGGGACTGTTTTTGCAGGAATTGGTGCACTTTGGCAGCCGCCAGCTTGTTTACCGAGACGAGCAGAGCAGGATCGACGCCGGCGATGCCGTAGGTCGAACCGATGTGCTTACCGATGTGTATCAGCACTTCGGCCGCCACCTCGGCATCGGACTCGGCCCGGTGGGCCGCGCTTTTAAAACGGATGCCCAGTTGCCCGGACAGATTGCCGAGCTTGTAGCTGGCCAGGTTCGGGAACACCCGGCGCGACAGCTTGAGCGAGCACACCAGCGCCTGATGTCCGGGCGTCAGGTTGAGCCGGGCCGCCTCGGCGCGCAGGAACTTTTCATCGAAACTGGCGTTGTGGGCCGACAGCGCGTCGCCGCCGATGAAATCGAGCAGGTCGGGCACCACGCGCGAGACCGGCGGCGCGTTGTCGACCATGGCCTGGGTGATGCCGGTCAGGCCGGTGATAAACGAAGGAATGCGCACATTGCAGTTGATCAGGGAGACGTAACGCTCGACGATGCGCCCGCCGACGATGCGCAACGCCGCCACCTCGGTGATGCGGTCGCCCATGTCGGGCGACAGGCCGGTGGTCTCGAAGTCGAGCATGACGATGGATTTGTCGAGCATTTGCTTCCCTGCCTAATATAAGTGTTAGCCGAATTTGCGCACCGCGTCGAGCGCCAGCCCGGCGCCGATGCTGCCGAACAGGTCGCCTTCGACCTTGCGCGCGGCCGGCACCAGCGCGCCTATGCGCTCGCGCAACATGCGCACGCCGCTCGAACCGCCGGTGAAGAATACCGTATCGACATCGGCCGGCCCCACGCCGGCGTCGCGCAACAGGCTCAGCACCGTATTCTCGACCGAGCCGACCAGGTGGTCGATCGAGGCGTCGAACTGGGCGCGGTCGAGCTCCAGGCTCACCGCCGGCGCCAGCCGGTCCAGCTCCAGCCGCACCTTGACGTCGTCGGACAAGGCGATCTTGCCCTCCTCCACCTTCATCGCCAGCCAGTGGCCGGCGCGTTCGTCGATCAGGCGCTGCAGGCGGCCCAGCTTTTCCTGCTCGGCCGAGTCGCGCAGCAGGTCCGACAGCTGGGTCCACATCTTCTTGGTGTAGGCCTGGTTGATCGTGTGCCAGGTCGCCAGGTTGAAGAAGTAGCTCGACGGCACTTCACTGTTGTTGCGCAGGCGGCTGCCGTAGCCCAGCAAAGGCATGACCGAGGACAGGCTCAGGTATTTATCGAAGTCTGTCCCACCGATGTGCACGCCGCCGTTGGCCAGGATGTCGTCGCGCCGCTCGGTTTTCTTCGCACGCTCGGGCGACAGGCGCACCAGCGAAAAGTCCGACGTGCCGCCGCCGATGTCGGCGATCAACACCAGTTCCTCGCGGTCGATTTGCGACTCGTAGTCGAACGCCGCGGCGATCGGCTCGAACTGGAAGGCGATGTCCTTGAAGCCGACCGAACGGGCGACCTCGGCCAAGGTATCCTCGGCCACCTGGTCGTTTTCCTTGCTGTCGTCGATGAAATGCACCGGCCGCCCGAACACGGCGGACGTGAATTCACGCCCGGCCGACTGCTCGGCGCGGTGCTTGACCTCGCCGATGAACTGGGCCAGCAACATACGGAACGGCAGCGCGCGGCCGCCCACCTCGGTCTGACCGTCGATCAGACTGGTCCCGAGCAAACTCTTCAACGAACGCATCAAGCGCCCCTCGTAGCCGGCCAGATATTCGGCCAGCGCCGCACGTCCAAAGGTGACCTGCTCGTCTTCCGCGTTGAAGAAGACGACCGACGGCAAGGTGGTCTTGCCGTCCTCAAGTCCCAACATCACGGCCTGGCCGGGACGCACCCAACCGACCGTGGAATTTGACGTGCCGAAATCGACGCCGCAAGCATTGGCCATGTCGACCCTTCACACGTAATAAAGGGGCGTCATGCTATCAGAAAAACGCCCTCGTCAGGGAAAATTGCTGTACCGCCACACCGCATAAGTAATTTCCACAAGGAAATACGATAATTGTTGCCCTATAGTAAGTTTTTGATTATCCTCGACGTGACCGCCGTGGGAGCAGCGCAGCCAGCCATACCCGGGTCCCCAAGACGATAACGAGACAATGACGAAATCCAAGCCGACAGTTGAGATCAGCGCCACGGAACACATAGCCACCATCGCCCGCGAAGCCCGCCGCGTCACCTCGTACGACGTCGCGCTGGTCGCCGGGGTCTCGCAGTCCGCCGTCTCGCGCTGCTTCAAGCCGGGCGCCAGCGTCTCCAAGGAGACCCACGCGCGGGTGATGAAGGCGGCCTCGCTGCTCGACTACATCCCCAACGCCGCCGCCCGCAGCCTGATCACGCGCCGCTCCAACATGGTCGCGGTGATCATCACCAACCAGGCCAATCTGCACTACCCGGAGCTGCTCGCCGAGTTGAGCCACCAGATCACCGCGCGCGGCAAGCGCGTGCTGCTGTTCACCCTGGCGCGCGAGACCGATGTCGACCGCGTGCTGGCCGACGTCTGGCAGTACCAGGTCGACGGCGTGATCGCCGCCGCCCGCCTCAGCGACGGGCATATCGCCGAATTCGAGCGGCGCCACATGCCGCTGGTGCTGTTCAACCGCACCTTGCGCGAGCGCGTCGTCAACACCGTCACCTGCGACCATCTGGAGGCGGGCCGCATGCTGGTCTCGCGCCTGGCCGCCGCCGGCCACCGCCGCTTCGGCATCATCGCCGGCACCGAAGACTCCTCGGTCGCCAACGAGCGCCGGCGCGGCACCAGCGAACGCCTGGCCGAACTGGGCCTGCCGCCGCCGGTGGTGGTGCCCGGTCAATCGGACTACCGCAGCGGCGGGGCCGGCCTCAAGGCCATCATCGCGCAAATGGGCGAGGTGCCCGACGCGATCATCTGCGGCAGCGACGTGATGGCCATCGGCTGCCTCGATTGCGCCCGCCACGAACTGGGCATCGACGTGCCGGGACAGCTGTCGGTGGCCGGATTCGACGCCGTCGAACCGTCCAACTGGTTGAGCTACAACCTCACCACCCTGCGCCAGCCGATGCCGAAAATGGCCACGGCGGCGGCCGACCTGCTGTGCGCCGTCATCGACGCCCACGAACACGGCCGCGAACACGGCCGCAACTCCCAGCCTGAGCGCCGCGTCTTCAGCGCCCAGTTCATCGAGGGCGCGACGGCCAGATTGACGCCGGCGCCGGCGCTCGGCGGCACATTGGGAACCGGCAGGCGGACGCTGGTCGCTATAATGTAGCGGATGAACGCAGCCCAACCTCCAAATTCCATCCGATTTACGCCGCATGGCCTGATCCCGACGCCGGAACAAACGGCCATCCAGCTGTCCCAGAACAAGGTGGTGCTGGTCGACGCCAACGCCGGCGCGGCCAAGACCACCACCCTGGCGATCCGCATCGGCGAAGCGCTGGCCCGCAAGCTCCCCCCTGAACAGATCCTCGCGCTGACCTTCACACCGGAGGCGCGCGACGTCATGCGCCAGCGCCTGATCGATGTCGGCGTGCCGCAGGCGCTGGTGGCGCGCCTGGCCGTGATGACGTTCGAGGACTTCGCCGCCTGGCAGCTGGACGCCATCGACGGCGACAACCTGCGCCGCTGCGCCGAGGCGCGCCAGCTGAAGGAATATGCGCTGGCCGCCGTTGACCGGGTCGGCGCGCGCTACGCCGGCCGGCTGGACGGCCTGGAACTGCACACCCACAGCATCGCGCTAAGCCAGTTCCTCGACGCCCAACTGGGATTGAAGGCGACGATGGCGCTGGCCGCCGACGTCGACTTCATGGGCCTGGAGGAGATCGCCGAGCTGCTCGGCGTGCCGCTGGCCGACTACCTGACCACGGTGGAGTACGAAACCCTGCGCCTCGACGGCGGCGCCGGCGCGGTGTTCCGCGGCCCGTTCGACGCCACCTACGACCTGGCCTGCAATCTGGACGCCGGCGCGCGCCTGGCCGAGCACTTTCCCGACTACCGGCTGGTGCTGTGCGACGAACTGCACGATCTCAATGAAGCGGCGTTCCGCATCCTCGACGCCTTGATCGGCCGCCCGCAGTGCTTTTTCGTCGGCGCCGGCGACAAGGACCAGGTTATCCACGCCAAACTGGGCGCCAGCGAGGAATACCTGAACCGCCGCTTCGCCGAACGCCATCCCAGGCTGGTGCGTTATCCGCTGACCCACAGCTACCGCCACGGCCCCCACCTGGCCTACGCGATGGCCGAATTCAAGCACAAGGCGGTCGAATCGAGCCTGCCGGTGCACACCCAGATCCGCCAGGCGCACTACGCCTCCCCCGACGAATGCGCGCAACAGGCGATCGCCGCGATCCGCCAGTGGAAGGCCGACGGCCACGCCTTCGACGGCTGCGCCATCCTGATCCGCGACCGCCACCAGTCGATGGCGATCGAGAACGCGCTGATCGAGGCCGACATCGACTACCGCACCCCCGCCATGGCCGGCTACCTGCAGCGCGACGAGATCCTGTTCTTGCGCGGCATGCTGGCCATCGCCCTCAAGGACTTCGCCGCCGTCAAATCGGAACAGGTGCGCGCCGCCATCGTCGACGCCATGACGGCTTTCAGCGAAATGAAGTTTTCGGCCCGGCGCATGGACAACTTCAAGGCGCAGATCATCAAGGACCCGGCGCTGCTGGGCGAATTGTTCATGATCGAGGACGACCGCCGCGACGGCGAGCAAATCAGCTACCGCGACGTCGCCAGCCAGGCCACCAAGAAGGCCGTCATCGACGCCATCGCCTGGCTGTCGGCGCTCGATCCGGCCACGCCGGCGGCGGCCGTGCTGGCGGAGCTGTGCGAGCGGGTCAAGCTGGTGGCGACCGCCCGCCGCATCTTCGTGCGGCCGTACGAAGCGGGCGTGGTCAATAAATCGGTGGCCGGCCTGCTGGCATCGGCCGCCGCCTCCGGCCAGAGCCTGCGCGAGTTCTGGAGCGCGATGAACGCGCGCGAAGCCTTCATCCGCCGCAGGCGCGAACGCAAGGCGGTGTTGATCGAATGCGTGGCCAACGCCAAGGGCAAGGAGTTCGAGCACGTGATCCTGCCGTTTTTGCAGGCCGACGAGTTCCCGCATCCGATGCAGCCCAAACGCGACGAGGAAAACCTGTTCTACGTCGGCGCCACCCGCGCCCGCGCCCGCCTGACCCTGCTGTCGCCGGCCGACCCGGCGCTGCGCAGCGGCTTCATCGCCGATATGCGTTTGCAGCAATCGGCGGCCGCCGCCGAGGCGGCCATCGCCCGCAACCAGGCCCAGCCAGCCGCCGCGCCCGGCCGCCACTATCTGACCGCAAGCTTCCACGAAAAGGACGAAGTCAAGGCGCTGGGAGCGCAATTCGACATCGCGCGGCGCGCCTGGTACGTCGAATCGGGCCGGGATATGTCACCATTCTCACGTTGGCTGAAAAAATAATGCATTGCGCCAATTTCTAGTAGGGAAATGCTTATATAATACCGCTCGCGGCTGGCTGAACAGCCTCACTACACCAATGTGTCAATAACAAAATACAATTCGGGAGTATTTCCATGAACGTAAAAATCAACACCCTGCTGGCAGCCTGCACCGTAGCCCTGCTGAGCGCCTGCTCGACCCCTGCTCCAGCCCCAGCACCGGCACCAGCCCCTGCGCCAGCCCCGGCACCGGCACCAGCTCCTGCCGCGGCGCCAGTGGCCGCTCCAGCGGCAGCCACCCTGCCAGCGTACCTGGACCCAAACAGCTCGATCTACAAAAACCGTAGCGTCTACTTCGACTTCGACAAGTACACCGTCAAGCCGGAGTTCGACGCCGTTGTCGCCGACCACGGTAAATTCCTGGCCGCGAACCCGAACGTGTCGATCAAAGTCGAAGGCAACACCGATGACCAGGGCAGCGCCGAGTACAACCTGGCCCTGGGCCAGAAGCGCGCCCAAGCCGTCATCACCGCCCTGAAAACCCAAGGCGTGAAAGACAGCCAGATGGAAGCCGTCAGCTTCGGTAAAGAGAAGCCAAAAGCATCGGGCACCGACGCGGACTCGCGCGCCCAGAACCGTCGCGCCGACCTGGCCTACCCAAGCAAGTAATCTGCTTGAAGTACCAGTAGCGTGATGAAAGCCCGGCTGAAAAGCCGGGCTTTTTTGCTTTGGGCTCTCCCGAAAGAGAGCTGCGCGGAGGCAACGCGTTGGTTATGCTGGAAGTCTCCATCCAACTTCGAATCATTGAAGGACTTCCATGAAAAACCTCACCACCGCCGCCGGCGCGCCGGTCGTCGACAACCAGAACACGCAGACCGCCGGCCCGCACGGCCCGGTGCTGCTGCAGGATGTCTGGCACCTTGAAAAGCTGGCCCACTTCGCGCGCGAAGTGATCCCCGAGCGGCGCATGCACGCCAAGGGCTCGGGCGCCTTCGGCACCTTCACCGTCACCCACGACATCGGCAAGTACACGCGCGCGGCGCTGTTCTCCGAGATCGGCAAGAAGACCGACATCTTCATGCGCTTTTCCACCGTCGCCGGCGAGCGCGGCGCGGCCGACGCCGAACGCGATATTCGCGGCTTCGCCGTCAAGTTCTATACCGAGCAAAGCAACTGGGACGTGGTCGGCAACAACACGCCCGTGTTCTTCTTCCGCGACCCGCTCAAGTTCCCGGACCTGAACCACGTCGTCAAGCGCGACCCGAAGACCAATTTGCGCAGCGCCGAGAACAACTGGGACTTCTGGACCCTGCTGCCGGAGGCGCTGCACCAGATCACGATCGTCATGAGCGATCGCGGCATCCCCAAGGGTTACCGCCACATGCACGGTTTCGGCAGCCATACCTTCAGCTTCATCAGCCCTACCAATGAACGCTTCTGGGTCAAGTTCCACTTCGTCTGCCAGCAGGGCATCGCCAACTTCAGCGACGCGGAAGCGGCGGCGGTGGTCGCCAACGACCGTGAAAGCTCGCAGCGCGACCTGTTCGACGCCATCGAGAACGGCGACTTCCCGCGCTGGAAGCTGGCGGTGCAGATCATGCCGGAGAACGAGGCGTCCAAGGTCCCATACAACCCGTTCGACCTGACCAAGGTCTGGCCGCACAAGGACTACCCGCTGATCGACGTCGGCATCCTGGAATTGAACCGCAACGCCGAGAACTACTTCGCCGACGTCGAGCAGTCGGCCTTCTCGCCGGCCAACGTGGTCCCGGGTGTCAGCTTCTCGCCGGACAAGATGCTGCAATCGCGCCTGTTCTCGTATGGCGACGCGGCCCGCTACCGCCTTGGCGTGAACCACCACGCGATCCCCGTCAACGCGCCCAAATGCCCGTTCCACAGCTACCACCGCGACGGCGCCATGCGCACCGACGGCAACCACGGCGCCGGCACCTCGTATGAACCTAACAGCCGTGGCGAATGGCTGCAGCAGCCGCAGTTCGCCGAACCGCCGCTGTCGCTCGAAGGCGCGGCCGCGCACTGGGACCACCGGGTCGACACCGACTACTACTCGCAGCCCGGCAACCTGTTCCGGTTGCTGACGGACGAGAAGAAGCGGCTGCTGTTCGAGAACACGGCGCGCGCGATCCACGGCGTATCGAAGCCGGTGCAGGAACGCCACATTTTCAACTGTACGCAGGCCGATCCGGCCTACGGCGCGGGCGTGGCGGCGGCGATCAACGCGCTGGAAGCGAAGTAAAAATAGGAGGCAGGCGGATCGCAAAGCAACCCATCATGCTTTTAGCGATGCGCATGCCCTGCCACCTAGCGGGCGGACCCAGCGGGGTCCGACCCCGGTTGGCCGTGCGGGTTACGCGGTGACAGTCACGCCGGCCCGCACCAGCAGTTGTTCGCACCGTTTGGACAGGTGCTGAACCTGCAGCGTCTTGCCGGCTTTGGCGTAGCGCTCGCTCAGGGTCGACACCGCGACCACCGCCGAATGATCAGCCAGTCGCAAATACCGGCAATCGAGCACCACTTCCCGCGGATCGCCCTGCGGATCGAACAAATCGTTGAAATGCGCGATGGACGCGAAGAACAGCGTGCCGTGCGGCGTGTAGTGTTTAACGCCGTCGGCGCCCTCCACCACGTCGGCGCGGATTTCGCGGGCATGGCGCCAGGCGAAGCTGAGCGCAGCGATCACGATCCCGCACAGCACCGCCACCGCCAGGTCGGTGGCCACGGTGATGCAGGTGACGACCACGATCAGCAGCGCGTCATGCTTGGGCACCTTGCCCAGCACCCTCAGCGAACCCCAGGCGAAGGTCTGCTGCGCCACCACGAACATCACACCGACCAACGCCGCCAGCGGAATGCGCTCGATCAGCGGCGACAAAAACAGTATAAACAATAAAATCATGACGCCGCTGACGGCGCCGGAGACGCGCGTGCGGCCGCCGGAACTCAGGTTGATCATGGTCTGGCCGATCATCGCGCAGCCGCCCATGCCGCCGAACAGGCCGGAGGTCACGTTGGCGGCGCCCAGCGCCACGCACTCGCGGTTCGGCAAGCCGCGCGTTTCGGTGATTTCGTCGGTCAGGTTAAAGGTCAGCAGCGTCTCCAGCAGGCCCACCACCGCCATCAGCAGCGCGTACGGCAGCACGATGCGCAAGGTCTCCATCGTCATGGGCAACTCGGGAATGTGGAACACCGGCAGGCCGCCGGCGATTTGGGCCATGTCGCCCAGGGTGCGGGCCGGCAGCTGCAAACCCTCGGACAACAGGCCCACGCCGACGATCGCCACCAGCGCGGGCGGCACGGCCTTGGTCAAGCGGGGAAGTAAATAAACGACCAACATCGTCAGCGCCACCAGCGCGCACATCCACGCCAGCGCAGCGCCCTGCAGCCACTGGCCGCCGGCCCTGAAGTGCTGCAGCTGCGACCACGCGATGACGATGGCCAAGCCGTTGACGAAGCCGAGCATGACCGGATGCGGCACCATGCTGACCAGTTTGCCCATCCTGAGGACGCCGAACAACAGCATGATGAGGCCGCTAAGCACCACCGTCGCCAGGAAATACTGCAAGCCGTGCTGGGCCACCAGGGCGACAATCACCACCGCCATCGAGCCGGCGGCTCCCGAAATCATGCCGGGACGGCCGCCGAAGATGGCCGTCAGCGTACAAATAAAGAAGGCGCCATACAGGCCGGTCAGCGGATTGAGGTGCGCAACCAGCGCGAAAGCGATGCACTCAGGAACTAAAGCGAAGGACGTGGTCAGACCGGCTAATACATTTTTAGAAAAATTGGATGACCACATAGGAGAGAAGAAGGAGTGGGAAGGTGCCTACCGGCGGCAATAAAGCAGCCGCGGGCGAGGCAAAAACGCAACAGTGCGCGTATTTTACACGGCCGCGTTCGTTTTCTCATCGTTATGGGTGAACTGGCGCACATTCAAAAAGCGGCGAGCGCGGCAAAATAACCTTGCGAACTTCTCAACCACTTGCCCGCACGACATATCGCCATGACTACTCTGACCTCTGCCACCCGCGCCTTGAACCGCCAGAAAATCGCCGTGGAGCGGACGCTGTATGCCCGTTCGGCCGAGGAATCGCAACTGGCCGCCCGTTGGGCCAGCGCCTGGCATAAATTGGTACAGCGCAAGTTGGATCACCTGGCTGCCCGTCCTGCGTCGCGGGTCGACTTTAGCGGCTTTATCATGACGCCGCCCGTCTCCCGCGTCCTGCACTAATTCCCTTTTCCTGATTTTTTACGCCGCCCGCTGTTCGGTTTGGGCCGTTTTGTTGCGGCTGGCCTGGTAGTAGCTGCCGGCGCGGCGTTCCATTGCCGCGCGATCCAGCACCGTCACGCAACCACGGCGGTACATGATCAAACCTTCTTCGGCCAGCTTGCCTGCCGCGCCGGTGACGCTCTCGCGGCGCACGCCCAGCATGTTGGCGATCATTTCCTGAGTTACCTTCAGTTCGCTGGTCATCGAGCGGTCCAGACGCTCCAGCAACCAGCGGCACAGCTTCTGCTCGATGCTGGTGTGGCGGCTGCCGGCCACGCTTTGCGCCAACTGGGCGAACATCGCGCTGGTGTAGCGCATCAGCTGCTGGGCCAGCGGGCCGCCTGCGTAGAACGCTTCACGCAGCACCTCGGTGCGCAGGCGGTAACCATAGCCATCAGCCTCGACGACCGCCGAGTAGCTGGCGCGCTCGGTTGGATACAGGGCGACGCCGACCACGCCTTCGCGCCCGACAACAGCGATCTCGGTGGTCGCGCCGTCTTCCATCACGTATTGCAGCGAAACGATCGCGTTGGTCGGGAAGTAGGTGTACTCGACCTTGTCGCCGTAGTCGAACAAGTGCTTACCTGCCGGCAACGCCACCAACTCCAGATCGCCGAACAACGCCAGCAAATCGTCACGCGACAAGGCGCGCAGCAAATCGTTCTGTTGCGCGCCGATCAAACTGATCGGTTGTGCGGCGGCGCCAACGTTGATGGAGCGGGTTGCGGAGGTGGTGGTGTTAAATGCGTTCATGGTCTGTACCCCTGGAAATCGTGTTGATCCTTCGAATAATGTCGTGTGGATCGCGGTGGTCTATTTGTGCTTCACCGTTGATGACACTATATCCAGGGGGCTAACTCGGCGGTATAGGACCACCTTGTAGTCCTATGTAGGTTGTGAACATTGCAAAATGTCATCTTTGTCCTACGCAAAGCGGGTCACCGCACATCCGGGGCAAAAAAGAGGATGTGGAATTGCCTCAGTTGCTTTAGTACGTCTCACCCACAACGGCGAGCCGCGCCGTAAAAAACTGGAACACGCGGCCACGAAGCGTCGATACGGCGGAGATCGTGTAGAAATGGTGGACCTGACCCCGGAGTTGCTTTACGCAGCTGCTCAATAAGTCGCGCGCAGCTGGAGGTAGGCGGTGCGCGGGGCGCCGACCATGCGGCCGGCGTTGCCGTCGACGTTGCGCGTGTAGTAGCGCTTGTCCGACAGATTGTTGATGCCGGCCATTACCTCGTAGCCCGGCTTGCCGGGCAGCTTCCAGCCCAGTTGCGCGTTCCACAGGCGGAAACCGGGGATCTGCCCCACGCCGCCGTTGGCGGACTCGGCCACCGTGTTGGCGGCGTCCGAGTATTGCTTGCCTTGATGCGTGCTGGACAAATTGGCCGTGAAGGCGCCCAAGCGGTAGCGCGCGCCCACCGTGTCCGTATTGCGCGAGTAGAACGGCACGTCCATGCCCGACGTCACGCCCGATTCCTGGATCGCCTTGGTGTACGTGTAGTTGGCGTAGACGTTCAGCCCGGCCAGAGCGCTCGTCTCGCCGAAGGTGTAGTCGGCCGCCGTTTCGATGCCTTCGTGGTCGGTCGCGCCGATGTTCTGGAACGTCGCCGGCATGATGCCCGGCACCTGGATGATCTGGTTGTCGAACTTGAGCTTGAACGCCGTCAGTTCGGCGCCGACGGCGCCGGTCTTCCAGCGCGCGCCCACTTCGGCCGTCTTCGCCAGCTCTGGCTTGAGCGGATTGGCCGGGGCTTGCGAGTTCAGTTGCGTGTTCTGCACCGGTCCGAACGAGGTCGTGTAGTTGGCGAACACCGTCAGCGCCTTGTTCACCAGATAGGCGACGTTGAGCGACGGCAGGGCCTTGTTGTTGTTCGATTCGAAGGTATTGCGGCCGACGATGTCGTCGCGCTCCGAACGAATGCGCTCGTAGCGCACGCCAGGCGTGATGCGCCACGCCCCCAGCGCGATGCGGTCGTCGATATACACCGCGTGCGCGTCGGTGCTGTTGACGAAGGTCGCGGTCGCGCCGTTAGCGCCGGTGGCGACGGTCTGCACATAGTTATTGTCGTCGCCACGCTCGCGCAGGAAACGGTAGCCGACCGTGACGTCGTGCGTCACGCCCGACACGGCGAAGCGTTGCGTATAGCGCGGCTCGATGCCCAGCACCTGGTAGTTGCGCGGCTGGTAGGTCAGCTGCGTGCGGGCGGCGTTGATCAACGCGCTCTGGCGGAAGCTTTCGTTGTAGTAGGCCTTGATTTCGACCTCCTGCGTGGCCGACAAGGTGTTCAGGTAGCCGACGTCGGCACCCTTGCGGTCGCCGCTCCAGAAGTCCGTCGGACGGGTGTTCTGGAACGGGTTGGCGTTGTACTGCGCCACCGTCAGGCCGCCCGGCGTGCGCGAGTTGACATCGAAGTACGTCAGCTTGCCGTACACCTCGCTCTGCGGATCGATTTTATAGCGGAACTTGAGCGCGACGTCGTTGACCTTTTCGTCGCTGCCCACGCGCCAGCCCGAGCCGTCCATGCCCGAGTACATCAGCGCCAGGCCGAGGCCGTTGTCGAGCGTGCTGCCGACGAAAGCGCTGTACTGGCGGCTGTGGCCGGTTTCGCTGAAGTCGTTGTAGCGCACCGAAACGTCGCCGCTGATGCCCGGAGCTTCCGGAATCGCGCGGCTGCGGAAGTTGATGATGCCGCCGACGTTCTGCGGGCCGTAGCGCACCGCGCCGCCGCCGCGCACGACGTCGATCGACTCGATGTTGTTCAGGCTCACCGGCGCGAACGACAGCTGCGGCTGGCCGTAAGGCGCCACCGCCAGCGGGATGCCGTCGAGCAGGATGGTCGAACGCGGCGAGTAGCGCCCGGTCAGCCCGCGCACGCCGATGTTGAGCGAAATGGCGCTGCCGGCCGTGCCGGAGTTGTCGGTCGCCTGCACGCCCGGAATGCGGCGCAGCACGTCGCCGATGTCCAGGGCGCCGGAATTCTCGATCTCCTCCTTGCCGACGACGGTGCGCGCGCCGGGGAAGTTCTTCACGCTGTTCTGCAAGCCCGAGCCAAGCCAGCTGCCCGTCACCTGGATCGATTCGATCGGCGCGGCGGACCCGCCCTCCTGGGCGTGCAGCGCGGACGACGCCACCAGCAGGGAGATGGCGGCGGCCATCGCGGTCAGGGGAAAATGCGCAGGGCGCGGTGCGGACAAGGCGAAATCGGACATGGACGTGGTGTGGTTGGCGTTAAAGCGCTAGATGATAACACTTCTCATTCTCATCGGCTAGCGACCGGTTGGACAAAATGACTCAACCATTTTAAAGATGCATACGCTATACTTCTTTACATCACCCCTTCCCAACGACGAGAGACCATCATGCTGAGCGTAGAACAAAAAGCCATCATCACCGCGACCGTACCCATCCTGGAGCAAGGCGGCGAAGCGTTGACGCGCCATTTCTATCTGACGCTGTTTCGGGACTTCCCGCAGGTGAAGCCGTTTTTCAACCAGGCCAACCAGCAGGACGGCAACCAGCAGCGCGCGCTGGCCAACGCGGTGCTGATGTACGCCCGCAATATCGATCGCCTGGAACAACTCGGACCGCTGGTCTCGACCATCGTCAACAAGCACGTCTCGCTGCAGATCCAGCGCGAGCACTATCCGCTGGTCGGCGCCTCGCTGCTCAAGGCGATCCGCGAAGTGCTCGGCGCTGAAACCGCGACCGACGCCGTGATCGACGCCTGGGCGGCGGCCTACGGCCAGCTGGCCGACATCCTGGCCGGCGCCGAACAAAACGTCTACGATGAAAACGCCCGCGCGCCGGGCGGCTGGAGCGGCGCCCGCGCATTCAAGGTCGTCTCCAAAAAGGCCGAAAGCGACGAAATCACCTCCTTTGTGCTGGAACCGGCCGACGGCCGCGCCGTTGTCGCCCATAAGCCGGGCCAGTACATCGGCATGTCCGTCGACATCGACGGCGAGGAGGCGCGCCGCCAATACTCGCTGTCGGCGGCCGCCAATGGCGCCAACTACCGCATCAGCGTCAAGCGCGAGGCCGGTGGCGCCGTGTCGAACTTCCTGCATGATCGAGTCAACGTCGGCGACAGCATCGAACTGTTCCCGCCCTCCGGCGAATTCGTGCTGAAGGACGGCGACAAACCGCTGGTGCTGATCAGCGGCGGCGTCGGCATCACGCCAACGCTGGCGATGCTGACGAGCGCCCTGTCCACCGGCCGCGCCATCCACTTCATCCACGCCGCGCGCCACGCCGGCGTGCACGCCTTCCGCGACCAGATCGACGCCCTGGCGAGCGAATATCCGCAGCTCCAACGCTTCTACTGCTACGAAACCGCCACCGATACCGGCCCGCAGCCGCATGCCACCGGCTATCTGGATCGGCAGCGCCTCGGCGAATGGCTGCCGGCGACGCGCGACGTCGACGCCTACTTCCTCGGACCGACGCCGTTCATGAAGGCCGTCAAATCGCATCTGCTGGAATTGGGCGTGCCGCAGGCACAGACGCACTATGAGTTCTTCGGCCCCGCCGAGGCGCTGGCCTGATGCGTTTTCCGGATATGTAAAGCCGGATATCTTCGTGTACGACGGAAGGCGCCGATGCAATACTGCTTGCATCACGCCTATCCGAAGGAAACCATGAAGCGCAGGACTGTACTGAAGTTGGCGGCCAATGGCGCCGCCCTTGCCACCCTTGGTGGCAGCTCTCCGTTGGTGTTCGGCGCCGCGCCGCTCAAGGAGCTGCGCCTGGACTACGCCTACTACTCGCCGGCCAGCCTGGTGCTGCGCCGCTTCGGCTGGCTCGAAGATGAATTCAAGGCCGACGGCACCAGCGTGCGCTGGGTGCTCAGCGCCGGCAGCAACCGCGCGCTCGAATACCTGAACGCGAACAGCATCGACATCGGCTCCAGCGCCGGCCTGGCCGCGTTGCTGGCCAAGGCCAACGGCAACCCGATCAAAACGCCGTACATATTCTCCCGACCCGAGTGGACGGCGCTAGTGGTGCGCAAAGATTCGAACCTGCGCACCCTGGCGGATTTGAAGGGTAAAAAGATCGCCGCCACCAAGGGCACCGATCCCTATCTGTTCCTGCTGCGCTCTTTGCGGACGGCGGGCCTGAAACGCAGTGATATCGAACACGTCGGCCTTCAGCATGCCGACGGCCGCGCGGCGCTGGAGCAAGGCAAAGTCGATGCATGGGCGGGGCTGGACCCGCACATGGCGGCCAGTGAACTGGAAAGCGGTTCGCGTCTTATCTACCGCAACGTCGCCTTCAACACCTATGGCTTCCTCAACGTGCGCGAAGACTTCCTGGCCGCGCATCCGGCGGAACTGGGCCGTGTGATCAAGGCCTACGAGAAGGCGCGCGCGTGGATACGCGCCAACCCTTCCGAGGCGGCGAAAATACTGTCTGAGGAAGCCAAGGTGTCGCTGCCGGTGGCGCTGTTGCAAATCAAGCTGAGGACGGATTTCACCAATCCCCAGCCGGGCAGCGAGCATGTGAAGGCATTGCAGGTCGCCGCGCCCATCCTGCGCGACGAGGCGCTGGTCAAGAGCGGCACGGATCTGGACCGCACCATACTCGATCTGGTCGACACGCGCTTCGCACAACCGTTCATCGCCCGCGTCTAGGAGCTGACTGGATATGAGCAGCCAACTGGCGGCGCGTGCGCAAACCGATTTCGATGTATCCGCCACGGCGCCCTCCCCGCGCAAGCCCCGCGAGCGGCGCCCGCGACAGATCCCGCGTGGCCTGCTTGGGCTATTGCTGCCATCGACGGTATTGATCACCGCGGAAGTTGGCGCGCGCGCCGGCTGGATTCCATCCAATCTGCTACCCGCCCCGACGCAGATACTGCAGACCCTGGCCGATCTCGGCGCGCGCGGCCTGCTGGGCCACATCGGCGCCAGCACCGTGCGCGTGGCGGCCGGCTTCGGCGTCGGCGCCGCGCTGGCGGTGTTGCTGGGTGCCGCCGTCGGCCTCAATCGGCGTGCCGAGGCGATACTCGATCCGACCTTCCAGGCGCTGCGCGCCATTCCCTCGCTGGCCTGGGTGCCGCTGCTGCTGCTGTGGCTGGGCATCGACGAGGCGCCCAAGGTGGTGCTGATCGCCATCGGCGCCTTCTTCCCGGTGTATATGGGCGTGTCGTCCGGCATACGGGGCGTGGACCGCAAACTGATCGAAGTGGCGCGCTTGTATCGCCTGGGCGGCGTGGCGCTGACACGGCGCGTGCTGCTGCCGGCAGCCATGCCGTCCATCCTCACCGGCCTGCGCAACGGATTGAGTCTGGCGTGGATGTTCATGGTGGCGGCGGAGCTGATCGCCGCCAGCAAGGGCCTGGGCTACCTGCTGTCGGACGGCCGCGAAACCAGCCGCGCCGACATCGTGCTGGCGGCGATCGTGCTGTTGGCGATACTGGGAAAAATCAGCGACAGCCTGATGGCCGCCATCGAACGGCGCGGCCTGGCCTGGCGCGACAGCTTTTCCAGCGCGGGTGGCGCATGAAGCACATCAGTCCCGCGCTCGACATACACATCGCCGAAAAACGCTACGGCGACCGCACAGTGCTGCGCGATGTCGGCATCGGTCTGCGGCAAGGGGAAGTGGTCAGCCTGATCGGCGCCAGCGGCTGCGGAAAAAGCAGCCTGTTGTCGATCGCCTCTGGCCTCGATAGGAATTTTCAAGGACAGATCAAGCTTCACGGCCAGCCCCTCGACGGCGTGCACCGCGATATAGGCTTCATTTTCCAGGAACCGCGCCTTTTCCCCTGGTTGACGGTGGCGCAAAACGTCGCCTTCGACAGCGACAACGACGCCGCCGCCCAAAAGCTGGCGACGCGCCTGTTGACGGAGGTCGGCTTGCACGAACAAGCGCAAGCACTGCCCAAACAACTCTCCGGCGGCCAGGCGCAACGCGCCGCTATCGCGCGCGGACTATTCAGCCATCCAAGGGTATTGTTGCTCGACGAGCCATTCTCCGCCGTCGATGCCTTCACGCGCATGAAACTGCAGGATCTGCTGCTCAAGGTGGCACGCCAGCGCGAACTGACCGTGCTGCTGGTAACGCACGATATCGACGAGGCGCTGTATCTGAGCGACCGGATCATCCTGCTCGATGGCGTGGGATCGCCGGCCGTGACGGAGTTCCAGCCGCCGCCGCGACCGCGCGGACGCGGCGATGTCGCGCTGGCGGCGTTGAAGTCGTCGATTATCGATCGATTGCACGCGGTGCACGCGATCTGATCAAAAAGTCTACTTCCGCCGGATATGCGGCGCGCTGTCAGAACTGGTAAAATCCCGTTCATGATGCAAACCTCCACCACAGACCAGGCAGAAACGCTGATACGCGCCACCGGCGCGCGCGTCACGCGGCAGCGTGTGACGGTGCTCGACTTCCTGCTGGGCCAGGGAAAATCCCTGACCCACCATGAAATCCAGGATCACCTGTCGGACGAGGCGCTCGATTCGGTCACGCTGTACCGCGTGCTCGAATGGCTGACCGAAAATGAACTGGTGCACCGCATCGCCGGCGCCGACCAGGTCTGGCGCTTCAGCGCCGGGGCCGGACACCATTCGCACGAACACGCGCACTTCCAGTGCACCAAATGCGAGGAAGTGACATGCTTCACCGATGTCGCCCTGCCCCGCAAAATCAAACTGCCGGACGGCTTCCAAAGCCAGGAAATCGACTTCCTGATCAAGGGCACCTGCCCACACTGCGCGCCGAAAAAGTAACAAGACGACAAAATAGTTAACGCAACATAGTTGCATTAACTCCCGAACGGATTTATGATGCAACTCAATTGCATTAATCCGTTGCATAAATCGATCCTGCGCGTCCGCGCCTTTTCAGCGAGCTGTCCCATGTCTATCACTTCCCCCGCCGCCCGTCCGGACTACCGGCTCCCCGTCACCGTGCTTTCCGGCTTCCTCGGCGCCGGCAAAACCACCCTTCTCAACCACGTGCTGGCCAACCGGGAGGGTTTGCGCGTCGCCGTCATCGTCAACGACATGAGCGAGGTGAATATCGATGCCTCCCTGCTGCGCAAGGGCGCGGAGAACGCCGGCGCCGCGCTGTCCCGCACCGAGGAGAAAATGGTCGAGATGAGCAACGGCTGCATCTGCTGTACCCTGCGCGAGGACCTGCTGCTGGAGGTGCGCAAGCTGGCGGCCGAAAACCGCTTCGACTATTTGCTGATCGAGTCGACCGGCGTCGGCGAACCGATGCCGGTGGCGGCCACCTTCGATTTCGAGGATGAAAACGGCGACTCGCTGAACCACGTCTCCCGCATCGATACCATGGTCACCGTGGTCGACGCGCTCAACCTGCTGAAGGACTACCACGGCACCGATTTCCTGGCCCAACGCGGCGAGACCGCCGGTGAAGGCGACGACCGCACATTGGCGGCGCTACTGTCCGAGCAAATCGAATTCGCCAACGTCATCGTCGTCAGCAAATCGGACCTGGTCGGTCCCGCCCATCTGGCGGAGGTGCGCGCCGTTATCAAGGCGCTCAATCCAACGGCGACCATCGTCCATGCCGAAAAAGGCAACGTGCCGCTGCATACGATACTGGGCACCGGAAAATTCGATCTGGAGCAGGCCAGCCAGATGGCCGGCTGGGCGCGCGAACTGGCCGGCGATCACATGCCGGAGACCGAGGAATACGGCATCGACAGCTTCGTACTGCGCCATCGTAAACCGCTGCACCCGGACCGCTTCAACGCCTTCCTCGACGAGGCTCTGCCCGGCCTGATCCGCGCCAAGGGCTACATCTGGCTCGCCAGCCGGCCCGATTGGGCGGTCGCGTACTCGCGCGCCGGCCGCATCGCCGCAGTGGAACCGGTCGGCCAATGGTGGGCCGCCAGCGACAAGGCGCAATGGCCATCGCCGGGTGATCCGGACCGGCAGGCGATCGAGGCGATCTGGGAGGAGCCGTACGGCGACCGTCTCAACGAGCTGGTATTCATCGGCCGCGGCATGAGCCGCGCGGCGATCGAAGCGGCCTTCAATGCCTGCGTGCTGACCGACGTCGAATTCGCCGCCGGCATGCTCACTTGGCGAGGCTATAGCGATCCCTTCCCGGACTGGAGCCGCGAAGAAGACGAAGAACAAGCAGAACCCGCGCACGCCTGATTCCTTTATTACCCTCCACTCAATGAAAACAACAACAAGGCCGCTGGCCGCCGCCATCTCGCTCGCGCTTTCCACCGGCGCTTGCGCTTACGCGGATGACACCACCGCGGACGCGGCAATGCAGACGGTCACCATCAACAGCACCCGCGGCGCACTCGACCCCGATTTGCCGACCACCAGCGTCACCAAGACCCAGGAAGAGCTGCGGCGGCAGCAGAACATCTTCAATCCCGAGGACGCGCTGCGCAATATGCCCAGCATGACCATCCGCAAGCGCTATAGCGGCGACCGCAACGCGCTGGTCGGCGGGCGCAGTTTCTCCACCACGCAGGCGCCGCGCGCGCTGGTCACGATGGACGGCTACCTGCTGTCTAACTTCCTCGGCCGCTTCGACGCGCCCCGCTGGAACATGATCGCGCCCGAGGAAATGACGCGGGTCGATGTGCTATACGGCCCCTTCTCGGCGCTCTACCCGGGCAACTCCATCGGCACCACGATCGCCGTCACCACCAGCCGTCCGACCAAATTCGAAGGCTCGGTGCGGGTGGCGGTGCAGGACCAGTCCTTCGATCAGTACGGCCTAAAAGACCACTACCGCAACTACCAAGGGTCGGCGCTGATCGGCGACAGGCTGGCGTCGGGCCTATGGTACAAGCTGATGGTCAACCACCAGGACTCGACCAGCCAGCCGATGGGCTACTACACGGCGACCGCCAACGCCGCCGGGGTCTTCGCGGCGCCGTCCGGCGCTGGCGCGGCGACGCCGGTCACCGGCATCCGCTACGACACCGGCCCGTTCGGCACGAGGCGGGCGATTTTCGGCGCCAATGCCGGCGCCATCGACCATACGAAGCAGAACACCGTCAAGGCCACTTTCGGCTACGACTTCAATCGCACCGTGAGCGCCGAGGGCTTCGTCGCCTGGTGGAGCAACGAGAGCGTAACGCGCAATCAAAGCTTCCTGCGCGACGCCGCCGGCAATACCGTTTGGTCCGGGCGGGTCAGCGATGGCGCCAACATCTTCGTCATTCCCGTTGGCGCCTTCGCGCCCTACACGCGGGATGAACGCCACGCGCAGACCGGCGTGACCGTCAAGACCCGCAACGGCAACGGCTGGAACGCCAGCGTGTCGGCCAGCGCCTACCGCATCCTGGAGGACGTGCAGCGCAACGCCGGCAGCGCCGATCCGTTCGCCGCTAGCGGCGGCACCGGCAACGCGGTGGTACGCGATGGCAGCGGCTTCAATTCGCTCGACCTGCAAGCCACCTACTCGCCCGCCGCCGGCGACTGGACCGGCGGCGCCCACGCGCTGACCGTCGGACTGCACGCGGACGACTACACACTCGAACAATCCACCCGCGCCACCGCCGACTGGCGCAACGCGGTCGGACCGGAGACGCAGTTCATCGGCGGCCAGACGCGCATCGTGGCGCTTTATGGCCAGGATGCTTGGCGCTTCGCCCCCCAATGGCAAGCCATCCTCGGCCTGCGCGCGGAATCGTGGCAGGCCAGGAACGGCGCGCAACGCCTCCCCGGCGCCACCCAAAACTACCCGCGCCGCAGCGACCAGGCCTGGTCGCCGAAGCTGTCGCTGGGCTGGGACGTGGCGGCAGATACCACCTTGCGCCTGTCGGCCGGGCGTGGCACGCGCTTCGCCACCGTCGCGGAACTGTTCCAGGGTACGGCCGTGGGCAGCGCCATCGTCGTCAACGATCCCGATCTGAAGCCGGAACGGTCGAACGCGCTCGAGCTCATGGCCGAACAGCGGCAGTTCTTCGGCACCCTGCGCGCTTCGCTGTTCCAGGACGACGTGCGCGACGCCATCTGGAGCCAGCTCAATCTGAACGTATTCCCGAACGTGACCAATGTCACCAACGTGGGCCGGGTACGCACGCGCGGGCTGGAGCTGGTGGCGCAAATCGACCAACTGGGCGTGCGCGGGCTCAGCGCCGATGCCAACATCGCCTTCGGCAAATCGACGGTACTGGAAAACGCCAACTACCAGCCGTCGGTGGGCAAGGATTGGACGCGGGTGCCGCGCGTGCGCGGCGCCACCACGCTGACCTACGCGCCCGGCGCGAAATGGAGCGCCTCGGCGACCTACCGTTATTCCGGCCGGCAGTACAACGAAATGAACAACTCCGACTACAACACCGATGTCTACGGCGCCATCTCGCGTGTCAGCCAGGTCGATATGCGGCTATTGTTCAAGCCTCTCGCCGGTACCGAACTGGCCGTCGGCATCGACAACCTTAACAACAATCACGCCTACCAGATGCATCCCTACCCGGGCCGCACGCTGTTCGCGGAGATGCGTTACCTTTTTTAGGATTCAGCACGGAGAACGGATGATACACATCGAAAAACTAAGCAAAAGCTACGAAGGCAGAACCGTGGTCGATGGCCTCGACCTGCATGTGCGGGGCGGCGAAATCTACGCGCTACTCGGCCCCAACGGCGCCGGCAAGTCCACCACCATCGGCTGCCTGCTGGGATTCGTCGACGCCGACGCCGGCAGCATCCGCCTGGCCGGCTCCAACCTGCCGCCGGCGCGGGCGGCGGTGCGGCACGCCGCCTACATCGCGGAGAACGTCGCGCTCTATGAACGCCTCACCGGCGTCGAGAACGTAGAGTTTTTCATGCGCCTGTTGGGCAGGAAGCCGCGCCGCGAGGAGATCGAAGCGCTGCTGGAACGCGCCGGCCTGCCGGAACACGCTTGGCACCGCATGGCCTCCGGCTATTCGAAAGGCATGCGGCAAAAAGTCGGCATCGTCATGGCGCTGGCCAAGGGCGCGCAGGTCCTGGTGCTCGACGAGCCCACGTCCGGCCTCGATCCGGAAGCCAGCGTGACCTTCGGCGAGCTGGTGCGGACGCTGGCCGACGACGGCGCCGCCGTCCTGATGGCGACGCACGATCTGTTTCGCGCGCAGGAGCTGGCGGACCGCTGCGGCATGCTGGTGGGAGGCCGTTTGGCCGGTGAATGGAAATTGGGAGATCTGAATGCAGGCGAACTTGAACGCAACTACCTTGGCATCCTCGCCGGCCGCGCCTGAAGTGGACGCGCGGGACGCCCGGTCGAACCGCCAACGGTGGCTGCGGGCGCTGCATGGCGCCTGGCAGGCCGACTGGCGCGAGCGCCGGCGCGACTGGCGCGTGTGGCTGGTGATCGGCGTCGGCCTGGCGCTGGCCGCGTGCGCGGCGCTGTTGTCGTCGATGGAGCTGCGCGCCACGCTGGAAGGCCGCGCCATCGCCCAACAGGCGGAGCAACAACGCTGGTCGCAGCAGGGCAAAAAGTACCCGCATTCGGCGGCCCACTATGGCGTCTACGTCTTCAAGCCGCTGTCGGCGCTGGCGGCGCTCGACCCGGGCATCGAGCACTACGTCGGCGCCAGCGTGTGGCTGGAGGCGCACAAACAGAATGAACTGGTCTACCGTCCGGCCAACGACGAACCTGGTGTCACGCGCCAGTTCCGGCTGAACCCCGCCTTCGTGCTGCAGGTGCTGGCGCCGATGGCGATGATATTCCTCGGCTTCGGCATGTTCGCGGCGGAGCGCGAACGCGGCACGCTGGCCGCGCTGCGCATCAACGCCGCGCCGCTGGGGGCGCTGGCGCTGGCGCGCGGCGCGGTGCTGCTTTGCCTGGCGATGGTGCTGGTGCTGCCGGCCTGCATCGCGGTCGGCGTGCTGGAATGGACGCTGCAGGCGCGCAGTCCGTTCAGCGACGGCTTGCCACGCGCGTTGCTGTTTGGCGCCGGCTATCTGGTCTACCTGTGCACCTGGGCGGCCTTGATCGCGGCCGTGTCGGCGCGCGCCTCCACACTGCGCGCCAGCCTCGCGATTTTGATCGGGGTGTGGGCCGCGACCACCTTGGTGGTTCCGCGCGCGGCGGTCGAACTGTCGCGGATGGCGGCGCCGCTGCCGACCATGCAGCAGTTTCGCGCCGGCATGGACGCGGAACTCGGCATGCCGGACGATCCCGAACAGGCGGAACGCGACAAGCAGCAACTGCTGCGCGAATACGGTGTCAAGGACGTCAAGGATCTGCCGGTCAACTGGGCCGGCATCAGCCTGCAACGCGGCGAACAGCACGGCGACCGCATTTTCGACGACCATTACGGGCGCCTGTTCGACGCGATGCGCCGGCAAAGCGACGCCGCATCGCTGGCCGGGTGGCTGTCGCCGGCGGTGGCGATGGCCGGGCTGTCCAGCGCGGCGGCGGGCAGCGACACCCACCACCACCTGCAGTTCATCGATGGCGCGGAACGGCAGCGGCGCCGCATGCAGGATGTGTTGAACCAGGCGATCACCGATCACCCGGAACACAACGGCGTGCGCCACGACGGCGACCAGGCGCTATGGGACAAGATACCGCCGTTCAGATTCACCTTCGAGGCGCTCGACCTGAAGGCGCTGGCGCTGCGCCAGGTCTTGCCCCTGTTCGCCCTCTTCATCGCAAGCCTGCTGCTGTGCGGCGCCGGCTTGCGCCATCTACGTAGCGGAAACTTACGATGAAACAGATGTACACATTGATCGCCTACGACTTGCGCAGCCAGTTGCGCGAGCGCGGCACGATCGCGCTGGTGCTGGTCGCCCTGGCGCTGGCCGGATTCGGCCTGTTCGAAGGCGCGCGCTTCGAGCGCGACCAGCGACGCGCGGTGGCCGACGCCGCCGCGCAGGAAGTCACCGCGCGCGCCGATGCCAACGCGCTGGCGCGGCGCTACTTCGCCGATCCGGCGGCGCGCGAGTTCAGCGCCCAGCAATGGTACAAGACGCCGGTCGACGTGCGCGGCTACGCCTTTCGCGCGCATGTCGGCTTCGCCGGCAAACCGGAGGTCCCCGGCGCGGCGCTGGCGATAGGCCAGGCCGATCTTCTGCCCGCCTACGTCCGCGTGCGCGCGGAATCGATGGAGCTGGCGCGCACCGCGCTGGAGATCGAGCATCCGGGGCGCCTGGCGGTCGGCCGTTTCGATCTGATGTTCTTTGTGGTTTATCTATGGCCGCTGATTCTGCTCGCGCTAAGCACCTCCGTGCTGACGCAGGACCGCGAGAGTCACCGCCTGCGCGCCTTGCAGTTGCAAGGTGTGCGCCTGGGCCGCATGCTGGCGGCGCAAGTGACTGCACGCGCGATGGCCGCGAGCATGTTGCTGGTGCTGGCCGTGGGCATCGGGTCGCTCGCCGCCGGCATCATCCCGGCCGATGGCGCCGGCATGGCCGCCCTGGCGTCATGGGCCGGCGTGGTGCTGCTGTATTCGATGTTCTGGGCGGCCGTCACCATCGTCATTTGCGCCGTGTGCGGCAACCGCATGACAGCCGCTTTCGCCGGCTTCGGCGCATGGCTGATGCTGGCGGTGCTGCTGCCGGGCGCGATGACGGCCGCGATCCAGATGGGGGCACCGGTGCCGGTGCGGGAACGCTATGTCCAGGCGCTGCGCGACGCCGGCGACCAGGTCAACGCCGATAAACTGGGCAGCCTGGCACGCTTCTACGACAGCCACCCGGAATGGAAGCCGTCCGTCACGCCGCTCTCCAAGGTCTCGTCCAGCGTGTCGCGGCTGCAGCGCGCCCAAGAACTGGAACGCATCATGTCCGGCGTCGACCGCCAGTTTGAACGGGCAAGGATGCGCCAGCAGCAGCTGTTCGAGCAGGCGATCGCATTTAGTCCGGTGACCTTGGTGTATCAAACCCTGTCGGGCATCGCCGGCAACGACGGCGCGCGCCA
The DNA here is from genome assembly GCF_059418705.1 of Duganella sp. GW821-FHT07F09. Lineage (NCBI taxonomy): Bacteria > Pseudomonadati > Pseudomonadota > Betaproteobacteria > Burkholderiales > Oxalobacteraceae > Duganella > Duganella sp. GW821-FHT07F09. The sequence goes on along the minus strand of NZ_JBWKQJ010000005.1, from coordinate 180,407 downwards.
CCAGTTGTTCATGGCGGAGGTGCAGCGCCACCAGGTGCGGCTGCGCGACTACTTCCAGCGCGCGATCCAGCTGGCGGCGCTGGGCGACGAACGCAAGCCCTGTCCCGCCACCTGCCTTGGCGGCTACGGCTTCCGCGACTTCGACCAGGTACCGCGCTTCAGCGCCTCCAAGGCGTTGGCGCAGGCCCCGGCCGGGCCGCCGCAACTGGCGGCGCTGCCGCTGTGGATCGCCGCGCTGCTGGCCCTCGCGGCCGGCCTGATGATGCGCATTCGGCGGGGGTAGCACCGGCTCCGTTATACTGCTGGGTTTGCTGCTCACGACAAGAGAATATGAAGGCTAAGAACTTATCGCACCGGACCGGCCGCAACCTCGCCGGCGCGCTCTCCCTGCTTCTGGCGCTGGGCGGCTGCGCCCAGCTGCCGGCGACCAAAACCACGCCGGACACCGTCTCGTCGATGCGGTTGATCGGCGAGCAACGGCTGCCTTGGCGCGTGCAGTTCCAGGGCACGATGGTGGGCGGCCTGTCCGGCATCGACTACGACGCCGCCCGTGGCGACTGGGTGATGATCTCCGACGACCGCTCCGAGCACAATCCGGCGCGCTACTACCGCGCGCGGTTCGCGTACGATGACAAATCGTTCAAGTCCGTCGAGTTGACCAGCGTCGTCACGCTGCTGCAGCCGGATGGCAAGGCCTATCCGTCGAAGGAAAACTTCAAGCGGCACGGCGGCGTGGTGCCCGATTTCGAGTCCGCCCGCGTCGACCCGCGCGACGGCAGCATCTGGTACACCAGCGAGGGCGACGTGCCCGCCGGCCTGCCGCCGTTCGTGCGCCACGCCAAAGCCGATGGCACATTCCTGTCGGAGCTGCCGTTGCCGGCGATGTTCGGCGTTCCCGCCGACGGCAAGGCCGGACCGCGCAACAACCAGAGCTTCGAGGGTTTGAGTTTTGCGCCGGACGGTAATTCGCTGTGGGTGTCGATGGAGGGACCGATGATCCAGGATGGCGCGCTGCCGGACCCGCGCACCGGCGCCGTCAACCGCATCACGCACTTCGGCCGCGACGGCAAGGTGCTCGGGCAATACGCCTACCCGCTCGATGCGATTCCCGCTTCGCCAGGCAAAGGCAAGTTCGCCGACAACGGCATCTCCGAGATCCTCGCCCTCAGCGGCACCCGGGTGTTGGTGATGGAGCGCTCCGGCGTGCAGGCCGACGACGGCACCTATCAGGATTTCGTCCGCATCTACGAAATCACCACCGACGGCGCCAGCGATATCCAGAACCTGGCGACGCTCAACGGCGCCGCCTACACGCTGCTGAAAAAACGCCTGGTGCTGGACGTGAACGAACTCAAGCTGCCAAGGGTGGACAACCTGGAAGGCATTTCCCTCGGCCCGGTGCTGCCGAACGGCCACGCCAGCCTGGTGCTGGTCTCGGACGACAATTTCGGCAAGGACCAGGTTACGCAGCTGCTGCTGTTTGAGCTGATCCCATAGCGTTCAGCCGCGCCGGGATCGGAGCGGACGGCAAAGCAGCGTCGGCGCCGGCCGCCAGCGGCGGCCCGCCGTCCTGTATCGACGGCGGCGACAGGCAGTTGTCGCACTTGCAGCACCGCTCGAAGCCCGGAGACAGGTCGCCGAAATAATCCAGCAGCAGCTTCCAGCGGCAGTAGCCGCTCTGCGCATACCCCACCATCTGCTCCAGCCCTTCGCGGTCGCGCTCATGCTTGTCGACGTAGACTTGCGCCATGCGCTCGAACTCCGCCATCTTGGGCGGACCTTTCGGCTGTTTGGTCAGCAGATAGGCCAGTTTGCTGTTCCGCTTCAGCAGCTTGCCGTCCTTGAGCATCTTCAGGCAGATCTTCAACTGGCTCGCGGGCAGCTGCTCCAGGCGCGGTTTCAGATCCGCGTCGGTGAAGGTCATCTGTTCCGACGCCACCGCCGCCTCGTACACCGCCCGCAGTTCCTCGGCCGACGGATAGTGTTTGATCAGGAAGAACTGCTGCAGGCGCTTGTCCGCGTGGTAGTACAACAGCGTGCACTCCGCGTCGAGGCCATCGCGGCCGGCGCGGCCGGACTCCTGATAGTAGGCCTCAAGGTTGGCGGGCACTTGCAGGTGGATGACGAAACGCGTGTCGCTCTTGTCGATGCCCATGCCGAAGGCGTTGGTCGCCACCATCACCCGGCGCTCCCCGCTCATGAACAGGTTCTGGTTTTCGCTGCGCTCGGCCGCCTTCAACTTGCCGTGATAAAGCGTCACGCTCTCGCCGGCGTTGCGCAGCATCTCGTGCATTTCCTCGGCCGCCTTGACGGTGGCGGCGTAGATGATGCCCACGCCGGCGGTCTCGCGCACCAGTTGCAGCGCCTGCGCGTCCTTTTCACCCGGATTGGTCACCTGGCGCACGCGGTAATGCAGATTGGGGCGGTAGATGCCGGTGTTGATGACCGCCATGCGCGGCCTGCCCAACTGGGCGCGGATATCGGCGATCACGCCGTCGGTGGCGGTCGCGGTCAGCGCCAGCACCAATGGGCGGCCCAGCGCATTGAGCGCGGCGCCGATCTCCAGATAGGCCGGACGGAAATCGTGGCCCCACTGGGAAATGCAGTGCGCCTCGTCGATGACCATCAGCGCGATCTCGGTATTCTTCAGCAGCGCCAGGAACTCCGGCGTCACCAGCCGCTCCGGCGTGCAGAAGACGATGTCCTTGTCGGCGCTTTCGATGCCTTCCAGCGCGGCCAGCTCGTCGCCGCGCGACAGGCTGCTGTTGATCTGCGCGGCGCTGGCGATGCCCGCCTCCTCCAGCTTCTCGGCCTGGTCCTTCATCAGCGAAATCAGCGGCGACACCACCACCGTCACGCCCTTCAGCAGGCGCGCCGGCAGCTGGTAGCACAACGACTTGCCGCTGCCGGTCGGCATGACGGCCAGTGTATCCTGGCCGGCCAGCACGCTGTCGATGACGTGGCGCTGGCCGTCGCGCAGCGCTTCGATGCCGAAGACCTTGCGCAGAAGGTCGTTGATTTGCTTGTTCTTGGGGGCTGCCATGGACGCTCTTTCTATTCAGCGGGACTGGGGAAAGAGTAGACAAGGACGCCACCTTGGTATGTACGCCAACGCACCGCCCGGGCGTGTTCGATCCTGCGGCGTGTTCGCGGGAACTTGGCGCCTGTCTACCAGCCTATATCCCTGAGCAAGGGATACGTCAGGTCGCGCGGCGGCTTGACCTCGTGCGACAGGTCGTCGTTGATAGACGGCTCCATCAACTGGTTGGGGATGGCGCTGATGTCGTAGTGCGACACGGACGATCCGGGCAGATTGGGATTGGTCGCGTACATCAGCACCCTGCCCGATGGATCGGCACCGGCGCGCACCGCCAGATTGACGCCGAGGTTGACGAACAGGCCAGAATTGGTCCGCGAGCGCGTGGCCAGCACCTGCTTCAGCACGGCGCCGTCCTCCAGCGAAATCCTCACCGCGGGAATGACGATGGACGGATCGTCGCCGGCCAGGTCGGGCGGCGGCGTGCCCGGGGCGTTGTCGACGATGATGGCGCCCACGGCCCCGGCGTCCTGCACATTCCCGACCTTCTCGGCGAACGTGCACGCGCCGCGGTCGATCAGCGCGATCTTGCCCCGGACGGCGCGGGCGTTAGGCGCCGACAACGGCGCGCACGCCAAGCCGGTGTCGGGCGGCGTATCGATGACCGGCATCACCTCGCCGGTGACGCCCGGACTGCCGAGCGGAGGGCCGAACTGGGCCACCCCGACCCGCCGGATGCCCGCCACCCGCGACGGCGACAGGATCGTCAACAGCGGCGTGCCTGGCCGCAACACGATCCGCGCCGCCTCGATGACGACGGGGCCGTTCCACACCAGCCGTCCGGCGCGCCTGGCCGACACGGCGCGCTCGGCGTCGGTCATATCCTTCCACAACTTGTTGGTCGCGGTATCCAGCAGGAAATAATCCCAGATGCTGGGGATGCCCGCCAGCAGCTCGCCGGTGGCGTCGTCGGTGTAGGTCTGGAAGCCCAGGCCGTGCGCGAACTCGTGCAGCAGCACGGCCACCAGATCCGTCAGCGGCCCGTGGTTGTTGTCCAGTCCCAGATAGAACGGCGAGCCGGTGAAGCAGCCGGGCTCGCCCAGATTGACGTTGAAGCGCGCGCGGATCTCGGGCAGGTCGGGATCGGCGTCGAAGCCGACCAGCTTGTTGGTCTCGGCCTCGCCGTACCAGGCGTTGGTCCGCGGCGCGCCGGGGAAGTTGGCGAACACCTGCAAGGCGCCGGCGGACCCGAGCACGGCGCCGGTGTCGTTGCAGGGCAAGGCCTCCCAGGTCGCCAGCACGCGGATCGGCACGCTGCTGTCGAGCGTCGCGCCCCAGATGCTTGCTGCCTTCTGGAAAGCGTTGATGCGCTGCGCGCCCAGGGTGGTGCCGGTGTTGCCGCCCACCGGCGCCACCGGCGTGGGGTCGTTGAAGCCGACGCCGGCCGGATCGCCGTTGACGATGGCGATGGTGGCGGCGGCCCAGCTGCCGGCCGAGCACAGCATGGCGAGCGCGCCGCAGAGGGCGATGAGTTTATTTTTCATGATGTTCTCCCGGCTTGCTGTCCGCTTCGCACGTCTCGGTGACCTTGCCGGCGGCATCCTTGCGCGCCAGGGCGTAGCGCTCGTGGCGCTGCTCGAGCATCACGGCGACGCCGCCGTGTGGCGGCCGGGTCGGCACGGGTTTGGAGGCGGCGCCGGTGGTGGCGGCGCCCGTGGGCGGCGCGGTCAGCGCGGCCGCCTGCTGGGCCGTCGGCCCGGTCAGCTTGCCGGTCGCCGGGTCCTTGTATCCCATCATGCCGGCGCGCGGCGACACCGCGCGGTCGCCCGGCGTCGGCTGCGCGACAACACTTACGTTGGGAAATTCCATGACGCCGTTGGCGGCGGGCGGCGAGGCGGTGGCGCTGCAACCGGCGGCCGCGCCAAGCAGTCCCGCCAGAAGTTTAGTCAGGTTCATATCAAGCCCTTTGGTAAGAACATCGAATCGAACAAAAACCATGGGTATGGTTCAACTTGCCTCAGTTAGACGAGGCACAGCTCGATTTGGTTCCACTTCAGGCTGACGGGATTTGCTGATCTAGTTCAAGACGGGATGGAGGGCCGGGGCCGTCAGGCGACGCTGGTATCGATGCGCACGCCGCTTTTCAGGGTCAGGGTCACCGGGGTCTTCTCGGCGATTTCCGCCATGCGGGCTTTTTGATCGGCGTCGAGCGCGCCGTGGAAAGTCAGCACGCGCTTGATCAGCAAGGCGCCGTCGGCGGCGGGCGCCAGGTGCAGCGCCACGTCGACCGCTTCCATCGGCCACTGCTTGCGATCGGCGTACATGCGCAAGGTGATCGCGGTGCACGAGGCGAGCCCGGCGAGGATGAAATCGTACGGCGCCGGCCCGGCGTTGGCGCCGCCGTTGCGCGGCGGCTCGTCGCCGGTCAGCGCGTGGCCGCCGACCTCGATCGATGTCTTATAAATATCCCTGCCGATGCGTGCGACGCCTTGTGCCATGGTCATTCTCCTTGCCGCCATTTTATCGCGCCCACCTTGCGCCAGCGACACGATTCGACTCCACCAAAAGACAGAGCGGGGGTTTTGGCGGGTACTCCGGGAAACAACGGTTTGCTTGTTTCCGCAAGCTTCATATTGGTAAAGATTTGTAAATGGCAATAATTGGCATGGGCCTTCTGTAAAATAGCAGGCTTCCAACGTCAAATAAGACGGCGCCGCCCGGCGGCCCGCCAGCCTCATGCAAAAGAAGCAAAAGAAACTCCTGTCCCAGTGCCTCACCGGCGGCTCGCTCGGCGTGCTGTTGGCCGCCCCGCTCGGCGCCCTGGCCCAAAACACTGTTGAAAAACCCGCCGCGAAGCCGAACTCGACCACCGCCACGCCCCCGAAGGAGACCGCCGTCGTGCCGTCCGTCACCGTCGCCGGCGAGCGCCCGACCAACCGCATCGACCGCCAGGTCTACGACGTCAAATCCGACGTCTCGAGCACCAACGGCACCGCCGCCGACGCGCTCAACAACGTGCCGTCGGTCGCCGTCGATCCGGATGGCACCGTCACCCTGCGCGGCAGCAGCAATGTACAGATCCTGGTCGATGGCAAACCGTCGGCCATGCTCCAGGGCGAGAACCGCGGCGCCGCGCTGCAGGCCATGGGCGCCGACGATATCGAGTCGGTCGAGGTCATCAACAACCCCGGCGCGCAGTTCGGCAACGAAGGCGGCGGCGGGCCCATCCTCAATCTGGTGATGCGCCGCAACCGCAAGCCGGGCGGCTTCGGCACCGTCAACGCCAACGCCGGCAAGGACGGCCGCTACAACAGCGCCGTCAACGGCAGCTACAACGAAGGCGCCTGGGGCTTCCAGGGCGGCCTCAACGTGCGCCACGACGGCCGCAATTCCACCGCCGAGGTCAGCCGCGACCGCCTCGACCGGTCCACCGGCGAGTTCGTCCACAGCAGCCAGTCGTCGGTCGGCAAGGGCCTCAACGACATGGTCGGCGCCAACGGCACCGTCAGCTACAATCTCAACCAGACGGACACGCTGACCGCCAGCGCCTCCTACAACGGCCGCACCAACGACCAGCGCGGCACCGACCGCTACATCAACGGCGCCACCTCGTTCAGCCCGGCCAGCGACTACGTGCGCTCGACCGCGCGCGAAGGCGACAGCCGCAACTACAGCTGGGGCGGCCGCTACGACCACAAAGGGGAGCTGCCGGGCGAATCGCTGAAGATCGACCTGCGCGTGTCCTCGTCGGACAACGAAAACGACAGCAACTACGCCAACGATTACGCCACCCCGGGCTTTGCCGATACGCGCGCCTTCCAGCACAGCGACACCACCATCAAGGTGGTCGACTTCACCGGCGACTACGAGCGTCCGCTGTGGGGCGGCTCGGCCAAAGCCGGCTACAAGGCGGCCAGCACCAAGAGCACCTTCGACACCTTGTACACCGATATCGATCCGCTGACTTCCGTCGCCATCGTCAATCCGGCGCGCACCAACCGCTTCGAAGTCGACGAGACGGTGCTGGCGTTGTACGGCTCCTACCAGATGCGCCTGAGCGAGAACTGGGGCGCGCTGGCCGGCCTGCGCACCGAGTACACCGACATGGACATGCGCCAGATCACCAGCGGAACCGAGGACAAGAACAGCTACGTCAACTTCATTCCCAGCCTGTTCGCGACCTATAAAGTCAACGACACGGCCAATATGCGCTTCGCCTATGCCCGCCGCATCCGCCGCCCGGGCGCCAACGACCTCAATCCCTATCAGGTCTACCGCGATGAATTCAACGTCTCGGCCGGCAATCCGCAGCTGATGCCGACCAAGACCGATTCGTTCGAAGTGGGCTACGAGACCAAGGTCGCCGGCCTGGAGACCAACCTGCGCGCCTACTACCGCGAGGATTCGGACGCCATCGTCGACTACCGCTACTTCATCGCCAACAACGTGCTGCTGACCACCAAGCAAAACGGCGAAGGCAGCCACTCGAGCGGTCTGGAATTCACCGTCAGCGGCAAGCTGCTGCCCAATTTGACGATCAACACCAGCGGCAACCTGGCGCGCAGCCAGCAGCGGTCGCAGGACGACACCGGCGCGTATAGCACGCGCACCGCCAATTCGCTGAGCGGCCGGCTGCGGTTGAACTACCAATACAGCGCCGCCACGCAGATGCAGATGGCGCTGCAGATGATGGGCAAGACCTTGTCGGGCCAGGGTTACCGCTCGCCGAACCGCACGCTCAATCTGAGCGCGCGCCACGCGCTGACGTCGCAACTGAGCCTGGTGGCCAACGTCACCGATGTGCTGGACAAGAACAAGATGGAGACCGTCATCAACAGCAGCACCTTGCGCGAGACCAGCACGAGGCGGTTCGATGGACGGGTGTTTTATGTGGGATTGTCGTACCGTTTCGGCGGCGCCGGCGGCACATCGTCGGAGCGCGAAGGCGGCGGCTTCGGTCCGCGCATGGGGCCTGGCGGGCCAGGCGGGCCAGGACCAGGCGGCGGTCCACCGGGCGCTTGATATGTTCTAAAACACGTAGGGCGGATTAGGCGGAACGCCGTAATCCGCCCTACGTGTCTCCGAGGTCATTCAAGTGACCCCGTACCGATTTACTTCACCACCGCCAGCTTCTCCCGCGTCGCATTCTTGAACGTGTAGATGGTCAGCACGCCATCCTTCACATCGCCACGCGCATCGAACGAAATATTGCCGGTCACTCCCTTGTACTGGATCTTCGCCAGCTCCGGCAGATACCTGGCCGGATCGGGCGAACCCGCCTTGCGCATCGCCGCCACCATCGTCATCAGCGCGTCATAGGTGTACGGCGCGTACGTCTGCACGTCGATTCCGTACCGCTTCTTGTACGCCAGGCGGAAATCGGCCATGCCCTTTTCCTGCGACGGCTCCACCCCGCCCGCCTCCGCGCAGATCACCTGCCCGTCGCTCATGGCGTTACCCGCCAGGCGCGGCACCGAGTCCGAACACATGCCGTCGCCGCCCATGAATTTGATCGGGATCGCCAACTGCTTCATCTGGCGCAGCATCGGGCCGGCCACGGCGTCCATGCCGCCGAAGAAAATCATATCCGGCTTGGTCGCCTTGACCGCCGTCAGGATGGCGCTGAAGTCGGTGGCCTTGTCGTTGGTGAACTGGGTCGACACGATGCTCGACCCGGACGCCGCCCCGCCGCGCTTGACGTTCTTGACGAATTCATCGACCAGGCCTTTGCCGTAGGCGGTGCGGTCATCGATGACGGCGATGCGCTTGGCCTTCACCTGCTGCATCGCGTAGCGGGCCAGCGCGGCGCCCAGCTGCTCGTCGTTGGCGACATTGCGGAAGGTGGTGTTGTAGCGCTGGCGCGTGTACTGCGGGTTGCTGGCCGACGGCGATATCTGCGGGATGCCGGCGTCGTAGTAAATCCGCGAGGCCGGAATCGAGGTTCCGGACGTCTCGTGCCCGATCACGCCCTGCACCCTGGCGTCCACCAGTTTCTGCGCGGCGGCCGTGGCCTGCTTCGGATCGGCGGCGTCGTCCTCCGCCTGCAGCACGATCTTGTATTTTTTGCCGCCGATGACCACGCCCTTGGCGTTGAGCTCATCGACCGCCATGCGGGCGCCGTTTTCGTTGTCCTTGCCCAGGTGGGCGATGGGGCCGGAAGTGGCCGCCACATGACCAATCTTGATGGTGTCTTCGGCCTGCGCGTCGGTGGCGCCGGCGGCCAGAACCAGCGCCACGGCGCCGGCGATCGTCGTCCTTACTACAGTTGCTTTTGTTGGGAACTTCATACAATCCTCGTTGGTTAACTTGGCAAGGATACCATCCGACACCAGACTCTGCATTGCGTGCGTTGCTGCTGGTATAACTGAAGTAAAATAATTAATCGAAACATTTGCCTTAGGGATATCAATATGGCAATTTCCCAACGCATCGCGCGTTCAAAGCCTTTGGCCACCACGGCCATGCACGGCCGCGTCGACGCTATGAAGGCGCGCGGCGAGGACGTGATCGATTTTTCCATCGCCATCTCCCATTTCCAGGCGCCCGAGGCGGTGCTCGAAGCGACGCGCGCGGGCCTGCGCCAGCCGTCGCTGGCCTACACCGCCGTCGTCGGCGACGCGGCGATCCGCGCCCGGCTCGCCGCCAGGATCGTCAAGGAAAATGGCATCGACGCCACCCCGGCCGACATCCTCGTCACCAACGGCGCCAAGCAGGCGCTGTATCAGGCTTTATATGTCATGGCCGATCCTGGCGACCGCGTGATCATCTTCAAGCCGCACTGGCCGGCCTATGTGGCGACCAGCAAACTGCTTGGACTTGAACCGGTGCTGGTCGACCTGCCCGTCGTAATCACCGCCGAACTGATGGACAGCCTGCCGCCGGCCAAGGTCCTGATCATCAACAACCCGCACAACCCGACCGGCGCCGTGCTCACGGCCGGCGAAATCGGCTGCATCGGCGCCTGGCTCAAACGCACCGGCACCCACGCCATCGTCGACGAGAGCTACGAGAAGCTGATTTTCGACGGCGCCCATATCAGCCTGGCCTCGCGCCCGGACTGGCGCGAGATCGGCGTCGTCACACTGTTTTCGGCCTCGCAAAGCTATGCCATGATGGGCTGGCGCGCCGGCTTCGCGGTGGCGCCGGCCAGCCTCGTGTCGGCGATGGAAACGCTGCAAGGCCCGATCACCGCCGCCGCGCCGATGCTGATCCAACTGGCGCTGGCCGCCGCCTTCGAATCGGGCGAACCGCGCGCGATGCTGGCCGACTACCGCGCCCGCCGCGATCTGGTGCTCGACCTGACCGCCGGCCTGCCGTGGCTGACGATGCGATGCCCGGCCTCCGGGCCATATCTGTGGGCCGACGTCTCGCCGCTGACGATGGACACCAACGCGCTGTCCGAGCGGCTGCTGGCCGAGCGCTCGGTGGCGGTGATGCCGGGCGAGGCGCTGGGCGTGCCCGGTTACATCCGCATCGGCTATATCTCGGACGACGTGGCCACGCTGCGGCGCGGCGTCAAGGCCATCGTCGACTTCGGCAACGCACTGTACCGCGCCCGCTGACCCGCTGTGGCCTTTCTCCTTTTCCAACTCAATAGCCTGCGCAGCCGGCTGATTTTACTGGTGGCGCTGGCGATCGCGCCGATCGCGGTGATGACCATCGTCAGCGGCGTGCGCGAACGCGAACACGCCATCCGCGTGGCCGAGGAAAACCTGCAGCAGCTGACCAACCTGGCCGCCGCCAACGAGGCGCAATCGATCGAAAGCGCGCGCCAGATCCTGCGCGACCTGGCCAGCGTGCCCGATCTGATGGGCGACCAGGCCCATTGCAGCGGCCTGCTGGCCAACATCCACAAGCAGAATCCGGACTACGCCAACTTCGGCCTGATCCAGCTGAACGGCGATGTCACCTGCACCGCCGTCCCGTCCAAGACCATGGTCAATCTGGGCGACCGCACGCATTTCCGCCGCGCCGTTCACTTGCGCCGGTTTGTCGCCGGCGGCTACGTCTTCGGCCGGGTGATCCAGAAGCACACCGTCAACCTCACCTATCCGCTGCTCGACGAGGGCCAGCAGGTGCAGGCCGTGTTGTTCGCCGCGCTGGACCTGACCAAGCTCGATCGCTTCGTCGCCGACATCCAGCTGCCGCCCGGCTCCCTGCTGATGACCGCCGATTCCGAAGGCAACATCATCGCCCGCAAGCCGCACCCCGAGCAGTGGTACGGCAAACAGGTGTGGCCGGAGATGCGCGCGGCCATGGCCGGCGAGCCCGGAAAACCCGTGCTGCTGACCGGCCCGGACGGCGTCGAACGGCTGCACCGCTTCGCCCGGGTTGGCAACAACGGACTGTCCGACTACACCGTCACGATCGGCATTCCCGCCGACGACATCACCGCCGTCGCCCGCCGCGACCAGAAACTCGACCTGCTGGCGTTGGCGGCCACCCTGATCCTGGCGCTGCTGGCCGCATGGTTCGTCGGCGACGTGCTGGTGCTGCGCCGGGTCAAGCGGCTCGCCACCACCGCCAACAGCATCGCGTCAGGCACGCTGGGCGCGCGCAGCGGCATCACCTACGGCAACGAGGAGATCAGCGAACTGGCGCGCGCGCTCGACGCCATGGCGGCCGCGCTGCAGGAAAAAGAGCGGCAGCACCTGCTGGCCGAGACCCAGCTGCGCCAGGCCGACCAGCGCAAGGACGAATTCCTGGCGATGCTGGCGCACGAACTGCGTAATCCGCTGGCGCCGATCAGCGCCGGGGCCCAGCTGCTCCAGAGCGGCAACGCCAGCCCGCAGGCGGTAGAACGCACCGCCGGCATCATCGTGCGCCAGGTCACGCACATGACGCGGCTGGTCGACGACCTGCTCGACGTCTCGCGCGTGACGCGCGGCCTGGTGACGTTGACGCGGGTGCCGCTGAACGTGGCCGACGTCGTCGCCGCCGCGATCGAACAGGCCGACCCGATGATGCGCGCCAAGCAGCACCGCTTCGACCTGGTGCTGCCCGAGACCCCGTTGCAGGTGATGGGCGACCATAAACGACTGGTGCAGGTGCTGGTCAATGTGCTCAACAACGCGGCCAAATACACGCCGGCCGGCGGCGCTATCCGATTGCTGGTACGCGCCGAGGCGGGCGAAGTCAAGATGGTCATCAGCGACAACGGCATCGGCATGTCGGACGAATTGCGTGGCCGCGTGTTCGAACTGTTCGCGCAGGCCGACCGCAATTCCGACCGTTCGCAAGGCGGCCTGGGACTGGGACTGGCGCTGGTCAAGACGCTGGTGGAACTGCATGGTGGCACGGTGGTGGTCGACAGCGGCGGCGACCAGAAAGGCAGCACCTTCACCATCAGGCTGCCCGGCACGGCGGGCGCGCAGGCGCCGGTGGCGGCCAAGCCGGTGGCCGCGCCGCAAACCAAGCTGCGCGTGCTGGTGGTCGACGATAACATCGACGCCGCGCAGACCTTGCAGCTGTTGCTGGAAACCGTCGGCCACGAGGTCTTCCTGGCCCATACCGCGCACGCGGGGTTGGAGATCGCGCAGGCCGTCGCGCCGCAACTGTGCCTGCTCGACATCGGTCTGCCTGACCTCAGCGGCAACGACCTGGCGCGCGGGCTGCGCAAGCTGCCGCAGACCACCAACGCCACGCTGGTGGCGGTGACCGGGTACGGACGCCGCGAGGACCGCGAGCTGGCCAGGGACGCGGGCTTCGATCATTATTTCGTCAAGCCGGTCGATGTCGATGGTTTGCTGGCGGTGATCGCGACGCTGAAGTAAGCCTATTCCTTTAGGGAGACTGTACAAACACGCCCATCCAAATGATAATTACTCTCATTCTCATTTGCCATGGTCATCATGATTCGTCTTCCCGCGCGCAAGCGTCTCGCCGTCGCCGTCCTCACCGCCCTCCACTGCCTGCCCTCGCAGGCCCAAACTGAAACGGAACTGCAAACAGTCGTCATCAGCGCCAGCGCCGACGCCTCGGCCGCCGGCCTGTCGAAGGCCTTCGCCGGCGGGCAGGTCGCCAGGGGTGGGCGCGTTGGCCTGCTCGGCAACATGGACAACATGGACACGCCGTTCAACAGCACCAACTACACGCAGCAGTTCATCCAGGACCAGCAGGCGCGCAGCGTGGCCGACGTGCTGCAAAGCGATCCCTCGGTGCGGGTGGCGCGCGGTTTCGGCAATTACCAGGAGATGTACATCATTCGCGGCTTTCCGGTCGCTTCGGACGACCTGGCCTACAACGGCTTGTACGGCGTGCTGCCGCGCCAGTACATCGCGGCCGAACTGCTGGAACGCGTGGAAGTGTTCAGGGGCGCCAACACCTTCCTCAACGGCGCTTCGCCGTCCGGCGGTGGCATCGGCGGCGCCATCAACCTGCTGCCCAAGCGGGCGCCCAACGTGCCGCTGACCGAAATCAGCGCCGGCCTGCAATCGGGCGGGCAAACCCACCTGGCGGCCGACATCGCGCGCCGCTTCGGCGACGACAACCGCGCCGGCCTGCGTTTCAACGCCGTGCAGCGCAAAGGCGGCACCGCCATCGACGACGAACACCGCGAGCTGCGACTGGCCGCGCTGGGGGCCGACTATCGCGGACGCGGCTTCCGGCTGTCGGCGGATCTGGGTTGGCAGGACAGCAAGCTAAGCAACGCCCGGCCGGCCGTCAACGTCGCCGCCGGACTGCCCATTCCAGCGGCGCCGGACGGCAGCGCCAACTACGGCCAGCCTTGGGACTACTCCAGCGAGCGCGATGTCTTCGGCACCCTGCGCGGCGAGTGGGATGTCGCCAGGGACGTGGTGGCGTGGGCCTCGTTCGGCGGACGGCGCGGCCATGAACTCAATCGGCTGGCCAGCACCCTGAACCTGACCTCGAGTTCAGGCGCCGGCAACCTGCGCCGCTTCGACAACGCCCGCGAAGACCATATCCACACCGGCGAACTGGGATTGCGCGCCGCGCTGCGCACCGGCCCCGTAAGCCACAAGCTGGCGGTGACGGCGACCGGCTTCGATCTGGACTCGCGCAACGCCTACGCCACATCGGCCTACCAGGCGACGTCGCTGTACAACCCGGCGGTGATGGCCCTGCCGGTCTTCACCACCTTCGGCAACGCGCTGTCCGATCCCCGCACCACCAACAAGGTCAAGCTGGCCAGCGGCGCGGCGGCCGACAGCATGGGCTTCCTCGACGACAGAGTGCTGCTGACGGTCGGCGTGCGCCATCAAAGAATCAGGCAGACCGGCTACGCCTACAACACGGGTAAACAGAACGCCGATTACAGCGAGAGCGCCAACACGCCGATCGCGGCGCTGGTGTACAAGGCGTCGAAACAGGTGTCGTTGTACGCGAACTATATCGAGAGTCTGCAGCAAGGCGCGGTGGCCGGATCCACCGCCGTCAACGTCGGCCAGATTTTCGCGCCGTACAAATCGCGCCAGAAGGAAGTGGGCGCGAAGTACGACGGCGGCCGCTTCGGCGCCAATGTCGCGCTGTTCACCACCACCCAGCCGCAGGGCGTGCTGAACCCGGCAAGCAGGGTATTCGGCATCGACGGCGAGCAGCGCAACCGTGGCGCGGAATTCTCGGCCTTCGGCGAGCCGCTGCGCGGACTGCGCGTGTTGGGCGGCGTGACCCTGCTCGACGCCACACAGGAGCGCACTGCCGGTGGTGCGACCGATGGCAAGGACGTCATCGGCGTGCCCAAGTCGCAGGTCAATATCGGCGTCGATTGGGATGTGCCGGGCATGCCGGGCCTGAGCCTGTCGGCGCGCGCGCTGCACACGGCGTCGCAGGCGGTCAACGCGGCCAACACCCAGGAACTGCCGTCGTGGAACCGGCTCGACGCCAGCGCGCGCTTCCAGCTCGATCTGGATGGCCGAACCTACACGCTGCGCGTGCGCGTCGACAACCTGACCGACAAGAGCTACTGGGCCTCGGCCGGCGGCTCGCAGGGCACCGGTTATCTGGTACTGGGGGCGCCGCGCAGTTTCGCGCTCACGGCAAGCACGGAGTTCTAGCCAACACCTTGGCGGCCAGCGCCAGGCCACTCAGCCAAGCGTCCTCCACCCGGCCGCCGCCCAGCCAGTCGCCGCACAGGCCTACCTGCACCGCCGGCAGCCACACGGCCTGCCGCGAGGACCCCGTGCCGGCCTTGGCGTAACGCCAGCGGTGCGCGGTGACACCTAGCGGCGCGGGTCCGCCAAGCTTCGCGAAGGCGTCCAGCAGCAGCGCAGTCACAACCGCCTCGTCATCCTCGATGTGGGCGGCGCTCCACTCCGCGCTGGCCTGCAGCACCCACACCTCGCTACCGGCACGGCCGGGTTTTGAACTGTCGCGCGCGATCCAGCGCAGCGGCCCGTCTTTGATGAAGGCCGCGTCGTAGCCCGGCTTGTATGGCAGCGCGAGACGCAGCATCAAGGTCCAGCTGGGCAGCATGGCGACGGCGTTCGACTGCATCGCCGTCAATGGCAGCAAGGGCTCCAGCAGCACGGCCGCCTGCGGCGCCGGCACCGCGAGCACCAGCGCGTCGTAACGCTCGGCGTGCAAGCCCTGCTCCTTCGAATGCAGGCGCCATCCTTCCGCCTCATGGCGCATATCATCGATGGTGACGCCGCTGTGCACCTGCAGGCCGCCGGCGAGCCACGCGGCCGGAGCGCTCATGCGCGGCATGCCGACAAAGCGCACGACACCGTCCGGCTCGGCCTTGCCGCCGCCGATGACGGCGATCCTGGGCTCCCACGGCGCGGCCACGCCGGCCGCCTCCCAGCGCGCGACCTCCTCGCGAAAGGCGTTGTCCCGCACAGTGAAGTATTGGGCGCCGTGGTCGCACTGCCAGCCGTCGGCGCGCCGGGTGCTCATGCGGCCGCCGGGACCGCGCGCCTTCTCGAACAGCGTGACGCGGCAACCCGCGTTCTGCAAATGCCGTCCGCACGACAGCCCGGCCAACCCGGCCCCGACCACCGCCACATTAAGACGTGTTTCAGGCATGGCGATGAGTCCCTTCGAGATAAAGTCCAAAGTATAAAGAGAACAATGCGGCGGCAGAAGGCTTGGCTGGCTTTCGGCGGTTCAATTTCGGGTCATACGACGCCATGACCCGCAAACTGCTAGAATGCGAAAAATAGATGAATGAGGAACAACATGTCGAAAGCCGAACCAAAACCAGAATCGAAGCCCACCGGCTATCGCAGCGGCGTGGCCGCGCGCCTCGCGGGCCTGCCGGTGGAAACGCTGCGCGTGTGGGAGCGCCGCTACGGCGTCTCCGATGTCGACCGCTCGCCGCACGGCCAGCGCCTGTACTCGGCCGACCAGGTCCGCCGGCTTGGCCTCCTGAAGCGCGTGGTCGACCAGGGACACGCGATCGGCACCGTGGCCCGGCTGGCGGCCGATGAATTGATCGCGCTGGCCGGCGCCGCGCCCTCGCCATCCATTCCCGGCGCCGCCACGCAGACGCTGAAGATCGCCGTCGCCGGCGCCGCGCTGGCGCGCCGCCTTGGCGCCATCCGCACCTCGCCCGAACTCGACATCGTCGCCAGCTGCTTCCAGCTCGAAGGCGCGGCCGAGGCCATGGCGGGGGTGTCGGCCGACGTGCTGCTGATCGAATCGTCCGAGATGAGCGCCGACGCGCTGCCGCAAATCCAGGCCGCGCGCCGCGCGATGCAGGTACGCACCGTGGTGGTGCTGTACCGCTTCTGCGACAGCGCCACCGTGCGCCGCCTGCGCGAACATGGCTGCCTGGTGGCGCGCGCGCCGTCGGACGCCGCCGAAGTGGCGGTGTTATGCAGCACGGCGCTGACCGGCGCGGCGCGTCCGCCGCCAGGTCCGGCCACGGCGCCGCAGCCGCGCCGACTCGACGACCAGGCGCTGGCGGCGCTGTCGTCGGCCTCTTCCAGCATCAATTGCGAGTGTCCGCGTCATCTGGCGGATATACTGATGATGCTGGCGAGCTTCGAGCGCTACAGCTACCAGTGCCAAAATCGCAACGCCAGCGACGCCGCGCTGCACGAGGACCTGGGCCGCAGCGCCGGCCACGCGCGCGTGATGATGGAGCAGGCGCTGGAACGACTGGCGTACGCCGAAGGCCTGCCCCTGCCCGACAGGCAGTAGCAGGGAGTAGCCCCACCGCACCCGCAGTTGTACTCATTATTTGAATTTCTGATTGGACTACCGCATGACCACCGAGCAGCTTCCGGCATATCGCCCTGCCACCACCACCGCCTCCGAGCGCATCCGCGCGCGCCTGATCGCCAGCAACACGCGCTTTCATGCCAACGACAATATCGCCGCCTACATCGAACCCGGTGAGCTGGACCAGCTGCTGGACGAAGTCAGCGGCCATATGCAGAAGGTGCTGGAGAGCCTGGTCATCGACACCGTCAGCGACCATAACACGCAGGACACGGCACGCCGCGTCGCCAAGATGTACATGAACGAGGTGTTCGGCGGCCGCTACGTCGACATGCCGCCGGTGACCGAATTCCCCAACGCCGCCAACCTGAACGAGTTGATGATCATCGGCCCGATCACGGTGCGCAGCGCCTGCTCGCACCATCTGTGCCCGGTGATCGGCAAGGTCTGGATCGGCGTGATGCCGAACCAGCACTCGAATCTGATCGGCCTGTCCAAGTATGCGCGCCTGGCCAGCTGGATCATGAGCCGGCCGCAGATCCAGGAAGAGGCGGTGGTTCAATTGGCCGATCTGCTGCAGGAGAAAATGCAGCCTGACGGCCTGGCCGTTATCATGGAGGCGGACCACTTTTGCATGCAGTGGCGCGGCGTCAAGGACATGGATGCGCGCATGATCAATAGCGTCATGCACGGCTCCTTCCTCAAGGACCCGGCCCTGCGGCGCGAATTCCTGTCGCTGATCAAACGCTGATATCACGGAGAATACGAATGCTCGTCCGACTTTTGTACGCCAGCCGCGCGGCCGCCGACACCCAAACGGGCGCGGTCACGGCCATCATGCAGCACTCGCATGCCTACAATCCCAAACACGGCATCACCGGCGTGCTATGCCACAGCGAGCGCGCCTACCTGCAGGTGATCGAGGGCGGGCGCGACCAGGTCAACCGCCTGTACGGGAAGATTTTGCGCGACACGCGCCATACCGACGTGGTGCTTTTGCACTACGAGGAAATCTGCGAACGCCGCTACTCCGGCTGGACCATGGGGCAGACCAATTTGAACAAGCTCAACCCGGGCACGTTGCTGCGCTACTCGGCGACGGCGGAGTTCGACCCGCACTCGCTGTCGGGGAAAAGCTCGCTGGCGTTGATCGATGAGCTGATGGCGGCGGCGGCGGTGCTGGGCCGCGCTTAAAGGGCGGCCTGCGGCCCATGCTCACTGCGGAAACACGTAGGGCGGATTAGCGCAGCGTAATCGGCCATCGGCGAGCCGCCGACGGCGCATCGCTGGCCGATTACGGCGTTCCGCCTCTTAAGGCCTACCGGCAGGTAGGCCGCCTCCTTCGGTGGGCCCCCGGGGCGGATTGGCGGGCCTCGCCCGCTAATCCGCCCTACGTGTTTTAGAACTGTTCGCCATTCAACTTAACACCAGCCCTGGCGCCAATTGGCGCCATCGGCCAGCACCCGCCACGGCATTGTTTGCCGGCGGCGCGAATATACCGCCTCCAGCACAATCTCTTCCACCGCCCCGCCCTCCTGCGCCGGCTCGACCAGCTCCACCACCATGAAATGCTTTTCCTTGTTGCGCGGCGTGACCGCCGTCCACTTGCTCAGTCTGAGTTTTTGAGGACTCAAGCGCCGCATCGGCGCCGGCTTTGTTGTCACCGCATCCATCATCACCCTCGTCAAAACTGGTTGAACCGCCATTGAACCATTTTTGCGGCCGGATCGCAATGCGCACGCTGGACGGAGGATTTTTCTTCCTCTAAGGTGTCCGCATGAACCGCACCAGCAAACCCACACTCAAGCTCATCCTGGGCGATCAACTCAACTGCCAGCACAGCTGGTTCGCCGAAACGCGCAATGACGTGGTCTTTGTCATGATGGAAGTGCGTCAGGAAACCGACTACGTGCTGCACCACGCACAAAAGATCATCGCCATCTTCGCGGCCATGCGCGATCTGGCGCGACGGCTGCGGGAAGACGGCCACCGCGTCCACTACCTGGCCATCGACGATCCGGACAACCGTCAATCCCTCCCCGCCAACCTCGATCGCCTGATCGCGCACTACGACGCCGCGGCCTTCCGCTGGCAAGCGCCGGACGAGTACCGGCTGGACCGCCAGTTGACCGACTACGCCGCCGGCCTGTCCATCCCATCGTCGATGGACGACACCGAGCATTTCTACACCGACCGCGACGAGGCGGCAGCGCTGTTCGAAGGCCACGACAACTGGCTGATGGAGCGCTTCTATCGCCACATGCGCCTGCGCCACGAGGTGCTGGTGTCGGAGACCGGCAAGCCAGCCGGCGGCCAGTGGAACTTCGACCACGACAACCGCGAAGCCTGGAAAGGCATGCCATGGGAGCCGGGGGATCCGCGCGGCCGCCACGACCACAGCGAACTATGGAACACGATACAAGCATCCGGAGCCAGCAGCTTCGGCCAGCCGAACGCCGACGATTTCGGCTGGCCGCTGAATCGGGACGAGGCGCTGGAACAGCTCGATCGCTTCGTCAAACACGCCCTGCCGCATTTCGGCCAGTTCCAGGACGCGATGAGCTTCAAGGCTTGGCGCCTGTTCCATTCGCTGCTGTCGTTCGCGATGAACAGCAAGATGCTCGATCCGCGCACCGTGGTCGGGCGGGTCGAGGCTGCGTGGCGGGACGGCGCAGTGCCGCTGGCGTCGGCCGAGGGCTATATACGTCAGATACTGGGCTGGCGAGAATACGTGCGCGGTGTTTACTGGCACCGCATGCCCGGCTACGACCAGCTCAACGCCTTTAATCATACGACGCCGCTGCCGCACTGGTTCTGGTCGGGCGAGACGCGCATGCGCTGCATGGCGGCCGCGATCGGCCAGTCGCTGGAGCATGCGCATAGCCACCATATCAACCGGTTGATGGTGATCGGGAATTTCTCGCTGTTGGCGGGGCTGTCGCCATACGAACTGCATCAGTGGTACCTGGGCGTTTACATCGACGCCTTCGAGTGGGTGGAATTGCCGAATACTTTGGGCATGAGTCAGTATGCCGACGGCGGTTTGCTGGCTACCAAGCCGTATGTATCGAGCGCGGCGTACATAGATCGCATGAGCGACTATTGCAAGGGCTGTCACTACGATAAGAAGGCGCGTGTTGGCGACAGGGCTTGTCCCTACAACGCGATGTACTGGGATTTTTTCGAGCGTAATCGGGATTCGCTGGGAAAGAACCACCGGCTTAACATGGTGTATCAGCAGATCAAGCGCATGGACGCGCCGGCGCTGAAGGCGTTGCGCGCACAGGCCGCGCACACGCGCGCCACATTGGCGGATTTGTGAGAAAACACGTAGGGCGGATTAGGCGGAACGCCGTAATCCGCCATTTATGAGCCGCCGACGGCGCGTGCATGGCGGATTACGCTTCGCTAATCCGCCCTACGTGGTTTAGAACATCATTTAGTTTACCTAATCAACGCCGCGCGGTCAGCCACTGCGCGGCCGGCAGCGCCGCAGCCGCCACCCTCACCTCGCCGATGTTGCCGAAGAAGCCGTCGGCGCGCGCCCCATCCCACGAGCCGCCGCCCACCACCCATTGCGACGTCGCCGACAACGTCGCCAGGCCGACCACGTTGCTGCTGTTGCGCAGCACCGGCGCGCCTTCCACGTACATCACCGTGTCGTGCGTGACCGGGTCGTTGACGATGGCGATGTGCACCCACGTGCCGGCGATGATCTCGCCCGACCAGCTGGCCAGGCCGCCACGCGCGCCCACCACGTCCGGCACCACTTCCCACTGCACCTCGCGCAGGCTGGAGATGGCGAACAGCAGCGGCGGCGATTCCGGATCGCCGCCGTCGAAGCCGGCCAGGTCGCCGCGTTTGCCGTCGCGCGTCATGATATTCATCCACGCGTGCTTGGACTTGTCCCACGCCTGGTTGATCTTGACGAAGGCTTCGATCGTGTAACCGGTCTTGGCGAAGGTTTGGGCGTTGATCGCGGCCGCCGGGTCGGTGACGAAATAACTCAGGCGCGGCGTGTTCTTGTCGGTGTTGATGAAGCTGACCGAACCCGGCGCCGACGACAGGCGGTGACGGTCGCTGCTCCAGACGATATCGCCCGCTTCGGCGCCGACGATGCCGCCCTTGTTGAGCGCGTCTCGCGTCAGCGGATTGGCGCCGGTGACGTCGGCGATGCGCGTGCCCGGGGCCACCGCCGCGCCCTCGGCGCCGCCGTAGAAGCGCCAGTGCGCCACGGTCGATGCCACTTTCGGATAATCGTCCGCGTCCTTCGGCGCGACCGGTACGACAACCGCCGGTTCCGTGTAGCCCTTGAGGACCAGCGCCTTGGCCTGGTCGACCAGCGACGACGCCACCGTCGCCTTGCCGGTGCCGAAGGTGGCGTTGAAGCGCGCGAAGCGCTTGGCGAAGTTGATGTTGATGGTGAACGCCTCGTTCGGCTCGGTGAGCACGGCGCGGTCGAAGGCGTTGAGCGTGTCGGCCGGCTTCATCGGCACCCACGGCGAGAACGACAGCACCTTGATCTGGTTGTTGGTCAGGTCGAATTCGTACAGGCGCATCAAACCGTTGCCGCCCTGGTAGTCCATCTGGTAGTCGACCACCATTTCCTCGACCGCATTGCCGAAGTTGTTGGTCTTGGTCAGACGCGCGGCGCCGTGATGATGGCCGTTCAGGGTCATGAAGATCTGATCGTTGTCGCGGATCAGTTTTTCCCACAGCATCTTTCCGTAGTCGGTCTCCAGCGGGCTGAGCGCGTCGGCCGCGATGTTGAGCAACTGGTGGTTGACCAGGATCACCGGCAAGGTCGGATTGTCGGCCATGACCTTGCGCGCCCAGGCGATGCCGGCGTCGGAAATGCGCCACGACAGCGACAGCACCATGAACTTTTGTTCCTGCGCGGTGAAGATGTGGTACTCGTGGAAGCCGGTGCTGTCGCGCCCGCCAAAAGTGGCCTGGCGCTGCGCGCGGCGGGTGCCGAACCATTGCAGGTACGGCTCGTTGGCCAGTACGCGCTGGGTGTCGGTGCCCTTGGTCTGGTCGCCGGCGTAGTCCAGGTCGTTCACGACGTCGTGGTTGCCGGCCAGGATGGAGTACGGCACTTTGTTCACTTCCAGCACTTGCATGGCGCTATCGGCCACCTTCCACTGCTCCGGCTTGCCGACCTGGTCGACCACGTCGCCCAGGTGGATCAGGAACGGGATGTTCAGCGCGGCGGCGTTGCGCGCCACCCAGTTGGTCTGCGCGGCGAACGGCTCGTTGCCGTAGTGGCGCTGGTATTGATTGCTTTCAGACGAAGTCGCGTAGCGCGAATAGAACTGCGTGTCCGGCAAAACGGCCAGGGCGAAGCTGGAGATCAGCGTGCTCGGCGGAACGACAACGGGGGTGGTGCCACCGCCGTTGCCGGTGTTGCCGACCTCGCCATTGCCGCCGCCGCAACCCGCCAGCAAGCCGCCGACGGACAGGCCCGACGCCGAGGCCAACCCCATTTTCAGCAAGGTGCGGCGCTGCGGCCTTGGTGCGACGCCCGATTTGGTGGTGACCGGGGATTTACTGTTGCCTTGTTCGCTCATGTGACTCGTGCTCAAGAAATAGTGGAGCGCCAAGTCTATTTCTGAAGCGTGACGTGTTCATGACAACATGCAAGTCACCTATCCAATCCAGTCATCCGATTGAGCAATTTCGCGTCTTTCACACTGATATATTAGAACATCAGAACATAATAAATCAGGAGATGACATGAAATCAGCTGCATACCCGGCGGCGTTGCCGCTGCTAAAACCCATCGCCCGGGCAGTCGCGACGGCGGTCTTCAGCACGTGCTGCCCTCTGCCGGCGCTGGCGCAGACGGCCCCGGCGCAAGCCGAAACGGGCTTGCAAAGCGTAGTGGTCACCGCGCAAAAACGCCCCCAGTCGATGCAGGACGTGCCGGTCGCGGTCAACACGGTCGACGCGCGCGCCATCGAAAACCAGCAAATCGTCGACTTCAGCGACCTGACCCGGGTCGCGCCGTCGATGACCTTGAATCAGAATCCGAACAACAGCACCATCGCGCTGCGCGGCATCGGCACCTTCGCCTACAGCATCGGCATCGAGTCGGCGGTGTCCGTCATCGTCGACGACGTACCCGTCATCCAGCAGGCACAGGCGTTCTCCAACCTGAGCGATATCGAGCGCATCGAGGTGCTGCGGGGGCCGCAGGGCACGCTGTTCGGCAAAAACTCGTCGGCCGGCGTCATCAACGTCGTCACCAAGCCGTCGGCCGAGCTACTCGAGGGGCACGGGCAGATCGCCGTCACCAGCGACCACGAGCGGCGGATCGACGCCGGCGTCTCCGGTCCACTGGGCGAGCGCCTCGGCTTCCGCCTGAACGCCTACACGGCGCAGCGCGACGGCGAGATCCGCAACCTGACCCACGGTACCGACCTCAACGGCGACCGCGCCAAGGGGATGCGCGCGCGGCTGGACTTCAAGGGCGCGGACGGACTGGAAGGCAAACTCATCGCCGACTACAACACCCGCCGGGTCGAGGGGCCGGTGACCACGCTGCGCGCGGTGCCTCCGGGCGCCAGCCAGCAGAACGTGGCGCCGCTGGCCCCGGCCCTTTCCGGTGTGACGCCGGGACCGGAGAACCGCGATGTGCGCATGGACGACCCAGGCTACGCGGACAACCGCAACGCCAGCGTCAGCGGCACGCTGAGCTGGAAGCGCGACCTGCACACCTTGACCTCGGTGACCACGTGGCAGGACTGGAAATATGAATTCCTCGCCGACTACGATGGCAGCGAAACCGATCTGGTTGGCGCGCTCACGCGCGGCGCCAGCCACGGCGGCGTCACGCAAGGCGGGCCCTACCGCTCGAAGATGCTGACGCAGGAGCTACGCCTCACGTCCAACGGCGACGGCCGCTTCAACTATCTCGGCGGCTTGTACTTCTCCGATTCGGACAACGACCGCGCCTTCACCCGCGCGCCGACCTTGTCGCCGGCGCGCTGGGAGGCCAACGCCGGCAACCGCACGCTGGCCGCCTTCACGCAGGCCGACTACAAGCTCACGCCGTCCACGCGGCTCAACGCCGGCTTGCGCTACAACCGCGAAACCATCGACGTCGACTTCACCAACCGCATACCGGCCACGCCGACGCGCTTCACCGGCAAGAACACCGACAGCGTCGTCACCGGCAAGCTGGCGCTGCAACACGACGTGGCCAGGAACGTGATGGTGTATGGCTCCTACGCCACCGGCTACAAGGGCGCGGGCTACGACATCTCCACCGGCTTCGACCAATCGCGGGTACGGCTGCCGGTCGCGCCGGAAACGTCGAAGGCTTACGAGATCGGCCTGAAAAGCCGCTTCCTGCAAAACCGGCTGCAAGTCAACGCCACCGCCTTCCACACCGATTACGACGATTTCCAGGCACAGTCCAACCGCATCGATCCGGTCACCAACCTGACGCAAAACGCCGTCATGAACGTCGGCGCGCTGCGCACGCGCGGCGTGGAACTGGAACTGGCCGGCAAGCCGATCAACACGCTGCTGCTGGAAGGCTCGCTCGCCTGGGTCGACGCCATCGTCAAGGAATTCGCGCTGGCGAACTGCTATCCGGGCCAGACGCTGGCCGAGGGCTGCCGGCAAATGGGCACCGCGTCGGTGCAGGACCTTGCCGGCAAACGCTTGGCCAACGCGCCGAAGCTCAAGATCGGGCTCGGCGCGACCTACAACTTCCCGCTGTTCGACAGTTACAACGGCGTCGCCAACCTCAACTACCAGCACCAGTCGGCGGTCAACTTCGACCTGGGCAACAATCCACTGACGGTGCAGAAAAGCTATGGCGTCGTCAACGGCAGCATCGCGCTGAACGACGCCGCGCGCGGCTTCAAGGTCACCTTGTATGTCAACAACCTGTTCGACAAAAGCTATGCGACCTTCATCGGCGACAACTTCAACTTTTATCGGGGCGCGCACGTGATGACGCAAACACTGCCGCGCAACTCGCAGCGCTACTTGGGGCTGCGCGTGAAGTACGAATTTTGAGCTTATTCGGTCGAGGCGGTTAAATTCACTCAACCTCCTCCAACGCAAGCCTGTGTCAAGGCGTTTCTTGTGCGCTGGATGCCGTCCGCTTCCGTAAGATTCGAAGGATGCGGCTATAGATCGCTTCTGAATTCATCCAGGTGTTGCCACCGCTCGTATTGACGAACTGGACGACCACAACGTCCAGGTCCTGGTGGTAACGGGCGATACTCTGATAGCCTGGAAGCAGGCCTGTGTGATCGTACGCGGCCACCGATGCATAGATCGCCTGCTCTTCGCGCCCGAGCAGCGTTCCGTCAACGAGTGCGCGGAGGAACACGCCGACGTCCTTCGCCGTCGCGACCATCGATCCTCCCGGCACGCCATAGTCGAGCGTTTTCAGTTCGCCCTCGTAGCCGATCGCGCGTCCGCTAACAAGCTTATCCAGGTCAGCGTCCGCGAGCCGTCCATAAGTGTGCGTAAGTCCCAGCGGTGCAACGATTGACGCCTGGATGTAATCGCGGTGGCTGTAACGCAGGACCGCATCGAGTATGGCGCCGACGAGCAGGTAGTTCGTATTCGAATAGCGATGCCGCCGGTCAGGCTCGAATTCGGCCGGACGGTGCGCAACCAGCGCCAGTTGCAATGCGCTGTCCTGCGCCTTGCTCCAGTCGAACCCGCGTACAGCGATAAAATCCGGGATCCCACTGCGGTGCCGCAGTAGCATCCTGACGATGATACGGTCGGCGTTCGCGATACGCGTGGCAAGGGCGGGCAGCCGGCTGGCGAGCGTGTCGTCGAGCGACAACCGTCCGGCTTGCACCAGCTTGGCCGTCGCCGCTGCGATGTACAGTTTGCTGATGCTGGCGATTTTGAAGAGTGCCTCCGGATCCGCGGGCAGTCCGGCGCGCTTGTCACGCCACCCGGCCGCGTATAGCGTGGGCTCGTGTCCTGCCTGGTCGACATAGACGATGATCCCGTCCATATTTTGGCTTGGCGCGTCCTTGACGGCTTGCCCGACTGTCGCAGGCAACGGCTTGAGGTAGGCGTACCCGACTTCCCATGGAATGAAGCAGCCGCTTATCGCAAGCACCGCAAACAGCACGACACGCCGGCGTGACAACACCCGTGACAAGATAGCGGGCATCGTTCCGCTCATATGAAATCGCGCTTTCTCCCCTGCACGAACACCGTGAGCGTCAGTGCCGCAATCGTAACAAGGACTTGGGCGCCGACGATCGCAACGGCGGTCTCGTTCCAGACTGCGGCAGGACCGAGTACATGCCGGCGGATCGGTTCCAGAAACACAATCACCCATAGGTAGCCGGATGTCGCCATCTCGAACAGCGTGATCGCCAACACCGTGACGCCGAGCGACTGGAAGGCAAGGCTTACGCCGAGGATGCAGATGTAGGCGACGAACACGCCGGCGAACAAGATCGTAAGGAAGGGAACGGCGCCATGCGGAAGCAATCCCAGCCCGAAAGCGAAATAAAAGCCGGCGCCACTGGCCACTGCCCAGAACGGGGTGAAGACGAGCAGGTTCGCGAGCAACTTGGCGCAGGTGAACTCGCGGACTGTCAAAGGAAGGCTGAGGATGAACGACTGGGTCGACTTCTCCTTCTCGAACACGTTGGTCTTCATCAGCAAAACAATCCCGCAGGTGACTGCAGGCCCCACCACGAGGATCAGGCCTAGATTCAAAATGACCCAGTGCGGGATCCGCCCGACCAGCGCCGCTAGCACCGCGATGGCGGCAAGCGCCACCACGACGTGTCCAGCGATAGGGCCGCGCATGATGTGGATGTCTTTCCTGATTAGCTGGCGAACGATCGACCGGCTCATGCCTGGACTCCTGTCGTTGCTTGCGCTTTTGCGCTGGTGACGATGCCGAGGAAGATTTCCTCGAGGTTCAGGCGCTCGACGCCATTGACCGTGAAGCCCGCCTGGGCAAACCGCGCGGGAATCGACTCGTCGTAGCGGTCGACGATGACGGCCGCGATGCTGCCGTTACGGTGCACTTCCCTGGTATTCGACAGCTCGGGCAGGCGTGCTTCCTGGGCGCCGGTGAGTCGCAGGCGCCGCCAACTGTCGAGGAAGGCTTCCTTGTCGAGCGATTCGACGACGCGGCCGCCGTACAGAAAGGTAATGGCGTCGGCGATCTGTTCAACGTCGTGGGTATTATGTGACGAAAACAGGATCGATCGCGTCTCGTCGGCCAGCGCGTTCATCATCTCGTCCAGTACTTCCCTGCGCACGGACGGGTCCAACCCGGTCGTCGGCTCGTCGAAAACGAGTAGGCGTGGGCGGCGCGCCAGCGCCAGGAGCAACGTGGCCTTGACGCGCTGCCCATGCGATAAACCCTTGACCTTCTGGCCGGAACTCAGATCAAAACGGCGCAGCAGCGCCTGCGCATGGCCTTCGTCCCAGGAATCGTAGATCGAGCGGACGAACTGCATGTGGAAGGCGATGGTTTCACTCTCGTACAGCCGCATATCCTCGGCGACGAAGCCGATGTCGCGCTTGGCGGCGATCTGCTGATGGGGCATGGCATGGCCCAGTACCCGGATCGTTCCGCTATCCGGTTGCAGCAGGCCCATGACGAGCCGCATGACCGTCGATTTGCCCGCGCCATTGGGCCCGACAAGTCCCATCACGCAACCCTGCTCGAGCACCAGGTCCACGCCATGCAAGCGGAAATTCGAATACTCCTTGGTGATACCACGACACTCGATTGCCAGAGGCTGATCCACGACCGTTCTCCTTATCACTCCATGAATTGCTGCAACATTTGCAGCACTTTCTCTTCCCGTATCCCAAGCGACCTGGCCAGCCTTGCCGCATGTACCAAATGTTGTTTCAACTCTTCCCTTTGTACCCGCTTCAGGTCGAGCGCTTCGCTGACCCAGCTGCCCTTGCCCTGCTGGGTGACTATGACGCCGTCGCGCGCCAGCTCCAGGTAGGCCCGTTTGACGGTGATTACGCTGACCTTTATGTCGGCGGCGAGTTCGCGTACCGATGGAAGCGGCGAGCCAGGCGGCCAATCGCCCACGGTGATGCGCTGCGTAACCTGCTCCATAATCTGCTGGTACATAGGGCGGTTGTCAGTATGGGAAAATACAAATGCGTAGCTCATATACCAAGTATATACAGTTTAAGCGGTAGCCGGCAACAGAATTCGTTTCACAGCGGCCCAAGGCAGGACTGGCGTCGTTGCTTGACCACCGCGCCAAGTGGTTCGAACATTTGCGGATAGACGGGCCGTCGCTCGACCCCGCCGACCTGGGCGAAACGCCGGTAGACGGCGGCGGCGTCGCCGCGCGCGTAGTCGCCCCTTGATATAGCGGCTTGGCGCTAGAGATTCCCCAGGAAGTTGCGCCCCGATATGCGCACCTGACCGCGACGTGCAAGGCCTGCCCGGTGGTGACTGTCACGCAGCGTCCCGTGTGCGCTCACCTGCATCGTTGTTCAGGCCGGTAGCGGCGACAGTGTGCACAGGCACCTAGCCCACCGCCTCCAAAGTCGGGAGGAAAGCGCCCAGCTTAATGGTGTGGTGCGCGGATCAGCCGGCGCGATGAAACCAAAGCCACGACTGCCATTATTAATGGATGCGAATGATATCTTTTCACTTGCGTTTACCGGTGGCAGCCTTTCGACTAGTCACGGCGTCGTCCAAGTTGCTGCGCGAGGAAATCGACGAAGCTGCGCACCCGCAGCGATAGATGGCGGGCATGGGGGTACAGCAGAATGAACGGCCGCGACGTGCCGCCGTGCTGCGGCAACAACTCCACCAGCGTGCCGTCGGCCAGATCGCGTTCGACGATGTAGCGGTAGGTCTGCACGATGCCGGCGCCGCTGCGCGCCAAGGTGACGATACCCAACACGTCCCCGGCGCAGGTATAGCCGCCGGTCGTCACCACATCGATCCGTTCGCCGTCGACCATGAAAGGCCACGGTATCTTGCGCCCAGTGCTTGGCAAGTCGAACTGGATGCACTCGTGCGCTTGCAGCGCCTCGATGGACACGGGTGTTCCCATGCGCTTGAGATACGACGGCGCCGCGACCAGCACCAGTTCCGCATCCTCCAGTTTGCGCGCAATGAGCGACGAATCGGCAGGATCGCGGCCGCGTATCGCCATGTCGAAACTCTCTTCGGAAAAATCGATATTGCGGTTGCTGAGGTGGACTTCGATCTTGACGTTCGGGTACAGCGCGCGGAAGCGTGGCAGCAATGGCAGCAACCGGTAATGCCCGTACGGCGTCGGCACGCTGATGCGTAGCGAGCCGGCCGGCGCGATCTGCTCGCCGGTCACCTCGCGCTCCGCTTCGAGCAATTGCGACAGTGCCTCGCGGCATTGCTTGTAGTAGCGCAGGCCTCCCTCCGTCAGACGGATCTGCCGCGTGGTGCGGACGAATAGCCGCACGCCCAGCCGCTCCTCCAGCCGCGCGATCGATCTGCTGACCGCCGCCGGAGTGACGCCCGCGGCGTTGGCTGCGGCCGTAAAACTGCTCAGTTCCGCCGCTTGACAGAATAGATCGATGCTGCCGAGTTGCATGTCGTCGAAGTTGCGTTTCATCGTGGGTCCTTGACGCCAAATTACGGTGCATTCTCTTTGGGCGGAGCGCGGTATCGGCATGAGCCGACGACGGAGCTTGGCGGATTACGCTTCGCTAATCCGCCCTACGTGTTTTAGATGTGATCGGCGGTTTCGTATCGGAATCATATATTACATCATGTATTAAGTTATCTTCCTCCAGAGCCATTTATGGCCTCACCTGGCACAAGTATATTGGTCACATGCCGCCGCAACACACTGTCGACGGCACCATCTCAACTACTTAGGATTGGAGTAAGACCATGAAATCGAACAAGACTGTCATCATCACCGGCGCGTCGAGCGGCATCGGCTTCGCGCTGGCCGAAGCCTATCTGGAACTCGGCTACAACGTCGTGGGCAACGCGCGCACCATCGAACGGCTGCAACTGGCCGCCGACAAACTGGGCAATCCGGACAATTTCCTGCCGGTCGCCGGCGACATCGCGCTGCCCGCGACCGCCACCGCCCTGTTCGAGCAGGCCATCGCCGCCTTCGGCAAGGTCGATGTCCTGATCAACAACGCCGGCATCTTCCTGGCAAAACCAGTGGCCGATTACACGCAGGCCGACGTCGACGCCATCGTCAGCACCAACCTGAACGGTTTCTTCTATCCGTCGCAGGCGGCGGCCGGGCACATGAGCGCCAACCGCGACGGCCATATCATCACCATCACGGCTAGCATCGCGATGCAACCCAATGTCAAGGTGCCGGCGCTGCTGCCGGTGCTGATCAAAGGTGGCCTGAACCACGCCACCCGTGCCCTGGCGATCGAGCTGGCGGCGTCGAACGTGCGTGTGAACGCGGTGGCGCCGGGCAGCATCGATACGCCGCTGCACAGCAAGGATGCGGGCACGCAAGCCTTTCTCAAGACGCTGGCGCCCAACGGGGCGATCGGCACCACGCGCGATGTCGTGGATGCCGTGCTCTACCTGACCAACTCCTCCTTCACCACCGGCACCGTGATGGTGGTGGACGGCGGCTCGACCGCCGGCACCTGGTAATCCACGCTCCACAGCCCACTAAAAAGGAATCCGCCATGCCATTCGTAAATATCCGCATCACCAGGGAAGGCGCCACGCCGGCCCAGAAACTGGCGCTGATCGAGGGCGCCACCGATCTGCTGTCGCGCGTCCTGGACAAAGATCCGGCCACCACCTTCGTCATCATCGACGAAGTCGATACCGACAGCTGGGGCGTGAACCGGGAAAACGTCACCACGCGCCGCCGGCGTGAAAAGGCCGGGAAGGCGGCGGCGACCGCATAGCACCGCCGCCCGCCGCGACACCGTCCGCCAACTTTCAACCAGACGCGGCGCCCCATCTATACAATGGTAAATTACAACCATTCAGTTATAAGGTCGCAGGCAACTCCATGGATAGCCATCCCCACCCCCACCATTTCGTCCGGTTCTCGGACGACGAGGCGACATTGAGCGCGGAGGTGGCGGCGTACCTGGACCAGGCGCGGGATGGGGGCACCGCCATTATCATCGGCACCCCGGAACGGCTGCGAACCGTGCAAGCCCTGCTGGAGGGCACCGGCCCCTTCCCGGCGGGCCGGCTGATCGCGCTCGACGCCGCCGCGACGCTGCGCCGCTTCATGGTCAACGACCGGCCCGATCCCGTCCTGTTCGACGCCGTCGTCGGCGACCTGGTCCGCGCAGCCGCCCGGCAGTCCGGCCAGGTCCTCGCCTACGGCGAAATGGTCTCCCTGCTGTGCGCCCAGGGCCTTTACAACGCCGCCATCGAACTGGAAAAACTGTGGAACGACCTGGCGCGCACCGTCGAATTCTCCTTGTTTTGCGCCTATCAATGGGACCTGTTCCCCACCGTCGAGCTGGCCGACGCCTTCGGCCAGGTCTGCCGCGCCCACGCGCACGCCTGCTCGGACCAGCATCCGCTGAAAGTGGACACCTCCTCGACCGCGTCGCTACGGGTGCTGGAACTGGAACGCAAGGCGCTCGCGCTCGATGTCGAGGTCGAACGGCGCAAGCAGGCGGAGCTGACGGCCGCCGCCCGCGCCAACGACTTGGCCGACTTCCTCGACAACGCGGCCGAGGGCATCCACCGCGTCGGGCGCGACGGCATCATCCTGTGGGCCAACAAGGCCGAGCTCGATATGCTGGGCTACCGCTGGGAGGAATACGTCGGCCAGCACATCGCCCTGTTCCATGTCGACGCGCCGGTGATCGCCCGCATCCTCGACCGGCTGCTGCGGGGCCTGACATTGCACGACGAGCCGGCCCGGCTGCGCTGCAAGGACGGCGCGATCAAGCACGTGATGATCAGTTCGAACGGCTGCTTCGAGGAAGGCCATCTGCGCTACACGCGCTGCTTCACCCGCGACGCCAGCGAGCGCCATGAACGGGACGTGGCGCTCAGGCAACGCGATCAGATGCTGTTGCAGGCGCCGGTGGCCGCCGCGCTGCTGGCGGGTCCCGGGTTTCGCCATGACCTGGTCAACCGCCGCTACCTGGAGTTGATGGGACGGGACGACTTGCAGGACCTGAGCTACGCCATGGCGTTTCCGGAGTTTGTAGGCGGCAGGTTCCATCAGCTGCTGCAACAAGTCCGCGACAGCGGCGTCGCCTTCTCGACGGATGAAATATGCCTGCGCGAGGGCGCCCGGTCCGGCGGCGAACGCTATTTCAAACTCAGCCTCGAACCGCTGCTTGGCGCCGACAACAAGGTCGAAAGCATCATCGCCGTGGTGGTCGACATCACCGAACACGTGCGCTCGCGCCAGGTGCTGAAAAAGGCGCACGACGAACGCCAACAGCTGGTCGAGGAGCTGACGGCGACCAACCGCAACAAGGACGAGTTCCTGGCGATGCTCGGCCACGAACTGCGCAACCCGCTGGCGCCCATCGTCATGGCGCTCGAATTGATGGAGCGGCGCGGCGACGCCTCCACCAGCAAGGAGCGCAGCCTGGTCAAGCGCCAGGTCGACCACCTGGTGCGGCTGGTCGACGACCTGCTCGATGTCGCCCGCGTCACACAAGACAAGATCGTGTTGAAGCCGGAACATATCGACATCGACCGTATCATCGAGAAAGCGGTCGAGCTGGCCAGCGCCGACATCCGCGGGCGCGATCACCGCCTGAGCGTTGACGCCGAACCGGGCCTGGTGTTGAAGGCCGATCCCGTCAGGCTGGCCCAGGCGCTGGCGAACCTGTTGACCAACGCCGCCCGCTACACCCCGAACGGCGGCGAGATACGCCTGTGCGCCCGTCGCCATGACGGGCGCATACGAATCGGCGTCGCCGACAACGGACGCGGCATGACGGCGGCCGAACAACAACACGTTTTCGATCTGTTCTATCAGGGACAGCGCGGCATCGACCGGGCCGATGGCGGGCTGGGCATCGGCCTGTCGCTGGTGCGGCGGCTGGTGCAGCTGCACGGTGGCACGGTCTCCGCCTTTAGCGCGGGAACCGGGCTCGGCAGCGAGTTCACCCTGGATTTGCCCGCTTCCGACACGATGGCGCGGCAAGCGCCGACTCCTGCGCGTCCAGCCGGCGCCACCGCCGACCGGCCACTCAACATCCTCGTCGTCGACGACAATTTCGACGCGGCCGAGACCATCGGCGCCCTGCTGACCGTGCGCGGACATGCGGTGGAAATCTGTTTTTCCCCGGAACAGGCGCTGTCGCGGGTGGAAAACTTCCGTCCCGACGTCGCCATCCTGGATATCGGACTGCCGGGCATGAGCGGGCATGTGTTGGCCCGGCAGCTACAAACCATCCTCGGCCACAACACTTGCCGACTGATTGCCCAGACCGGCTACGGCCAACCGGCGGACATCGCCCGCAGCAACGACGCCGGCTTCGACATCCACCTGATCAAGCCGGTCGACCCGGCACGGCTGTTGGCCATCGTCGAACAGCCCGCCCTTGCCGCCGGCTAGCCCCGCCGCAGCCAGGCGCGCGGCTGGCCGCCGGAACACCGTCCCGGCCTGGCCGCCGCGTCAGTGCTCCACGACGGCGTCCAGCCCGCTGGCGTGCCGCAGCGCCGCGTCCAGCGCGTCCATGAACTCGCGCACCATGATGGGCTTGGTCAAATAGCCGAAGAACCCCGCCGCTATCCCCTTTTCGATGTCGCGCGGCATGGCGTTGGCCGACAGCGCGATCACCGGTATGTCGCGGGTCGCAGGGTCGTCGCGCAGGATCTGCAAGGCGCCATAGCCGCTCATGCCGGGCAGGTTGATATCCATCAGTATCAGGTCCGGCCGCTGTTGCTTGGCAAGCATCACCCCCAGCTGGCCGGTGACGGCCGTCATCAGATGCAGGTCGTCACGCCGCGCGATCAATTGCTCGACCAACGCCAGGTTGGCCGGGTTGTCCTCCACGTACAGCAGCGTGCGGCGGTGCAGTCCCTCAGGTCCCGCGCCACGGCTGTCTGCGCCGACGCCGGGGAACGTGTCATCGACCGCGTCCGCCGCCAGCTCCGGCGCCTCGGTCGACACCAGGTCGAACCAGAATTCACTGCCGACGCCGACGGTGCTCTCGACGCCCATGCTGCCGCCCATCAGCTCGATCAACTTCTTGATCACCACCAGCCCGATGCCGGTGCCCTCCTCGGCGCTGGCTTCCTGTCCCAGCCGGTTAAACGGCTGGAACAAATGGGCCAGCTTCTCGGGCGACAGGCCGGCGCCGGTGTCGACCACGGCGACGCGGACGCGGCCCTCGTCGCCGAACCGGCATTCCACCGTCACGCTGCCGCCGGCGCGGTTGTACTTGATGGCGTTCGACAGCAGGTTGACGATGACTTGCTTGACACGCGTGCGGTCCGCGTGGACGAAGTACATATGCTCAAAATTGGGGAACCCCAGCGCGATGCCGCGTTGCTCGGCCTGCGGCGCCATCATGGCCTTGCAGTCGAGCAGCACCTCGGTCAACGACATCACCTCCTTCGACAGGCTCACCTTGCCCGACTCGATCATCGACAGGTCGAGGATCTCGTTGATCAGGCGCAGCAAATACCAGCCGGCCTGCAGGATCTGGTCGATCGAGGTCTTTTGCGCGGGCGACGGCGGCGGAGAGTCGGACGCCATCAACTGCGCGAACCCCAGCACGGCGTTCAGCGGCGTACGCAATTCGTGGCTCATGCTGGACAAGAACTCGGATTTGGCCAGGTTGGCCTTTTCGGCGGCGGCCCTGGCGCTCTCCAGTTCGACGTTGTTTTCCTGCATGCGATGTTCGAACTGCTTGCGGTCGGTCACGTCGCGCGCGGCGGCGAACACGCCCTGCAACTTGCGGTCGCGGTCGTGGAAGGTCGAGGCGTTGAACGACACCACCGTTTCGCCCCCCTCGCGCGACAGCGCCGTCAGCTCATAGTTGGTCAGCTTGCCTTCGCGCAGCACGCGCGAGATGCCGGCCTGCGCCCGCTCGGGGTCGCTGAAGTAATCCTTGAACGGCGCGCCGATCAATTCATCGCGGGTGCAGCCGGTCAGCGATTCCATTTGCTGGTTGACGTCGGTGATGATGCCGCGCGGGTCGGTCGCCATCAGCGCGTCGATGTTGGACTCGATCAGCGAGCGGGTATAGAACTGCTGGTTGCGCAGCCGCTGGTCGAGCACCGCCTGTTCGGCCTCGACCTGCTTGCGCGCCGTGTTGTCGGTGCCGATCAGCAGGTAGCCGATGATGCTTTCCTGGTCGTCGCGCAGCGCGGTGACGGAGACGATGGCGGGAAAACGGCTGCCGTCCTGGCGGATATACGTCAGCTCGTAGATGTCCTCGATGCCGCGCGAGGCCTTGAACACCAGCGCCTCGAAGCCGGGCGTGATCGGCGTGCCCAGCTCCATGCTCAGCGTATCGGCGCGCGCGATGACCTCGCGCGGATCGGAAATGTCGGCCGGGGTGATCTTGTTGACCACGTCGGCGGCCTTGTAGCCCAGCATGCGCTCGGCGCCGACATTGAAGATCTGGATCACGCCCTCGGCGTCGGTGGCGATGCTGGAGAAATTGGCGCTGTTGAAAATCGCGTTCTGCAGCGCGCCGGCCTTCTTCAAGGCCTCCTCGGCGAGCTTGCGGGCCGTGTTGTCGGTGCCGATCAGCAGATAGCCGATGATGGTTTCGCGGTCGTCGCGCAGCGCCGTGACCGACACCATGGCCGGGAAGCGGCTGCCGTCCTGGCGGATGTAGGTCAGCTCATAAATGTCCTCGATGCCGCGCGAGGCCTTGAACACCAGCGCCTCGAAGCCGGGCGTGATCGGCGTGTCGAGTTCGAGGCTGAGGGCGGCGGCGCGGGCGATCAGCTCGCGGGGATCGGAGATGTCCGCCGGCGTGATCTTGTCCATGACGTCGGCCGCCTTGTAGCCTAGCATGCGTTCGGCGCCGACGTTGAAGATCTGGATGACCCCCTGCGCGTCGGTGGCGATGCTGGAGAAATTGGCGCTATTGAAGATGGCGTCCTGCAGCGCGCCGGCCTTCAATAACAGTTGCCCATCGTATAACGAGCGATCGACGATCAAGATGTTCTCCAAACGGGACGGGCAATGGCGAGCGCCCGCCGGAGGCGGTGGAGCGCGGCGGGTGTCGTGAAATAAGAGCTTTACTAGCGACAGCTAGGCGGTGGGAGCCGGGGCAGGCAGCGCACGCGTGGTGGCGGTGGCGGCTGGTGGCGGGACTTCGCGAAGTGTGGTGATGGGACCTGTAACTTGCTCCCACAATAGCACAGTGCTTCGTCCGGACGGCAATTATCGCTTCGTCGGGCATGAGGGTGGGCCCCCGCAGAAAGTTGCCAAACCCGACAACCCGCGTTATAGTGAGAATAATTCTCATTAAGATTTTGATGTCCGGCCCTCCGCTGAACGGAAACAAGCATGTCCAACGCTGATGCGCATCGACAAATAGGCACGCTCTACGACGAGCATCACGGCTGGCTGGCCAGTTGGCTGGGCCATAAGCTGAATTGCCGCAATCTGGGCGCCGAGTTGGCCCAGGATACTTTTCTACGGCTGCTGACGGCGCGCCTGCCGCAGGATTTGCGCGAGCCGCGCGCCTATCTCACCGCCGTCGCCAAGGGGCTGATGGTCAGCCACCTGCGCCGCAGGAAACTCGAAAACGCTTACCTGGAGGCACTGGCCGCCCAGCCCGAGGCCGTCCAGCCGTCGCCCGAGGATCGCCTGGCCGTACTCGAGACGCTGACCGAAATCGACAACATCCTCGACCGCCTGCCCGACAAGGCCAGGCAGGTGTTCCTGCTGGCCCAGCTCGACGGCTTGAGCTACGCCGAGATCTGCACGCTGCTGAACTTGTCGCTGAGCACGGTCAAGCGCCACATGGTGCTGGCCTTCCGCCGCTGCCTGGCGGCGCTGTGACGGGGGTGGCGTGAACGCGGCCGCGCGGCTCGCCCGGCCCGACGGCGACGGGACGGCGATGTCAAAGCAGATCCTGACCGAGGCGGCCACCTGGCTGATGGAATTGCACGACGGTCCGCTGAGCCAGCGCCAACGCGCGCAGTTCGACGAGTGGCGCCAGCGTAGCGCCGAGCACGCGCTGGCGTGGGAAAAGGCGACGGCGTTGATGGGCAAGTTCGACGCCCTGCCGCCTTCCGGCGCCACCGCGCTCAAGACCATGTCGACGCGCGAGCGGCGCGGCGCCGTCAAGCTGGCGGCGGCGCTGCTGGTGGCCGGGCCGATCGGCTGGATGGCCTACCGCAACGCTCGGTGGCCCGACGCCGGCACCTTCCGCACGGCGACCGGCGAACGCCGCGACATTGTGCTCGACGACGGCACCCGGCTGACCCTGAACACCGATACCCACATCGACGTGAGCTTCGATCGCGCCCGCCGCATGGTCCATTTGCGCCGTGGCGAGCTCCTCATCACCACCGCCAGGGACGGCGCCAACCCGCCGCGCCCGTTCCTGGTGGGCGTCGGCGAAGGCGCGATCCGCGCGCTCGGCACCCGCTTCGCGGTGCGCCAACTCGACCAGCGCAGCCGCGTGTCGGTGTTCGAGGGTGCGGTCGAGCTGCGGCCGCGCGACACGCCGTCGGCCGCGACCGTGATTCCGGCCGGCCGCCAGGCGGTGTTTTCCCGCGCGCGCGTCGAGCCGCCCTCCGAGGCCGACGAGGCCGCCATCGCCTGGCAGTACGGCATGCTGATCGCCGACCGCATGCCGATGGCGCTGTTCGTCGCCGAGCTGAACCGCTACCGGCCCGGCACGCTGCGCTGCGACCCCGCCGTGGCCGGGCTGTTGGTGTCGGGCGCGTTTCCGCTGGCCGACACCAACCTGACCTTGTCGTTGCTCGAGCAAACGCAGCCGGTCAAGCTGCGCTACGTCACCCGTTTCTGGGCCACTGTCGGGCCAGCATGAAAATACTTGAAAAAACTTGAGCCTTTCCGCGATCTCGTTCGACATATCAGATAAGAACACCACATTTGATCAGCGAAAGGCCAGTAATGAGTCATCAGCAGGAAACCTCCCGCACCGCCGGCAAGGCCGTCTTCCGGCGCACCGCATTGTCGGTGGCGATCACCTATGCCGCCGCCGTGTTGTCGGCCGCCGCCGTGGCGCCGCTTGCCCGGGCGCAGTCGGCGGCCGACGCCGTCCAGTCCTACGACATTCCCGCCGGCCCGCTCGGCCAGGCGCTGTCGCGCTTTGCCGCCCGCGCCGGCGTGGCGCTGTCCTTCGATGCCGCGCTATTGGAAGGCAAGACCAGTAACGGCCTGCGGGCGACCGTGTCGGTCAACGACGGGTTCTCCCAGTTGCTGCAAGGTAGCGGCTTGCAGGCGCAACGCCTGACCAACGGTGGCTTTACGCTCAAACCGGCGGCGCCGGCGGCCGCAGCCGTTCCGGTGGCGGCTCCCGCCCCAACCGCCCGCACCGACATTCCCGTCACCGAACTGCCGGCCGTCGAGGTGACCGCGCAGCGCACCAACAGCACCATGATCCGTCCGACCCGCCAAAGCACCGTCATCGACCGCGACGAATTGAACGAACTGCGCCAGGCCTCCGACAGCCTGGCCACCGTGCTGGGCAAGGCCGTGCCCGGCATGGCCGACTCCAGCCGCACCATCACCGACTACGGCCAGACGCTGCGCGGGCGCAGCGCGCTGGTGCTGGTCGACGGCATTCCCCTCAACACCAACCGCGATTCGTCGCGCAACATGGCGTCGCTGAACCTGGCCAGCATCGAGAAAGTCGAAGTGCTGCGCGGCAGCAGCGCGATCTACGGCACCGGCGCCAGCGGCGGCATCATCGCCATCACCACGCGCCCCGCCGGCGGCGCGCCGTATGCGGAAACCACGGTGTCGCTGCGCTCGCCGTTGTCGCGCATCGGCACCGACGGCCTGGGCGGCGAAGTCAGCCATTACATGTCCGGCGCCAACGGCGCGGTCGACTATGCGTTCAATGTCGGCCTGCAGCATATCGGCGGCTCCTACGACGGCAAGGGCAAACGCATCGCGCCCGAGCCCAGCCAGGGCGACCTGTTCGACAGCGACAACTACACTTTCGGCGGCAAGATCGGCTTCCACATCGACCGCGACCAGCGCGTGCAGTTCGCCGCCAGCCGCTACGTCGCCGAGCAGGACAGCGACTACGGCTCCGATCCCTCGGTGGCGCGCCTGCCGGCCGGGTCGGCGGTCGCCCGGCCGGTCGATGGGCTGCGCCTGGACAAGCAGAACCAGCTCAGAAACACGCTGCTGAGCGCGAGCTACCAGCACAAGGATATCGCTGGTAGCGCCCTGTCGACCCAGCTCTACTACCGCGACTACTTCACCCGGTTCACGCCGTTCGACGCCCGCGCCGTGTCAACGCGCGGCAACAACGTCGACCAGGTCATGCAGAACTCCGAGGTTTGGGGTGGACGGGTCACCGTCGACACGCCGCTGGCGAACAACCTAAAACTGCTGTGGGGCATGGACTTCAACCAGGAACGCAGCGACATGCCGGACGACTTCTTCAACGCCGCCGCGTACGACGCCAGCGGCGGCAAGGTGTTCGAGCTGAGCCGGACGATGCTGTACATGCCGCCGCTGACCACACGCAGCATCGGCGGCTTCGGACAGTTGCAGTACAAGTTGAACCAGGAATGGGCGATCGAGGGCGGCCTGCGTTACGAGCACGCGCGCGCGCGTTTCGACAATTTCGTGCCGCTGTCGCAGCTGCGCGCCGCCAATCCGCAGCAGGTCAGGGGCGGCGCGCTGTCGTACGACGCCTGGATGTCCAACATCGGCGCCGTGTACAAGCCGGTGCGGGGCCAGGAACTATACGCGGCGTTCAGCCAGGGCTTCCAGCTGCCGGACATGGGCCTGCAGGTGCGCAACGCCACACCGGCCTTCAATCTCGCCTCCTCCGCGCTGGAGCCGGTCAAGACCAACAACTACGAACTCGGCTGGCGCGGCGGCGTCGGCGACGTCCAGGGCACGCTGGCGGTGTTCTACACCACCTCCAAACTGGGCGACGTGCAAAGCTTTAACAACGGCCTGATCCTGACCCGCACCGCCGAGAAGATCCGTGGCCTGGAGGCGGGGCTCGACTATCTGCCGCAGGCGAAGCCGTGGGGCTACGGCGCGACCTTGACCATGATGTCTGGCCGGGAAACGCCGCAGGGCAGCAGCCGCGACCAGACCATGAGCGGCTATCGCATTCCGCCGACCAAGGTGACGGCCTATGTGCAGTACAAGCCGGACGCCAAGTGGAGCGGCCGCCTGCAGGCGACGTACTTCGGCGCCCGCGACTCGCGTCTGAACGGCGCGACCGGATTCGGCCGACGCGACGTGTCCAGCTACACCACGCTCGACCTGATCGGCCGCTACCAGCTGACGGCGCGGGACACCATCACGGCCGGCATCGAGAACCTGCTGGACCGCTACTACCTGCCGGCCTACAGCCAGCTTATGCGAAACAGCAACAACACCAGCCGCCTGCCGGCGCCCGGCGCGGCGCTCAGCGTCAGCTACAACCACCGCTGGTGAAAAAGGTAGACCCGGCGGGCCCGCCGCCGGGTCATACCCACAGAGTATCGACGACAAACCAATTCGGTCTTGGACACACTCCGGCCTGTTCTCTATTCTCAGTTCGTGCCACGAATGCCACAGCACAAACCTAAAAATAGAAAGCACGGAGACCGAAATGAAAAAATCCACACCAGCGGGAACGGCGTTGACACGCCTGTTTGCAAGCGCGGCGGCCCTAGGCCTCGCCGCATGCGGTTCCAGCGATCCGATCACGCCCGAAACCCCGGCGCCCCCGGCCACACTGGCCTGCAACGACACCATGAAGACGGGCTTTGCTCCCGACGCCAACACCAAGGTGCTGCTGGTCAAGGCATTCAAGAAAGGCGAACCGTTGCTGGCTAGCGGCACCGCGACATCCGCCACGCCGACGGCCACCAGCGACGTCTGCATGGTCAAGCTGCTGGTCGGCCCCGGCAATCCGGGCCCCGCCGGCGCGCCGTCGACCTCCCCGGGCATCGGCATCGAAGTCTGGCTGCCCGCGCCGGGCAATTGGAACAACCGCATCCACGTGCGCGGCGGCGGCGGCTGGGCCGGCAGCGCCGAGGGCGATATCGCCCAGCTGGCGAGCGACTCGGTGGACACACCCTCGCCCGCCGCTATCGCCATGGAGGAAGGCGCGGTGTCGGCCAGCACGGATACCGGCCACACCAGTTCCCCGCCGAGCCTCGACGCCTCGTTCGCGATGAACCCGGACGGCACCATCAACACCACGCTGTGGAAGGACTTCGCCGAACGCGGCATCCATGAAATGGCGGTCAAGACCAAGGCGCTGGCCAAGGCCTACTACGGCAAGGATGCCAAATACGCCTATTGGAACGGCTTTTCCACCGGCGGCCGCCAGGGCTTGAAGGAGGCGCAGGCCAACCCCGCCGACTTCGACGGCATCCTCGCCGGCGCGCCGGCCATCAACTGGAGCAAGTTCATCGTCACCGAGCTGTATCCGCAGGTCGTCATGCAGCGCGACCTGGCCGGCGTCAACCTGGGCAACGACCAGCTCGACTTGCTGTCCAACGCCGCCATCGACGCCTGCGACAGCGTCGGCGGCCAGCACCTGGGCTATATCCCCGATCCCGCGCAATGCCGCTACGATCCGCGCAAGGATGCCAAGGTGTTGTGCGCCGGCGTCGCCGGTGTCGGCGTCACCGGCGCCAGCGCACTGCCCAGCTGCGTCAACCTGGCGCAGGCGGGCGCGCTCAACAAGATGTGGTACGGGCAGACGACCGACGGCTCCGTGCCGGATCCGGCGCTCGACAACGGTTTCGGCACCGCCACAGCCGCCGCGCAGAAATGGTACGGACTGGCGCGCGGCACCAGCATGACCGCGCTGGCGGGGGCGGCGCAGTTTCCCATCGCCAGCGAGATGGTCGCGCTCTCGCTGCAAAACCCGCTGTTGGCCAGCCCGCTGTTCCGCAACGCCACCGGCAACGGCGCCAATGGCTGGAAAAGCCTGGGCTATGCCGCCCTGTCCATGGCCTGGGAGCGCGGCGTCGCGCTGCAGCCGGCCTTCGGCAACATCAACACCGACAACCCGGACCTGTCCGCGTTCAAGGCGCGCAACGGCAAGCTGATCATGTATCACGGCCTGGCCGACGTGCTGATCCCGCCGCAGGGCTCGATCAACTACTACCACCGCGTGGCCGAGCAGATGGGCGGCATGGCGGCGGTACAGGGCTTCTACCGGTTTTACCTGGTTCCGGGCATGGGCCATTCGTTCAACAACGGCACCTCCAACCCCACGGCGACGCCGCCGTTGCCGACCAATGCGCAGCTGTACGCGTTGCTGACGGACTGGGTCGAAAAAGGCAGCGCGCCGGGCACCATCACCGCCGGTTCCGGCGCGAAGACCAGGCCGCTGTGCGTCTATCCGCAAAAAGCCGTCTTCACCTCGGGCGATCCGAACCAGGCCACAAGTTATAGCTGCATGTGACACGTACAGAAGCTATGGGCGGGGCCGGAGGCGAGCCTCCGCGTCCGCCGGCGCGATCCGCGCGTCGCTCTCCGCTCTCCGCACGCGTGCGGCCAACCACTGCACGGCGTCGTCGACATAGGTGAACACCACAGGAATGACAAGCAGGCTCAGTACCGTCGAAGTAATCAACCCGCCGATGACGACAATCGCCATCGGCGCGCGGAAGCTGGGGTCGGCGCCCCAGCCCAGCGCGATCGGCAGCATGCCCGCGCCCATGGCGATGGTGGTCATGACGATCGGACGCACGCGCTTGCCGCAGGCGTCGATAATCGCGTCCCAGCGCGCCAGGCCGTGGTCGCGGCGCGCCAGGATGATGTAGTCGATCAGCAGGATCGAATTCTTGGTGGCGATCCCCATCAGCATGATCAGGCCGATCATCGACGGCATCGACAGTGCCGTGCCCGTGACGAACAAGGCCAGGAAGGCGCCGGGCACCGACAGCACCAGCGCGGCCAGGATCGTCACCGGCTGCATGAAGTCCTTCAGCAGCAGCACCAGCACGATGTAGATGCACAGCACGCCAGTCAGCATCGCCACGCCGAAGCCGGCGGCCAGCTCGCCCATCGCCTCGGCGTCGCCGATGGTCGCCTGCACCACGCCCGACGGCATCTTTTGCAGGCTCGGCAGCGCCAGGACGGCCGCTTCGATGTCGCCCAGCGGCTGGCCGTTCAGCTCGATCTCGAAGTTGACGTTGCGCAGACGGTCGTAGCGCGCGATCTCCGACGGCCCGCTGCCGATCGTCAGCGTGGCGACGTTCTCCAGCGACACCGGCCCGCGCGCGCCCGGCACCGGCAGACGCTTGAGCGTTTCGAAGTCGTCGCGGGCGCCGTCGGCCAGCCGCACGACGACCGGCACCTGGCGCTCGCTCAGGTTGAGCTTGGC
Source organism: Duganella sp. GW821-FHT07F09 (assembly GCF_059418705.1). Taxonomy (NCBI): domain Bacteria; kingdom Pseudomonadati; phylum Pseudomonadota; class Betaproteobacteria; order Burkholderiales; family Oxalobacteraceae; genus Duganella; species Duganella sp. GW821-FHT07F09. Next base: position 136,822 of record NZ_JBWKQJ010000005.1, on the reverse strand, counting down.
CAGTTCCTGGTCGTAGTCGCCGGTGGTGGCCACCCGCAGCGTGTCGGCAATGGCCGCCGAGGTCACGCCGAGATCGGCGGCGCGGTCGAAATCCGGGCGCACGATCAACTCGGGGCGCAGCAGGCTGGCGGTGGAAGTAACCGCGCCGATGCCGGCGATGCCGCGCAGCTCGTTTTCCACCAGCAAGGCGTGGCGGGCCAGCGCCGCGCCGTCCTCGCCGGCGAGCACCAGCACATAGTTTTCCGATTCCCCCATGCCGACCTTGACGCGGGCGCCGGGCAAGGCGGCCAGCGCCGCGCGCAGCTGCGACTCGATTCCCTGCTTGGTCAGGCCCGGGCGGTCGTCGCGATGCGTCAGGTTCAGCGTAAGCACGGCAGTGCGCACGTCGGCGACGGCGCCGCCGGACGAGCCGGCCGGATCGGCGCCAGCGCTGCCGCCGCCGATGGCCGAATACACCAGCTTGACGTGCCGGTTGCCCATGACGATGCCGCGCGCCCGCTCGGCCAGCGCGAGCGTGTCGCCCAGCTTGGCGCCCGGAGCCAGGGTCACCGTCACCTGCGTTTGCCAATCGTCGTCGGGCGGGATGAAGGTACCGGGCAGCGTGGCCGCCAGCATCAGCCCGCCCGCGAAGAACATGGCGGCGGCAGCCACGGTCAGCGCCCGGTGGCGCAGGCACCAGCGCGCGCAGGACAGATAGGCGTCCAGCCAGCGCGGCGCGTGACGAGGCTCGGCCTTGGGCGCGCGCAAGAGATAGGCCGACATCATCGGCGTGAGCATGCGCGCCACCACCAGCGAGAAGAACACCGCGATGGCCGCCGTCCAGCCGAACTGGACGAAGAACTTGCCGACCGTGCCGCCCATGAAGGCCGTCGGCAGGAACACGGCGATCAAGGTGAAGGTGGTGGCCACCACCGCCAGGCCGATCTCGTCGGCCGCCTCCATCGCCGCCTGGAACGGCGTTTTTCCCATCAACAGATGGCGCTCGATGTTTTCGATCTCGACGATGGCGTCGTCGACCAGCACGCCGATCACCAGCGACAGCGACAGCAGGCTGACCGTGTTGACGGTGAAGCCCATCCAGTGCATCAGCGCGAAGGTCGGGATGGCCGACAGCGGCAGCGCCACCGCCGCGATCAAGGTGGCGCGCCAGTCGCGCAGGAACAGGAACACCACCAGCACCGCCAGCGCCGCGCCCTCGTACAGCAGCCGCATCGAGCCGTCGTAGTTCTCGCGCACCGGGTCGACGAAGTTGAAGGCCTCGGTGACGACGATGTCCGCGTGCTTGGCCTTGAGGCGCTCGAGTGCGCGCTGGACGCCCTCGGCGACGTCGATCTCGCCGGCGCCGCGCGAGCGCGTGATCTCGAAGCCGACCACCGGCGCGCCGTTCAATAGCGCGACCGAGCGCGGTTCGGCGACGGTGTCGGTGACCGTCGCCACCCGGTCGAGCCGTACCCGGCGGCCATCGCCCAGGGTCACGTCCAGCATGGCCACCTCGGCGGCCGATTGCACCGTGGCGATGGTGCGCACCGATTGCTCGGCGCCGCCCAGGTTGACGCGCCCGCCCGGCGACTCGCGCTGGATCTGGCGCAGCTGGCGCGACAGGTCCACCGCCGTCGTGTTCAGCGCCAGCAGCCGCGCCGGGTCCAGGGCCACGCGCACCTCCCGGTCCACGCCGCCGACCCGCGTGATGGCGCCCACGCCGGGCACCGCCAGCAGCGTCTTGCCGACCTCGTTGTCGACGAACCAGGACAGCGCCTCCGCGTCCATGTGGCTGGAGGCGACGGTGTAGGTCAGGATGGGCGCGCCGGCCAGTTCCATCTTGCGGATCACCGGGTCGCGCAGGTCGGCCGGCAGGTCGGCGCGGACGCGGGAGACGGCGTCGCGCACGTCCTCGACGGCCTGCTGCGCCGGTTTTTCGAGGTGGAACTCGATCGCGATGTTGGCGTTGCCGTCGGTCAGGGTGCTGCGGATGTGCTTGACGCCCTGCACGGTGGCCAGCGCGTCCTCGATCTTGCGGGCGACGTCGGTCTCCAGCTGCGCCGGCGAGGCGCCGGGCAACTCGGCGCTGACGGTGACCGTCGGCAGCTCGATGTCGGGAAAGTTCTGCACCTTCATCGCGCGGAAGCCCATCAGGCCCCCAATCGTCAACAGGATGAACAACAGGATGGCCGGGGTCGGATTGCGAATCGACCAGGAGGATATATTGAAATGCATCGCGTTCTTTCGATTAGTTGGTATCGGCGACGACGGCGGCCGCCGCCGCTGCCGCTGCGGGCGCGGGCGCCACCGTGACCAGGTCGCCGTGGCCGAGGAAGGCGCCGCCGGCCACCACCACCCGCGCCGGCGCGGCGATGCCGTCGACGATCTCTATCCTGTCGCCCGCGCGCCGCCCCACTTTCACCTTGGTCTGCGCCACGCGCGAATCGGCGCCCACCCGCAGTACGTAGCTGAAGCCGTCGCGCATCAGCACCGCGCTTTGCGGCAAGGTCACCATGCGCGCGCTGCCGGTCTCGAACTCGCCGCGCGCGAACATGCCGGCGCGCGCGGTGCCGTCCGGCGGCAGGTCCACGTACACCAGACCGTTGCGCGAGAGCGTGTCGACCGCCGGCGCGACCATCCGCAGGCGGCCCCTGACCGGCTTGCCGCCGGCCGGCGTCACCAGCGCGGCCTGGCCGGGCTTGAGCCGGACCAGGTCCGAAGCCGCGACCTCGGCGCGCCATTCGAGCCGGCCGCGCAGGATCAGCCGGAACAGCTCCTGCCCGGCCGGCGGCACCGCCCCCACCGTCGCGCTGCGCGCCGAGATCACGCCATCGTCCGGGGCCAGCACGCGGGTCTGCGCCAGGCGCAATTGCTGGGTGTTCTCGGCGGCCCGCAACGCGTCCAGGCGCGCCTGCGCGGTGCGCTCGGCCGTGAGGTATTGCTGGATTTGCTGGGCCGACATGGCGCCGGTGGTTTGCAGTTGCCGGGCGCGCTGCGCGTTGGCCCCGGCCTCGGCCAGCGCGGCCTCCGCCTCGGCGGCTGCGGCGCGGCTTTGCGCCAGCTCGGCGCCCACGGTGGCGGCGGCGAAGGTGGCCAGCACCTGGCCGCGCCGGACCACGTCGCCGACATTGACCTTGACCTCGGCCAGGCGCAGGCCGTTGGCCTCGGCGCCGATGCTGGCTTCCTGCCACGCGGTGATATTGCCGTTGGCGGCCAGCCGGATCGGTAGCACCACCGGCCGCGGCGTCGCGACCTCGACCGTCAGCGCGCTCCTGGCGGCGGCCGCCGGCGGCTTGGCCGACTCCGGCATGGCCACCGCGATGGCGGCGACGGCAAGCGCGGCGGCAAAGGCTGCTGCCAAATAGAAGAGATGGGGGCGTATATTTTTCATCATTGGTTTCCTTGTTCCTGGCGGGCCGGCACGGCGCGGGTGCCGATGTTGACAATGGGTGGTTGGGGCGTATCGCTGGCGGTCGAAGGCACCGCCGGCGCACCGGTTTCGGACCAGCCGCCGCCGAGCTCGCGGTACAGGGCGATCCAGGCGGCCACACGCTCGCGGCGCAGCCCGATCACCGCGGCCTGCGCCTCGAGCATGCTGCGGCGGGCGTCCTCCAGCTCGAACAAGCTGGCGGTGCCGGCCTGGTAGCTCGCCTCCGTCGCACGATAGGAGCGCTCGAATCCGGCGGCGGCCGCATCGGTGTCGGCGCCGCGCGCGGCCGTGCTTTGTAGTGTGACCAACGCCGTTTCCACGTCGCGCACCGCCTCGCGCAGGCGCGCCGCGTAGACCGTGGTGGCGGTCTCGTAGCGCACGCGCGCCGCCTGCGCGTTGGCGCGCAGCGCGCCGCCGTCGAACAGCGGCAACGTCACGGTGACCGGCCCCACGCTCCAGACGCTGCCGTTGCTGCTGATGCCGCCGCCGCTCACGCGGTTGGCGCCGATGCTGCCGGCCAGGGTGACGCGCGGCCAGCGTCGCGCCTGCGCCTGGTCTGCCCGCGCGCTGGCGGCCGCGACGTCGCGCGCGGCGGCGTAAATATCGGGCCGTTGCACCAGCACGGCGGCCGGCACGGCGGCCACGGCCAGTTCGGCCGGTAGCGGCAAGCGGGCGGCCCCGGCGGCGAGCTCGCCGCGCAGCGCCGTCTCATCCAGCGCGGTGAGCGCGACCAGGGCCTTGACCGAGAGATCGCATTGCGCGCGCTGCTGGATCAGCGCGGCGTTCGCCTGCGCGGCGCTGGCGCGCGCCAGATCGGCCGTGGCCGGCGCGCGGAAGCCGGCGTCCGCCGCCAGATCGGTCAATTCGGAGGTCCGGGTGCGCGAACGGGCATCGAGCTCCGTCTGCACCAGTTGCGCTTCGCAGGCGCGCAAGCCAAGGTAGGCGGTGGCGATCTCGGCGGCCAGCGACACCCGCGCCATATGCCAGCCGGCCTGGCTGGACTCGAGCGCGGCCTGGGCGGCGCCGGCGCCGGCGCGATTGGCGCCGAACAGGTCCAGCTCCCAGCCGGCCTCCAAGCCGGCCGACGCCGCCTTGCCGACCGGCCCGGCGATCTCCGAGCGCCCCCGGCTGGCGCTGGCATTGGCGCCCAGGTTGGGCAGCAAGGCGGCGCCGCTGGACACCCTGGCCGCGCGGGCGTCGGCGATGCGGGCCACGGCTTCAGCCAGCGTCGGGCTGGCTTTCTGCCCGGCCGCGATCAGGCGCGGCACGAGCGGGTCGTCGAACTGTCCCCACCAGAGGCCCAGGTCGGCAAGCCGACCGCCGTGCGGCAGCGGCGCGTGCCATCGGGCGGCCACCGGCGCCGCCGGACCGCCCGGTGTCAGCCCGGGAGCGGGCGTCGCGCAGCCGGCCAATAACGCGGCGGCGGCCAGCCACGGCGCGTGCGACAGCGGCCGGCGGAAGAGTAAATGGAAGTTGGCGGGTGAACGCATGCGATGCCCTCGGCTTTAACAATGCGTCACTATCGGGCAGCGCGCCTTTCCGAATACTTACCGGGAAGGACGGGTTTTGATGTTTTTTTCGGGTAAGTATTCAGTAAGACGACTTCGCCGACCATGTGGTTTCACATTCAACATTCGGAGAAACCACCATGCAGTTTCCGCGCATCTTTACCTCGGCCACCACTATCCACCACGTGGCGGTCGCCTCGGCCCTCGCACTCGGGTTGGGCGCCTCTTGCGTGGCCAGCGCCGCTCCGGGCGACGAGGCTTCCTCCTGGGGCCTGGGCGTCGCCGCGTTCACCGAGCAGCAGCCCTACACCGGCATCGACCGGGAAAACCGCGTGCTGCCGCTGATCTCCTACGAGAACCAATATGTGCGCGTGTTCGGCCCCGTCGTCGAGTTCAAGGCGTACAGCGTCGACCTCGGCGGCGGCCAGCGCCTCGACCTGCGCGTGATCGGCAAATACGACTTCAGCGGCTATGAGGCCGGCGACGCGACCATCCTGAACGGCATGCGCGAGCGCAAAAGCGGCTTCTGGGCGGGCGGCAAGGTGAAATGGCAGACCGGCGTGGTCGATGTCAGCGCCGAACTGCTGGCCGACGCCTCGGGCAACAGCAAGGGCCGCCGCTTCAACCTCGGCCTGGAAAAGAACTGGCGCATCGGCCAGCATGTTATATTGACACCCCGCGCAGGCGCCAGCTGGGTCGACAAGAAATACGTCGATTACTACTATGGTGTCGCCGCCGACGAGGCGCGCGCCGGCCGTGCCGCTTACGAGGGCAAATCCGGCGTCAACGCCGAGCTGGGCCTGCGCAGCACCTACGTTTTCGATGCGCACCACTCCATGTTCCTTGATCTGGGGGTGAGCAAGCTTGCCAAAAAGATCAAGGATAGCCCTCTGGTCGACCGCGCGACCGAGAGCCGCGTCGGCCTGGGATACCTATACCGCTTCTGATGAATCGCATTCTACTAATCGAAGACCACGACCGCCTTGCCCAGCTGATGTGCAAGGCGCTGGCGGCCGCCGGCATCGCGGTCGACGTCATCGACCGCATCGACACCGCGTGGTCCGCCATCCAGCAACTGCCCTACCAGGCGATCATCCTCGACCGGGGCTTGCCGGACGGCGACGGGCTGACCCTGTTGCAGCGCGTGCGCGGCGCCGGGCTGCACGTGCCCTGCCTGGTGCTGACGGCGCGCGACGCGCTGCACGACCGCGTCGCGGGGCTCGAGGCGGGGGCCGACGACTACCTGCCCAAGCCGTTCGCCATGGACGAGATGGTCGCGCGCGCGCGGGCCTTGCTGCGCCGCCCCGTCGATTTCCGCCCGCTAGACCCCAGCCACGACGACCTGACCCTGCGCCCCGGCGAGGGCCTGGTCTGCTGCGCGGAGGAAAGCGTCAGCCTCGCCCCGGCGGAGATGCAGATCATGCTGATGCTGGTGCACCGCCATGCCGAGGTGGTGCGCCGCAGCGCGCTGGAGGCCGCCGCCTGGGGGCTGAGCGAGGCCGTCACGCCGAACGCGCTGGACGTGGCGCTGCACCGGATACGCCGCAAACTGCTGGCCATCGGCTCGCGCCAACGGATCGTCAATGTGAGGGGACTGGGTTATGCGCTTCGTGAAACCGACGTGGCTCAATAGCCTGGGCGTCAAAGTCCTGCTCGCCTACGTGGCCGGCATGGTGCTCAGCGTCACCCTGCTGCTGGCGGCCGTTTTTTACCTCATCACGACGAAAAGCGAGATTTTGCCCAGCATGGACGTGGCGGAACGCGCGGAGGAAATGGCCGAGGCGCTGCTCTTCGATCGCGCCGGACGGCCGGTCGGCTTCCTGGAAAGCGAAGACAGTCATCCCTGGACCTACGACAGTCTCCGGCGCGAGATCTCGTACCGCGTGCTGGACGCGGCCGGCGACGTCGCGCTGGCGTCCGCCACCGGCCCCGGCACGGCATGGCCGTCGATACCGGCGACGCGCCGGTTGACACCCGGCCCCTTCACCTTCGATTTCGCCGGCGTGCCGATGTACGCCGGCACCGCCGCCGTCGAACACGACGGCAAGCGCTGGTATGTGCAGTTCGCCGCCAGCAAGCGGATAGTCGAGCTGTTCCAAACCGAGTTCGCGCTGCCGTTCATGGGCGCCGGCATCGTGTTGTTCAGTCTGGTCATGCTGTTCGCCTTCGGCGCCTGCGCGCTCATCACGCTGCGCTACACGCTCAAGCCGCTGCGCGAGGTGTCGGAGTCGGCCGCGTCGATTTCCCCGCGCGCGCTGCACGCGCGGCTGCGGGTCAACGCGGTGCCGGCCGAGATCGCGCCGCTGGTCGACAGTTTCAACCGCGTGCTCGAGCGCCTGGAACAGGGTTATCGCGTCCAGCAAGGTTTTCTGGCGACGGCCGCGCACGAGCTGAAAACGCCGCTCGCCCTGATCCGCGCGCAAATCGAGCTGACGGACAAAGGCGAGGAGCGCGAGTCGCTGCTCAGCGACATCCAGCACATGACCCGCCAGGTGCAGCAGTTGCTGCTGCTGGCCGAAGCGAGCGAGGAGCAGAATTACATTTTCGCCATGGTCGATCCGCGCGACGTCGGCGCCGAGGCGGTCGACTACCTGCGGCGCATGGCCGATGCGGCGAACGTGCGCCTGACCTTGCGCGACGACGGCCCGGCGGCGCCATGGCAGGCAGACCCGGCGACGCTGTTCACCTTGCTGAAAAACCTGCTGGAAAACGCCATCCAGCATGCCCCCGAAGGCACCGAAGTGTGCGTGACGATCGGCGCCGAGGCGCTGACGGTACGCGATAGCGGCCCGGGGGTGGCGCCCGAACAGATGGCGCGAATGTTCGAACGTTTCTGGCGCGGCGCGCATCGCCGCGACCATGGCGCCGGGCTGGGCCTCTCGATCTGCCAGGAGATCGCGCGGGCGCACGGCTGGACACTGGCGGCGCAGCGGATGGAGCCGGGTCTGCTGTTCCGGCTGACGACCCGACCGGCGCCCGAGGCGTAAAACCGGTGCGGCGGATGCCGCATCGGCGTTCCAGCTTGCCTGTCATCGCGGCGCGGTCCATCCAGCGTTCCATCAGGCGCGCACTAAAGAAACGCAGTGTTGCGAAACCGCCCGCCGAGCCGTGGCGCGCGGCGCGCTCGACGGCGCGTCCCTGGCGAGCAGGGAGCCGCGCCCGATGCCATGGTACTCAAATCCGTACTCGTCCATCGCCTCCGGCTCGAACAGATTGCGTCCGTCGAAAATGACCGGCTGTTTCAGCGCCGCCTTGATCTTGCCGAAATCGGGGCTGCGAAACGCCTTCCACTCGGTGACGATCGCCAGCGCGTCGGCGCCCGCCAGGGCGTCGAGCGGGGTGGCGGCGAAGCGCACCCGCGCCAGCTCATCGGCGCGCAGATCCAGCGCCAACGTCCGCGCGGCCTCGGCCATCGCGACCGGGTCGTACACGGCCACGCTCGCGCCCGCGCGCAGCAACTGGCGCAGCAGCGAGCGCGCCGGCGCCTCCCGCATGTCGTCGGTGTTCGGCTTGAACGCCAGTCCCCACACGGCGAAATGCATGCCGTCCAGATCTTCGCCGTAGCGCCCCAGGATCTTGCGGCCCAGCAGCAGCTGCTGGTGCTGGTTGACCGCCTCCACCGCGCGCAGGATCAACAGCTCCTGGCCGAAGCGTCCGGCGGTGCGCGCGAGCGCCCGCACGTCCTTGGGAAAGCAGGACCCGCCGTAGCCGGCGCCGGCGTACAGGAAGCCGTGGCCGATGCGCGGATCGGAGCCGATGCCGCGGCGCACCGCCTCGATATCGACGCCGACGCAATCGGCCAGATTGGCCAGTTCGTTCATCAACGAGATGCGCGTGGCCAGCATGGCGTTGGCGGCATACTTGGTGAATTCCGCCGAGCGCACGTCCATCCAGTGGGTGCGCTCGTGATTGCGGTTGAAAGGCTTGTAGAGCGTGCGCAGCAGGTCGCGCGCGCGCTCGCCGTCGGGCGTGTCGTCGCAGCCGATGACGATGCGGTCGGGCCGCATGAAATCCTCGACCGCCGCGCCCTCCTTGAGGAACTCGGGGTTGGAGACGACCGAGAAAGCGGCGTCCGAAGCGCGTCTGCCCAGCTCCTCGCGCAGCGCGGCGGCTACGCGCTCGCCGGTGCCGACCGGCACGGTCGACTTGTCGACCACCACCTTGAAGCCCCGCATGTGGCGCCCGATCGCGCGCGCGGCGGCCAGCACGTGCCGCAGGTCGGCGGCGCCGTCCTCGTCGCCCGGCGTGCCGACCGCGATGAACTGCAAGTCGCCGTGCTCCACCGCGGCGGCGACGTCGGTGCAAAAGCGCAGCCGCCCGGCGTCACGGTTGCGTTCGACGATCTCCTCCAGCCCCGGTTCGTGGATCGGCATGCCGCCGCTATTGAGCAGCGCGATCTTGCCCTCGTCGAGGTCGAGGCAGACGACATCGTTGCCCAGTTCGGCCAGGCAGGCGCCCGTCACCAGGCCGACGTAGCCCGTTCCGATGATGGTGATTTTCATGCTGGCGCCCCGCTTGGTTGGAACGGATCGGGAAATTGCGACATCGGGATACTCCTCAAAATAAAGGGAAGGAAAGGAAAGTTCACGCTACAACGCCCCGCCCTGCATGATCACGCGCCCGGACCGCCCGGGCAGCTCGCCCCAGCCCAACGGCGACGCCGGCAGCGGCGCATGCCTGACCTTGTCGTAGTAGTCGGCCATCGCGCCGAACCGGTAGCCCTGCGCGCGCCAGCCGAGCAGCAATTGCTCGAACACCGGCGCCAGCTTTTGCCCCTCCAGCTCGGCGTGCAGCGTGTAGACATGGTCGCGCGGGGCGCCGGCGGTCAGCGACAACAGGTGTGCCGCGACGTTGTCCACCGTGATCGTCCTGCCGTCGATTGCGCGGCCGAGCAGTTCGTCGAGCGTGGGCAGCGTGGTGGGCAACTGGACGCAGTCGATCAGGCGGCCGCCGGCCACCACCCGGTGCGGTCCACAGGCCGGGTCGCGCAGCGCGCCCCGGGCGTCGAGCGGAACGCGGCCGTCCGAGGCGTAGCGGTAGCCGGCCGCGTCGTGTTCGGCGAAGGCGGCGGCGTTCATCTGCCAGCCGGCCGCGCCGTGCGTGCGCGTGGCCACGCCGAACACGTCGACATGGCGGCGCGCGGCCTTGCGCATCATCTCGCGCGTCCAGTCGGCGCCGCGCGCGGCGACGTTGTCCTGCCACCGCACGTGGTCCCAGGTGTGGATGCCGCATTCGAAACCGGCGTCGCGCACCGCGCGCAGCTCCGCGGCGCAGCGCCGGCCGATGTCGGGGCCCGGCAGCAAGGTGCCGTACATCAGCGTCTTCAAACCGTAGTGCTCCACCACCGACGTGCGCGCGACCTTGTCGAAAAAACCGGGCCGCAGCGCGCGCCGCAAGGCCCAGCCGGTGTGGTCCGGGCCGAGCGAAAACAGGAACGTGGCGCTGGCCCCGTGTGTGCGCAGCATGCGCACCAGGTTGCCCACGCCCAGCCGGGTGCCGCGGAAGGTGTCGACGTCGATCTTGAGCGTCAACAGCGGTGGTGTCGCCGCCATCATTCGATCAGCGCCCGCGCCTGCGCGACATGGCCGCGATAGGCGTCGAAGATGCGCCGCAGCGCGTCGGCCATGCCGGTGACCGGCTTCCAGCCCAGGTCCGCGCTGGTGTTGCTGATCTTCGGCACGCGGTTCTGCACGTCCTGGTAACCCTCGCCGTAGTACGCGCCGGAGGTGGTCTCGACGATCTTCACCCGCCGCGCCGCCTCCGCGTACTCCGGGTAGTCGGCGGCCAACGCCATCATCATCTGGGCCAGCTCGCGGATCGAATAATTGTTGACCGGATTGCCGATGTTGTAGATCTTGCCGGTGGCGACGCCGCCGGCGTTGGCGATGATGCGCACCAGCGCGTCGATGCCGTCGTCGATGTAGGTGAAAGCGCGTTTTTGCGCGCCGCCGTCGACCAGCGAGATGGCCTCGCCGCGCACGATATGGCCGAAGAACTGCGTCACCACGCGCGACGACCCCTCCTTGGCGGTGTGGATCGAGTCGAGCCCCGCGCCGATCCAGTTAAAGGGACGGAACAGCGTGAAGTTCAGGCCCTCCATGCCATAGCCCCAGATCACCCGGTCCATCAACTGCTTGGCGTTGGAATAGATCCAGCGCGGTTTGTTGATCGGCCCGCACACCAGCTCGGAGTTTTCGGGATCGAACTCCTCGTCGTGGCACATGCCGTACACCTCCGACGTCGACGGGAACACCAGGTGCTTGCCGTATTTGGCGGCCGAACGCACGATCGGCAGGTTGGCCTCGAAATCGAGTTCGAACACGCGCAGGGGCTCCTTGACGTAGGTCGACGGCGTGGCGATGGCGACCAGCGGCACGATCACGTCGCATTTCTTGACGTGGTATTCGATCCACTCCTTGTTGATCGTGATGTCGCCCTCGTAGAAGTGCATGCGCGACTTGTAGGCCGGGTTCTCCAGCAGGGCCGTGATGCGGTCGGTGTGCATGTCCATGCCGAACACCTCCCAGTCGGTGGTTTCGAGGATGCGCTTGGACAGGTGGTGGCCGATAAAGCCGTTGACGCCAAGGATAAGGACTTTTTTCATGGATTTACTCGGGTGATGTCGATCTGCGCCGCCGAACTGGCCAGCATGGTTTGTAACTGTTGTGGCGATACTTCCGCCGCGCCGTCCAGCAAGGAGGAGATGGCCAGCATGCGGCCGTCGCCGCACACGCCGACGATCCCGCCGTCGAGCACCGCCAGGCCGGGCGCCATGCCGGAGGCCGGAGATCCCGGCAGCAGGCGCGCGCGCGCCAAGGTCAACGACACGCCGTCGACCTCCGTGTGGGCGCCGGGATAAGGCGGCGCCACCGCGCGGTGCAGGTTGTAGACGGTTCGGGCGTCGGCGCGCCAGTCGATGCGGCCGTCGGCCGGCGTGCGCCCGCCGAAGTAGCTGCCCTGCCGCAGGTCGTTGTCGCGGCGCGGCGCGGCGCCCGCCAGCAACGCCGGCAGCACGCCCCACAAGGTCTGCTCGGCCGCCACGGTGACTTTGCCGAACACCTCGAAGGCCGTGTCGTCGGGCAGGATGGGCACCGCCGTCTGCGCCACGATGGCGCCGGCGTCGGGCTTGACGCTCATCTCGTGCAAGGTGGCGCCGGTGCGGTCGGCGCCGTGCAGTACCGCCCAGTTGACCGGCGCGCGGCCGCGGAATTTCGGCAGCAGCGAGCCATGCATGTTGTAGGCCGGCGCCACCGCCAGCACGGCGGCCGGCAGCATGTGGCGGTAGTAAAAACTGAACAGGAAATCCGGGCGCGCCGCGCGCACCGAGGCCAGCAACGCCGGATCGGCCGGATCGGCATGGACGGCGGTGGCGATGCCGTGCTCGCGGCACAGCGCCCGCACCGAGCCATACCAGATGTTCTCGGCCGGATCATCATCGTGCGTGAGCACCAGCGGCACGTCCACGCCGCCGGCCAGCAGCACCCGCAGGCAACGCACGCCGACCTCGTGGTAGGCGAACACCACGGCGCGGGGAGCCGCGCCTGGCGCCGTCACCGCCCCACCCCGCGCTGTTCCAGCGGCATGATGGCCGCCGCGTTGGCGGCGTCTGCCACCTGCCGCCGCGCCGCCGGCGCCAGCTCCTCGAGGATGGTTTGCACCACATAACGCGGCCGCGCGCGCACCTGCTGGTAAATGCGGCCGATGTACTCCCCCAACAAGCCGATGCCGAACAGGATCACGCCCATCAGGAAGAACAGCAGCGCGAACAGGGTGAACGCCCCCTCGGCTTCGGCGCCGAGCAGCAGCCGGCGCGTCAACAGCACCAGCACCAACAGGCCGGAGGCGCCCGACAGCGCCATGCCCAGCATCGAGAACAGTTGCAGCGGAATCAGCGAGAAGCCGGTCACCAAGTCGAAGTTGAGCCGTATCAGGCTGTAGAACGAATACTTGGACTCGCCGGCCGCGCGCTCCTCGTGCTCGACCACGACCTCGGCCGGATTGCGCGCGAAGGTGTAGGCCAGCGCCGGCACGAAGGTGTTGACCTCCGCGCATTGATTGACCAGGTCGATGACATTGCGGCCGTAGGCGCGCAGCATGTTGCCCTGGTCGGTGATGCGGATGTGGGTGATGCGTTCGCGCATCCGGTTCATCGCCTTCGACGCCAGCGTGCGCCAGGCCGCATCCTGGCGCACGCGCCGGATCGAACCGACGTAGTCGTGGCCCGCGCGGATCCGCTCGACCAGCTTGCCGATCTCCTCGGGCGGGTTTTGCAGGTCGGCGTCGAGGGTGACCATGATCTCGCCGCGCGCGGACTGGAAGCCGGCCAGGATCGCCATGTGCTGGCCGTAATTGCCGTTGAACAGCACCACCCGGGTGACGTCGGGACGCCGCCGGAACTGCTCGGCCAGCAACGACGCCGAGGCGTCGCGGCTGCCGTCGTTGACGAACACGATCTCATAACCGGTGCACAGCGCGTCGAGCGCCGGGTACAGGCGCTCGAACAGGCCGGGCAGTCCCGCCTCCTCGTTGTAGACCGGAACGACGATGGACAATTCGGGCGTCATGGCAATCCTTTCGCCAGTTGATTGGAGATCACCAGCCGGCGCCCGTCGCGTGCCACCAGCCGCATCGGCACGCCGCGCTGGCGCAGCCGGTCGTACAGGGCCTGGCTGGCGATGGCCATCGAGGGCCGGCCGGCGGCGGCGTCGCGCCGCCATTCGGCGACGAACTCGTCCAGCCCGGACAGCGCCAGTCGCGGCTCCTGTCGCAGCCCGAAGGCGAATTCGTCCACGTATTCGACCAGGATCGCCGGCCGGCCCAGGTAGAAGGTCAGCGACTGCTCGTACCGGCCGACCGCATACAGTTTGGTGGACGGCGTCAGTTCGGCCCGGATCGCCGGCAGCAGCGCGGTGCCCGCGCGGTCCTTGCCGTACACCTCGAAACCGGCGACGATCAGGTGGGTGGCGAGAAAGCCGGCCACCGCCATCGTCAGGACGGTCGAATCGCGCCGGACGCGCGCCGCGTGGAACCACGCCAGGCAACCGCCGACCAACAGGATGCAGCCGGCGAACATCAGCCACGGCTGGTAGCTGCGCAGGCTGTGCGGCGCAGAGCCGACCGCGCCCGCGCCCGTCGCCAGCGCCACCGGCACCGCGACCACCAGCACCGCGCCCACCACCGCCAGCAGCGCGGCGGCGGCCATGTGCGGGCGGCGGCCGGCGGCGTCCAGGCACAGCGCCGTGAGCAACGCCAGCGCGGGGAACACCGGCACGATGTAGCCGGGCAGCTTCGAGCTCGACATGCTGAAAAACACAAAGATGAAGGCGAACCAGATCAGCAACAGCAATCGCGGTTGGAACCGGCCCGGCGCGCGCCTGGCGCCGGCCGCCAACGCGTGCGGCAGCCAGCCCAACCAGGGCAACATGCCAGGCAGCAGCAGCATGATGAAGGCGTACCATGGCCCCTCGCGCTGGTGGCCAGGGCTCAGGAAGCGGTCGAAATGCTCGTGGACGAAGAAGAAATACGGCTGCTCGGGGTTGCGCTGGGCGACCAGGATGAACCAGGGCGCGGCGACGGCGAAAAACAGCAGCAATCCCTTGCCGATGTGCAGACGGGTCCAGACGCGCCAATCGCGCGCGGCGGCGCCGTAGAGCACCAGCACGGCGCCCGGCAGCACCACGCCGACCAGGCCCTTGGCCAGCACCGCCAGCGCCATCGCCGCCCACGCGACCAGCATCCAGGCGCGCCGCTGGCCGACGGTGGCGCCATCGCGTTGGGCGATCAGCACGGCGGCCAGGCAGGTGGCCATCATGCCCGACAAGCTCATGTCGAGCGAATTGATCTGGCCCGACGCCAGCCAGAACAGGGTCGACGCCAGCACCAGGCCAGCATACAGCCCGACGCGGGGGGGAAACACAACGCGTCCGGCCCAGGCGGTCATGACCACGCCGACGATGCCGCAGACGCCGGTCCACAGCCGCGCCTGCCATTCGCCCAGGCCGAACAGGGTGAAGGTCAGCGCGTTCATCCACGCTTGCAACGGCGGTTTCTCGAAATATTTAATGCCGTTCAAGCGCGTGGTGATCCAGTCGCCGCTGACGAACATCTCCCGGCCGATCTCGGCGTAGCGGCCCTCGTCGGGCGGCACCAGGGTGCGCACACCGAGCGCGCCCAGCGTGATCAGGACGAAGCCGCCGAACAGCATCCACAGCAGCGCCGTCGACAGCGGTGGCGTGGCGCCGGCGCGCCTGGACGGCGGCGCCGGGCGCGCGGCCAGGGCGTCGTCGAGCAGTGCGTCGCCGCCTCCGGTGAACGGCCGACGCGCCGTATCATGCATGGCATCGAGGTTCATTGGGGCACCCGCTGGTGGATCAGGATCGATTCGACGGCCGCCACCACGCGCTCGACATCGTCGAAAGTCATCGCGTGGAACATCGGCAAGGTCACCGTCAGGCGGCCGACGCGCTCGGCGACCGGGAACATGCCTTCCGCGTAGCCGCGCGCGCGGTACAGGCTGAACAAATGAATCGCCGCGTAATGGAAACCGGTGCCGATCCCCCGGCGCGCCATCGCCTCCATGAAATCGGCGCGCGTGGACGGCCCCCGGTCGGGCAGGATGATCTGGAACAGATGCCAGTTGGTGTGGTCGAAATCGGCCAGCGGCAGCCGGGCGCCGCTGGCGGCTTCGAAGCCAGCGCCGAAGCGGGCGAAATAGTGGCGCGCCAGCGCGCGCCGGTGCGCGGTGACGGCCTCGATGTTGGCGAACTGGCCCAGGCCGATGGCCGCCATGATGTCGCTCATGTTGTGCTTGCCGCCGGGGAGATCGACATCGATGCCGTCGATCCCGCTTCGGGTGACGCCCTGCAGGCGGTGCCTGGCGGCCAGCGCCGCCTCGTCCGCCTCGTTCAGCACCAGGCAGCCGCCCTCGCCCGTGGTCAGGTTCTTATTGGCTTGAAAGCTGAACGACACCAGATCGCCGAAGGCGCCGATGGGCCGGCCCCGCCAGTGCGATCCGAACGCCTGCGCGGCGTCCTCGACCACGCGCAGCCGGTGGCGCGCGGCGATCGCGTACAGGCGCTCCATGTCCACCGGCAGGCCGGATAAATGAACCGGGATCAGCGCGCGCGTGCGCGGCGTGATGGCGGCTTCAAGTCGATCGAGATCGATGTTGCGGGTGGCCGGGTCGATATCGGCGAACACCGGCGTCGCGCCGACGGCGAGGATGACATTGGCGGTGGCCGGCCACGAGATTGGTGTCGTGATCACCTCGTCGCCGTGACCGACGCCGGCCACGCGCAGGGCAATCTCCAAGGTGCAGGTGCCGGAGCTGAAGGTCAATACGGGCCGCCCGCCAAAATAGGCGGACAGGCGCTCCTCGAACTCGCGTACTTTGGGGCCGCTGGTGATCCAGCCGGAGCGCAGCACGTCGCCGACGGCGGCGATGGTGGCCTCGTCGATGGTGGGTCGGGAGAACGGCAGGAAAGGCAACTCGCGCGTCATGGGCGATAGCCACCAACGCGGGGCGCGCGTTCCGGTGTGAAGGTTACTTGTTTGGTCGAGGTGAAAATACGCGGGAACCGCATGATTGTTTCTCCGAGTGCCGAGGCTGGGAGATCATAATCAGGCTAGTTCACTTACTGAACACTTACCGGGGGAAGTGATTGACTATCCCCCGGCCGTCCCTCACGCTAGTTTGAACGGCATGTCGCGCACCGGCTTGCCGGTCACCCGCGCCAGCGCGTTGGCGAAGGCCGGCGCCAGCGGCGGCAGGCCCGGTTCGCCGATGCCGGTCGGCGGTTCGGCGCTCGGCACGATGTGCACATCGACGGCCGGCATGCTGGTCATCCGGGGCACCGCGAAGTCGCCGAAATTGCTTTGCTCGACCACGCCGTCCTTGAGCGTGATCGCCGCGCCGGGCAGGCACATCGACAATCCCATCAGCGCCCCGCCCTGCACCTGCGCCTCGATGCTGCGCGGATTGACCGCCAGGTTGCAGTGCACGCCGGCGGTGACGCGGTGCAGCACCGGCTCGCCCTCCTTGACCGACGCCTCGACCACATACGCCACCACGCTGTCGAACGATTCGTGCACCGCCACGCCCCAGGCGCGGCCAGCCGCAAGGCGGCGCTTGCCGTAGCCGCTCTTGTCGACCGCCAACTGCAGCGCCGCGCGGTGGCGCGCCTGCTTCGGGCTGAGGAGCTTCATGCGGTACGCCACCGGGTCCTGCTTCGTCATGCGCGCGATCTCGTCGACCAGCGTCTCCATGACGAACGCCGTGTGGTTGGAGCCTACGCTGCGCCACCACAAGACCGGCACGTTCTGCTTCGGATGATGCACGGTCAGGCGCATCGGGAAAGGATACGGATCGCGCATGCCTTCGGTGGCGGTGCCGTCGATGCCGTTCTTTACCTGGAACGGTTCGAATGGCGAGCCGGCCGTGATCGACTGGCCGACGATGGCGTGGTCCCACGCCAGCACGTTGCCGCTGGCGTCGAAGCCGATGTGGGCGCGGTGCAGGTGCATCGGACGGTAGTAGCCGCCACGGATGTCGTCCTCGCGGCTCCACACCGTGCGGATAGGCGCGATCACACCGGCCGCGCGGGCGGCCTTGGCGATCTGGCACGCCTCCACCACGAAGTCGTTGGTGGGGACGGCGCGGCGGCCGAAACCGCCGCCGGCCACCGCCACGTTCATCTTGACCTTGTCCTGCTTGAGGCCCAGCACGCGGGCGGCGGCGGCGGCGTCCAGGCCAGGCATCTGGGTGCCGGTCCACACCTCTGCGGCGCCGTCGTCGAGCTTGACGGTGCAGTTCAACGGCTCCATCGGCGCATGGGCGAGATACGGGAACACGAAGTCCGCCTTAATGCTCAACGGCGCGCCGGCCAGCGGCGCCATGTCGGCGTCGAACTTGCGGTTGCCGGGCTGGCCGGCCAGCTCGCGGTACCGGGCGAGCTGCTTTTCGCTGTCGACCTTTTCGACGTCGTCGGTGTTCCATTCCAGTTTCAGGGCGTCGCGCCCGCGCTTGGCGTTCCAGTAGCCATCGGCCACCACGGCCACGCCTTCCGCGCCACGGTCGAGCGGCACGCGCAGCACGGCGCGCACGCCCTTGATGGCGCGCGCGGCGCCGTCGTCGACCGTCTTAATGCGGGCGCCGAACACCGGCGGCCGCGCGACCACCGCCGTCAGTTGGCCTTCCAGACGGGTATCGATGCCGAACGCCTGCTTGCCGCTGCTCTTGGCCTTGGCGTCGATGCGGCCGGTGGCGCGGCCGATGATGCGGAAGTCCTTGGGGTCCTTCAGCACCACCTTTTGCGGCACCGGCAGCGCGGCGGCGGCCTGCGCCAGTTCGCCATAACTTAACTGGCGTCCGCCAGGCCCCAGCACCTTGCCGGCGCGGGTTTGCAAGGTCGCCACATCGACGTTCCAGCGCTGCGCGGCGGCCGTCAGCAGCATGGCGCGGGCGCGCGCGCCCAGTTCGCGGTACTGGATATAACTGTGCTTGATCGCGCCGGAGCCGCCGGTCATGTGCAGGCCGAACACCGGATCGATATACGCCGGATCGTCCGTGCCCATCCGCGCGGTGACGAGCGACCAGTCGGCGTCGAGCTCCTCGGCCAGGATCATCGGCAGCCCGGTCTGCACGCCCTGGCCGAACTCGAGCCGGTTGATGGTCACCGTGACGACGCCGTCGGGCGCGATCCGCACGAAGGCCAGCGGCTGCTCGGTCGGCTTGAGGCCGGTGGACTCCTGCGCCATCGCCATGCCCGGGAACGTTCCCAGCGCCAGGCCGGACAAGCCCATCACCTTGAGGAAGGCGCGGCGCGGCGGGCTGGCCGTGGCCACGACGGTGCCCTGTTCGCGCTCGATCATGTTTTGCAGCGCGCGCGGCAATTCTGTGGGATTGAAGTTGGTCAGCATGGTGATTCCTTTAAGCGAGGGTGCGGGCGGCGTCGGCGACGGCGGCGCGGATGCGGGCGTAGGTGCCGCAACGGCAAATATTGCCGGCCATGGCGGACTCGATCTCGGCGACGGTCGGCTGCTTCCCGCGCGGCAGCGTTTTGAGGAAGGCGATCGCGCTCATGATCTGGCCGCTCTGGCAGTAGCCGCACTGGGCGACGTCGTGCTTGACCCACGCCGCGTGCACCGCCTTGCCGACGCGGTCGCTGCCGTCGGTGGCCGCTTCGATGGTGGTGATCTTCTTGCCGTCGGCGGCGGAGACCGGCGTGACGCACGAGCGGATCGCCTGGCCGTCGAGGTGCACGGTGCAGGCGCCGCACAGCGCCGCGCCGCAGCCGAACTTGGTGCCCGTCAGCCCGAGCGTGTCACGCAGCGCCCACAGGATGGGCGTCTCGGCGTCGACATCGATGGCGCGCGCGCTGCCGTTGACATTGAGTGTGGTCATGGTAAGCGTATCTCCAGTGAAATTTTATCCACTGGAAGTATGACTTCGACCGCCCTGATACCGGTTGCCGAATCCGATCGATATCTTGCCTAAACCGCCGATCTTTCCGAACAAACTCACCACACGTCGCCGTAGGACAACGAGGACGACAGGGCGCGGTGGGTGTTCGCTTGTTCCAACAAGGTGTCCGCGCGCGCCTCGAACGCCTGCACGGCGTCGATACCGCCGGCGAAACGCGTCGGCGGCGCGTCGAGCGCGGCGACCTGCATGATCGCGCCAGCCAGCCTGGCCGGATCGCCGGGCTGCGTGCCATCCATCTTTTTCCATGCCGCCACGGTCTCCTTGGTGCGCTCGGCATAGTCGGCGATGGAGGTGGCGGCGAACGTGGTCGAGTCGTCGGTCAACAGGCTGGTCCGGAAGAAACCCGGTTCGACCAGCATCGTCCGGATGCCGAACGGCGCCACCTCAAGACCCAGCGACTCCATCCAGCCCTCGACGGCGAATTTCGCGCCGGCATACGCGCTACAGAAGGGAAAGCCGACGATGCCGGCGGTGGACGAGATCGAGATCAGCAGGCCGGAGCGCTGATCGCGCATCAGCGGCAGCACGGCGCGGGCGACGTTCATCGGCCCGAACAGCAGCGTCTCGAACTGGCTGCGTACTTGGCCGGCGCTCAGCTCCTCGAAGAACCCGGCGTGGAAGTTACCCGCGTTGTTGACCACGACATCGATGCCGCCGAACGTTTCCACCGCTTCGCGCACCGCCACTTGGGCCTCGCCGGGGTTGGTCACGTCGAGCCGGACGGTGAGCAAACCGGCGTGTTCGCCCAGCGCCTGGGCCACCTTGCGCGGATCGCGTCCAGTGGCCACGACGCAATGTCCGGCCGCCAGCGCAGCCTTGGCGAGCTCGAGGCCGAGGCCGCGGCCGGCTCCCGTGATCAGCCATGTTTTTTTCTCGGTCATGTGGGTTCCTTTGCGTGGGTGGAAGATGGTAAAAACGGTGCCAGTGTAAAGCGGCCGGTACCGATTCACGTTGCCGGAACCGACGCGGTCCTTGCCCGATTCGACGGTTCTGCGCCGTCGCGCCACGCCGGGCATGGCCACCCCGTCCGCGACGGCGCCAATGTAACGAGGTGGACAGTTCGGCGACGACATCGGTGCTAGGCTAGCCACCATTGACGATAAAGAAAGGTGAAGGACCTTGCGTTCAGCGAACGTTCCCGCATTCGAATTCCTGCGCATCGGCGGCGGCTTCCGCCGCATACTGATGTCGGAACTGGGACAAGAGCAGTTATGCTGCCGATGCAACGAACCCTGGCCGATGGACCTGGAGTTCTACAACGTCTCCGGCGGCGGCGTGAGCTATGAGTGCAAGGCCTGCGTGCAAGAGCGCCGCAAAAAAAAATAGCCCGAAAAACAGTCCGCCACCGGCCGGCGGCCGCCGGTCCCCTCCCCCTCTCCTGCCCACCGTTGTCCGCCAACGGTAAAAAATCGGCATTGTCATCAGCATGACAAAGTCGGCGATGGTTCTCGCATACGCTGGAAAAACCGGCCTGGATGCGATCCGCGGGCCGCCGCACGCTGGAGGTCGGATCGACACCATCTTTCAATCAATGGAAAATAAAATGAAAAAAATATTGGAGACACTGACTTTGCTGGGCGTATGCGGAACCATGGCGGGGGCGCACGCGCAATCGTCGGTCGCCATCTACGGCACCCTGGACGCGGGGATCGCCAAGGTCTCGGGGGCGACGGCGCAAATCTCGAAACGCGACAACAACAAGCTGGGATTTCGCGGGGTCGAGGATCTCGGCAACAACCTGAAGGCGCTGTTCCAACTGGAGATCCGCTTCGAATCGGACACCGGCACCGTCGAATCGGGCTCGCGTCCGTTGTTCCAGGGCCAGAGCCGGGTCGGCCTGCAGGGCGGCTTCGGCACCGTGCGGCTGGGGCGCGGCCTGACGGCGTACCAGGAGTCGAGCATCCCGTTCGAGCCGTGGAACGGCCTGCCAACCGTGGTGCCCGGCTCACCCGGCGGCGCCATCGGCCCGGGCTTCCAGTCCGACCTGCACGTGGCCGGCTATACCAGCGACGCGCTCGGACCGGCGGGCAACTCGCGCAACCGTCTCTCCAACGCGGTGTTCTACAACTCGCCGGTGTTTGGCGGCTTCCAGGTCAACCTCACGGTCGGCGCCAAGGAGGCCAACGGCAACCCGGCGCTGATTGGACGCGGCACCGCGCTGGCGCCGCAATACCCCGCCAACAGCGCGCCCTCGGCCAACCCCTACTCGGTCAGCACGACCTATAGCCTGGGCCGCTTCGGCGCGATGGCCGCCTACGAGCGCAACGCGGTCGAATCGAAGATATGGGCCGTGGCGGCGTCGTTCCGGCCGACGCCCGATCTGAAGCTAATGGGTTCGTATCAGAAGCAGGACCAGAGCCATACCATGCTGGTCAACCCCGACACCAGGGCCTGGCTGCTGGGCGCGAACTACACCGTGGGCGTCGGCAAGATCCTGCTGGGCTACGGCCAGCGGGTACCGGACGGCGCGCCGCACGTGAAGCAGGCGTCGGTCGGCTACGAGCACAACCTGTCTACCCGCACCTACCTGTACGCCGATCTGTCGAATAAGAAAACCCCGCCGACGGGCAGCCCGAACGTGTTGGGCAGCTATACCTACTACGGGGTCGGCGTGCACCACAACTTCTGACCGCAGGATCGACTCAATAAAAATATCAGGGGACATCAAATGAAACAGTACATCAAGCATATTTTCAACCCGACGCTCGCATGCGCGACGCTGCTCATGGCCGGCTGCGGCGGCAACGATGGCGCCAACATCACGCCCGACACGCGGCAACCCACCGCCCGCCAAGCCTGCGACGCGCTCAAAGGCCAGTCCCTCGGCGGCGCGACGATAGGCTCCGCCGTCCTTGTGGCGCCGGCGGCGACGATCCCAACCTATTGCAGGATCTCGGCAAAAATCGAGCCCGGTCTGAACTTCGAGCTGCGCCTGCCGGACAGCTGGAACGGCAAGCTCTACTACGGTGGCGGCGGCGGATACAACGGCGTCATCCCGGACGCCAGCGGTTTCAATCTCAACGCCCTGCTGCAAGGCTACGCCACGGTCAACAGCGACTCGGGCCACCAGGGCTCGCCGCTGGACGCCTCCTTCGCGCTCAACGATACCAATGCCGCGCAACTGTTCGGCAGCCTCTCCATTCCGACCGTGATGTCGTCGGCGCTCGACATGGTCAGGACGGCCTACGGCGCGGCGCCGAAGCGCGCCTATTTCGAGGGCTGCTCGAACGGCGGGCGCGAGGCCCTAATGACGGCGCAACGCTACCCCAACCTGTTCGACGGCATCATCGCGCGCGCGCCGGCCTATAACTGGGTCGGCTTCATGGGCGCGTTCAACCGCACCGCCGTGGCGTTGGCGGCCCCGGGCGGACAGTTTACCAGCGCGAAACTGGCGTTGCTGGCGCGATCGGTGCGCAACGCCTGCGACGGCAAGGATGGCATCGTCGACGGCATGGTCTCCAATCCCGCCGCCTGCACCGCCACCGATTTCAATCCGGCGTCGCTGCGTTGCGCCGGCGGCGGCGACGCTGGCGACGCCTGCCTGTCGGACGCGCAGCTGGCCGTGGTGGGGTCGTGGACCACGCCGGCCGTCTTCAGCGGCAGCCCGACCTACCGCAACGCCGGCTGGCAGCTCAGCGGCAACGAGGACGATCCGGGCGCTTGGCCGGCCTGGGTCACGGGAAACGGCAACGTGCAGGGCGCGCTGCAGTTCCTCTTCCAGGACACGACGGTGAAGAACTACCTGGCGCGCAATCCGGGCGCCGATTCGCTGACCTACGGGCCGTTCGATCAGAACCAGGCCGCGCTGTACGCGCTGGAGGCGCTGAACTCGGCCACCAGCACCGATCTGCGGCCGTTTAAAAACAGTGGCGGAAAGCTGATCCTGTGGCACGGCACCAACGACTCGGCGTTGAGCTACCAGTCAACGACCGAGTATTACCAGGGTTTGCAGACACGGTTAGGCGGCGCCGGCGCGGTCGACGAGTTCGCGCGGTATTATCTGGCGCCGGCGGTCGACCACTGCGCCGGCGGGCCGGGCGCGGACAATAGCGACTTGCTCACCGCGCTCGATAACTGGGTGGACAAGAACGCCGCGCCGGCGACGCTGAGCGCGTCCAGGCTGGCGGGCGACGGCAAGGTGGAATTGAGCCGGCCGCTGTGTCCGTATCCGCAGTACCCGAGGTATACGGGGCCGGCGAACGATGCGCAGGCGGGGAAATTAGCGGCGAATTATTCTTGCACGCAGCCGTAGGGCGGATTAGCGCAGCGTAATCCGCCATGCATGCGCCGCGTTGACGCATACATGGCGGATTACGGCGTTCCGCCTAATCCGCCCTACGTGTCTCCCCGATAATGCGGACGTCCCGGGCCACAGGCCCCTCCATATTCACGCCTCCGCCTCCGAGGCGAAGGCGCGCAGCGCCGCGATGTCGAGTATCCGGATCGTGCCGTAGCTGGCTTGCAGCAGCTGCGCGTCCTCAAGCCGGTGCAGCGCGCGGTTCACCAACTGGCGCGACACACCGGCCAACAGCGCAATCTCCTCCTGCGAAATCCGCAGCATCGTCGCCGTGCCCGGATACAGCTCGGCGTTGAACAATTCGGCCAGACAATGCGCCACGTGCCGTTCCGGCGCCGATGAACGGAAATGCTCCACGCGAATTACAAACTGCGCCAGCCTGGCGTTCAACTGCTCGATCAAAAAGCGATTGAACGGCAGGCTGCACCCCAGCAGCCAGTGGAACGTCGCCGCCGGCACCTGCGCCAGATGGCTCGCGCGCAGCGCCACCACGTCGTAAGGACGATTCTCGTTCTTCAGCACCGAGCCCTCGCCGAACCAGCCGCCCGTGGGGATGCCGATCAGCGACGTCGGCCGTCCCTCGCGCGTGACGTTGGAGACCTTCACCAGCCCTTCGACCACGCCGTACCAGTATTCGGCGCGCACGCCGCGATGGCAGACCGTCTGTCCGCCCTCCGCCATCAGCTCCGACGTATCGCCGAGTACCCGCCGCAACTGCTCCGCCGTCAAACCACGGCCCCACAAGGACGATGCTATGAATTCTTCGATCTGCTCACTCGCCATTGTCTACAATTCAAGGTTACTGTTCACGGCGACTGCAATGGAGCGGGAACGACGCTGACACCTTGTACAGTGGCGGCGGCGATTTCCGCAGCACGGGCTCGGCCGTACCCATCCCGCTGCTTCAATCTCCGCCAATAATACCGCACCGATTGCGGAAACTCGGCCTCCAGCCCGAGATACTCGGCCAGCAACAGCGCATAGCCGACCGATATGTCGGCCATCGTGAAGCGGCCGGCGCACAACCAGTCCCGTTCCGCCAGCAGCGGCTCCAGGGTCCTCAGCCTGCCGAGGAACCAGCGGCGGTAATCGGCCACGGCCTGCGGCAGGCGGCGCTCGGCCGCTTCCAGCCGCTCATAACGCAGCACGATCGTTTGCGGGAATGTCAGCGTGGCTTCGCCGAAGTGCAGCCAGTTCAGGAACGGACCGTAATCGCCCTCCTCCGGCGCGACGACCAGGCTTGAGGGACCGTACTTTACGCCCAGATAGTGGCAGATCGCGGCCGATTCCGTCATGCGCAGCTCACCGTCGCACAGCAGCGGCACCGTGCCGAGCGGATTGAGCTGAAGATAGCTTCTGTCGATCGCGCGGGGCGGAAAGGCCAGCATCTTCAGCTCATAATCCAGCGACAGCTCTTCCAGCGCCCACAAGGGCCTGAACGAGCGCGCGGCGACGCAGTGATACAAGCTGATCATGCCGCAGCGAGCCCAAGGTCGCCGGCGACCTGTTCGCGCAGTACGAACTTTTGAATTTTCCCGGTGACCGTCATCGGGAAGGCGTCCACGAACACGACGTAGCGCGGCACCTTGTAGTACGCGATCTGACCCTGGCAGAAGGCGCGGATCTCCTCGGCGTCGGCTTGCATGCCCGGGCGCAGGATGACGCAGGCGCAGAGCTCCTCGCCGTATTTCTTGTCCGGCACGCCGACGCATTGCACGTCCTGGATCTTGGGGTGCCGGTACAGGAATTCCTCGACCTCGCGCGGGTAGATATTCTCGCCGCCACGAATGACCATGTCCTTGGAGCGGCCGACGATGGTGGCATAGCCCTCTTCGTCGATGACGGCCAGGTCGCCGGTATGCATCCAGCGCGCCGCGTCGATGGTTTCGCGGGTCTTTTCGTCGTCGCCCCAGTAACCGAGCATGACCGAGTAGCCGCGCGTGAGCAATTCGCCCTTGACGCCGCGCGGCACGATGCGCCCGGAGCCGTCGACGATCTTGACCTCCAGATGCGGATGCACGCGGCCGATGGTGGACACGCGCAGCGCAACCGGGTCGTCGGTCGAACTTTGGAAACTGACCGGCGACGTCTCGGTCATGCCATAGGCGATGGTGATCTCGTTCATGTGCATGGTGCCGATGACCCGGTTCATCACCTCGGTTGGGCAAGGCGAGCCGGCCATGATGCCGGTGCGCAAGGTCGACAAATCATAGTTGCCGAACTCAGGATGATCGAGGATGGCGATGAACATCGTCGGCACGCCGTGCAAGGCCGTGCAGCGTTCCGCCTGCACCGTCTCCAGCACAGCCTTGGGCTCGAAGCCCTCGCCGGGGAACACCATCGCGGCGCCGTGCGTGACGCAGGCCAGGTTGCCCAGCACCATGCCGAAGCAGTGGTATAGCGGCACCGGGATGCACAGCCGGTCGTCGGCGTCCAGGCGCATCGCCTCGCCGATGAAGAAGCCGTTGTTGAGGATGTTGTGGTGGGTCAGGGTCGCGCCCTTGGGCGCGCCGGTGGTGCCGGATGTGAACTGGATGTTGACCGGGTCGTCGAACTGCAGCGCCTCCTCCACCTGCGCCAGATGCGCGAGCTGGTCGCCCGTGGGCGGGGCCAGCAACTCGCTGAAGTTGAACATGCCGTCGGTGCGCTCGTCGCCCAGCCGGATCACATGGCGCAGATGCGGCAGCCGGTCGGACTGCAAGGCGCCGGGCTTGGCGTGGTGGATGGCCGGCACGACGTCGCGCACGATGGCGATGTAGTCGCTCGACTTGAACGCCGGCGCCAGGATCAGCGCGCTGCATTGCACTTTGTCGAGCACGTACTCGAGCTCGGAGCGCCGGTACGATGGATTGATGTTCACCATGATCAGTCCGGCCCTCGCGGTGGCGAACTGCACCAGCACCCACTCGGCGCAGTTCTGCGACCAGATGCCGACCCGGTCGCCCGGCTTTAGGCCGAGCTTGAGCAGGCCGGCGGCGACGCGGGTCACGCGCTCGTCGAACTCGCGGTAAGTCCAGCGCACGTTTTGATGGGGCACCACCACGGCGTCGCTGTCGCCGTGGCGCGCGGCGACCGAGGCCAGATACGGGCCGATCGTCACACCGATGAGCGGCACGTCGTGGGCGCCGTGAACGTAGCTCAAATTTTCCTGCATAAAATCTCCTTGTGGCTAGCGCCACGCGCTGTCTCAACTATTTTTTCACCAGCGGGCAACCCGACTGCGCCAGCGGGCGGAACGCCTCGTTGCCCGGGATGACGTCGACCACCTTGTAGTAATCCCAAGGCGATTTCGACTCGGCCGGTTTCTTCACTTGTAACAGTAGCATGTCGTGCACCATTCGGCCGTCCGCACGCAAGGTGCCCTTCGGGATGATGACGTCGTTGACGGGCAGCTCGCGCATCTTTTTCATGACGGCGGCCGTGTCGTCGGTGCCTGCCGCCTTGACCGCTTTCAGATAGTGCGTCACGGCCGAATACATGCCGGCCTGCGCCATCGTCGGCATCTTCTTTTGGATCGCGAAGAAGCGCTTGGACCACGCGCGCGTGCCATCGTTGTAGTCCCAGTAGAAGCCCTCGGTCAGGTACATGTCCTGCGCGTATTTGAGGCCGATGGCGTGGACGTCGCTGATGAACATCAGCAGCGGCGCCACCACCATGCCCTTGGCGGCGATGCCGAACTCGCCCGCCTGCTTGACGGCGTTGACGGCGTCGCCGCCGGCGTTGGCCAGGCCCATGACCTTGGCCTTCGACGCCTGCGCCTGCATCAGATAGGAGGAAAAATCGTTGCTGTTCAACGGGTGCCTGGCCGAACCGAGCACCTTGCCGCCGCCGGCCGTGACCACGTCGGACACGTCCTTCTCCAGCGACTTGCCGAAGGCGTAGTCGGCGGTGAGGAAGTACCAGCTGTCGCCGCCGCGCTTGAGGAGTGCCTTGCCGGTGCCCACCGAGCTGGAATAGGTGTCGTACATCCAGTGCACGCTGGTGCTGGTGCATTTTTCGTTGGAAATGACGCTGGAGGCCGAGCCGACAACGATGGCGAGCTTGTTCTTTTGCTGGGCGATGTCCATCACGGCCAACGCGGCGTTGGTCGGCACCAGGTCCATCAGCACGTCGACGTTCTGCTGGTCGATCCATTCGCGCGCCTTGTTGGCGGCGACGTCGGCCTTGTTGTGGCTGTCGGCCGAGATCAATTCGATCGGCTTGCCGAGCACGGTCTTGCCGAAGTCCTCGATCGCCATGCGGGCGGCGACGATCGAGCCCTGCCCCGACAGGTCCGAGTACAGGCCGGACAGATCGGTGAGCACGCCGATTTTGACGGTGTTATTGCTAACCTGGGCGGTGGCGCCGGCCGTGACGGCGGTCAGCATGGCGGCGGCCAGCGACATCTGCGTAAGCTTCATGGTTTGTCTCCGTTATATTTTCTATTTTTTACGCTTACGTAAACGTAAGTCAACAATCAGCGTAGCACCGATGGTTGGCCCGGATTGTCCGCGCGGCGACAATTGGACGGTTTTTTGTCGAGTTGTTTTGCTGCAACGTTTTTCCGTTCCCGATGCGAATTGTCGATGCCGTTACGTTTCCGCGCCGATGTACGGACTACGATAAGAGGGCGTGCTAAAAACGCGCTGAAGAAAGCCGCTGCCGTGCGGGCGCGAAGAGCATAAAGACAATCTTTCAAGGAGACGAGAATGAAACAACTGCTGAAGTCGATGTCCGTCGCGGCCTGCGTGCTGGCCCTCCATATCCCGGTGTTGGCGGCCGACGACCGCGGCACCGCCGCCGAAGCCACCGCGCTGGTCCAGCGCGCCGCCGAGTACCTGAAGGCTAACGGCCCGGCCAAATCCTACGCCGCCTTCAACGACACGGCCGGCCAGTTCAAGGACCGCGACCTGTATGTCTTCGTCATGGATATGAACGGCAAGATGCTCTCGCACGGCGCCAATCCCAAGCTGATCGGCAAGGACCTGACCAACCTGAAGGACTCGGACGACAAGCTCTTCATCAAGACGATGCTCGACGTCGCCAAGACCAAGGGCAAGGGCTGGGTCGACTACAAGTGGCCGCATCCGGTCACCAAGGCGATCGAACCGAAATCGACCTATGTCGAGAAGGTGGACGACCTGGTCATCGGCTGCGGCATCTATAAACAATAAAGCGGGCCGTCACGACTCCTGCAGGCGCCGGATGTCCCTGAGCGGCGGCGCGCCGAACAGGCGCGTGTATTCGCGGCTGAACTGGGAGGCGCTCTCGTAGCCCACCCGCATGGCGGCGCTGCCGGCGTCGATATCCTCGTTGAGCATCAACTGGCGCGCGTCCTGCAGGCGCAGCTGCTTCAGGTATTGCAAGGGGCTCATGCCGGCCACCTCGCGGAAGTGTTGGCGGAAAGTGGACGGGCTCATGTGCGCCTGCGTGGCCAGGTCGTCCATCGGAAAATTCTTCGTGAAGTGCTGCTTCAGCCAGGCGATCACCCTGGCGATCTGCTGGCTCGGCGAGCCGGCCATGACGAGGCGGCGCAACGTCGGTCCGTGTTCGCCGGTGAGCAGACGCACGACGATCTCCTGCCGCACCAGCGGTCCCACCAACGGCACCAGGGCCGGCTCCCGCAGCAGGCGCAGCAGCTGGATCAACGCGCGCCGCAAACCGGCATCCGGCGTGGCCACCGTCAGCCCCAGGGACGAGCCGCTCGTCGCCGGCGTGGGGAAATCCATGGTAGCGGCCACCTGCCCGATGACGCGGGCGTCGAGTTGCAGCCACAGGCCCAGATACGGCTCGGCGGGGCTGGCGCGCGTCACATAGGTGACCACCGGCAGGTCGACCGATGTCACCAGGGTTTGTCCCGGCATGAAGTCGTGGATGTCGCTGCCCAGGGTCACCCGCTTTTCACCGCGCACCGTCATGCCCAGGCCCACGCCGTAGATGCAGGGCATGGGGGCGGTGGCGGCGCTGCGCCGGTACAGCATCAGCTCCGGGACCGGGGTGGCGTAATCGCCATCGGTTTGGGCAACCTCACTGATCAAGTCGGCCAGATCGTCTTCCGCCGCCGACGGCGTTTCCACTCCAACATTCATCGCATCCCCGCGTGCAAGCCAATAGCCCACAGCGTAGCACGGCATGCCGGCTTGTTTTCCGGCCCGCGTGACGACTCGTCAAATCAGGCAAAAAGCCCATCGGATCCGGCAACCGGTTTTGACCAGCGCGGCACCACAATGTCGGCACTCAGCAACAATTCACCGCCGCATGCGAATGCGGCCATCACCAGGATCAACGATGAAAAAAGTACTAGTTATTAACGCGCACCAGTTTTATGAAGGCTTCGCCCCCGGCAAGTTAAACCAGAAAATGGCCTCGGTCATCAAGGAAGAAATGGCGCAGAGGCGCTACCAGGTCATGGAAACGACGATACAGGACGGCTACGATATCGCCGCCGAAGTGCAAAAACACGTGGATGCCGACCTGATCGTGCTGCAAACGCCGGTCTACTGGTTCGGCACGCCGTGGATCTACAAGAAATATGTGGACGAGGTGTTCACTGCCGGACTGGTGCAGCAGAGCTTGCTGACGGATGATGGACGCACCCGCGACGATCCGGGCAAGCAATACGGCAGCGGCGGGAAGATGCAAGGCAAAAAATACATGCTGTCGCTGACGTGGAACGCGCCCGCCGCTGCCTTCGGCGACCCTCGGCAATCGCTGTTCGACGGCAAAACCGTCGATGATGTCTTCGTCGCCAACACCGCCAACTACAAGTTCTGCGGCGCCGAGATCCTGCCCTCCTTCTCCTGCCACGATGTGGTGAAGCAGCCCGATGTCGAGGGAGACGTCGCGCGGCTGCGCAAGCATCTCGCCGTGCTCGGGTTCGACTACCATCTCTGATACGGAAGCGCCGTTAATCAACGGCTAATAGCCACCGCCAAGGCTTTGCAGAGCGCCGCGGTGCCGGCGGCGTAGCGGCAACCGGCGGCGCCCCTGCCCACAACAATTCGAATTAATCTAAAACACGTAGGGCGGATTAGCGAAGCGTAATCGGCCATGCATGCTTCGTCGGCGGCTCATACATGGCCGATTACGGCGTTCCGCCTAATCCGCCCTACGTGTCTCCCGGGACTGTCAATGCCAGGCGGACTTAATGGTCGTGGCGACCGGAAGCGCCAAACCCGACACGGTACAGATGGCGGCCGTCAGCATGAAGAAACCTTCCCTTTACCGCGCGCTGTCCCCGAATGGCAACCCAACCGTGAAAACGCTGCTGGCCGTGCTCACTGCTGCGGGCCTGAAATTAGGCGTGCATCGCGTAGTCAGCTTGTAACTCCAACTTCCCCTTCCGACGCGGCCGGGCCGTCGTACCCCTTACGCCGGCTTATCGACTGGAATCGCGGCCGCAGCAGACACGACCGCGCTTGACCGATGCGCCCGGTGGATCGCATACAGCGCCAAACCCGCTACGGTACAAATGCCCGCCATCAGCATGAAGAAACCTTGCGGCGTGACCAGCTCCCACAGGGCGCCGGCGAACCCCGACAGCAGATTGCCGGTGAACGAACAAAAGAACCAGGCGGCGATGGTGGTGGCGGCGAAGCGCTTGGGCGCCAGGCTGGCGAACAGGCCGAGCCCGACGGGAAGGATGTACAGCTCGGCCAACGTGAAGATGCCAAAGAAGGCCACCAGCCACAGCCAGCTGATGGCGTAGCCGCCGGCGCCGCTGACGACGATCAACGCCGCCAGCATGGCATAGGCGGCGCCGACGCCGATGGCGCCCTTGCTCATGCGCTCGAGCGCCGGCGTGGCCCGGCCCCTGGCGGCGCGGCCCGTCCAAACGCGCACCAATATCGGGCTAAGCAGAAAGACGAACATCGGATTGAGCGACTGGAACCAGGTGACGGGGATCGTCAACCCGAACGCCTGGCGCTCCACCGCCGCGTCGGCCCAGATGGCGAAGGTGTTGCCGGTCTGCTCGTAGGCGACGCGGAACAGCATGACGGCGAGCGCGACGGCGACCAGCATGCGGATGTTGCCGCCGCCGTCGCCGGCCGCCACCGGCTCGAACCGCTCGCCCGTCCTGGAGACCTCGGCGGGCAAATGCTTGCCGCCCAAAATATAGATCGCCAGGCCGAGGCACATGCCGATACCGGCCGCGCCGAAGCCGTAATGCCAGCCGTACACCTCGCCGAGCGTGCCGCAAATCAGCGGCGCGAGGAAGGCACCAAGATTAATGCCGACATAATAGACATTGAACGCGGCGCCGGCGCGCGGATCGCCCTGGGGGTACAGCAGCGGCACCTGGCTGGGCAGATTCGGCAGGAACAGTCCGTTGCCGATCGCGATGACGACCATGGCCGGGAAAAACAAGGCTTCGAACGCCATCATGAAGTGGCCGACGGCCATCAGCGCGCCGCCGGCGACGACAGCCCTTCTGCGGCCCAGCCAGCGGTCGGCGATCAGGCCGCCGAAGATCGGCGTCAGGTAGACGCCGGCCGCGTACGCGCCGAACACGACCGAGGAGAACGCCTGCGTGTAGTGCAGTTCCTTGGTCATGTAATAGATTTGCAGCGCGCGCATGCCGAAGAACGAGAACTTCTCCCACATCTCGGTCAGGAACAGTATCGTCAAACCCTTGGGCTGGCCGAACCAGGTGTCGTTGTCACGCATGATCGTCGTCCGTGGGCGGGATGGGCATGGCGGCGCGCGTCAGCATGGGAAGCGCGCCGGACTGATACGGGCCGGATCGAAGCCGGACAAGGCCGGCAAGGCGCCGGCGTCCTCGCCCAACAGCACCGAGGCGTAATAGCGGCCGGCGCCGGGCGCCGACTGGATGCCGTAGCCGCCCTGGCCCGCCGCCCAGAAAAAGTCGGGGACTTTGGGGTCGTATCCGCCCACCAGTTCGCCGTCGGCGACGAAGCTGCGCAGTCCGGCCCACACGTGCGTGGGACGGCGGATGCGCAAGGTGGTCATGCGTTCGATGTTGTCGATGGCGATGGCGATGTCGAGTTCCTCGGCCTGCACGTCGTGCGGCGTGACGGGATCGGCGTTGCAGGGGGAGCCCAGCAGCATTCCGGCGTCCGGCTTGATGTAGAACGATTCCTGTACATCGAGAAATAGCGGCCAGTGCGACGAGGCGATGCCCTCGGGCGGCGCGAACAGGAAGGCCGAGCGGCGTTTGGGCACCAGGCCGACCGGGTCCGCGCCGGCCATCCGGGCAACCGCGTCGGCCCAGGCGCCGGCGGCGTTGACGACCACCGGCGCCTGGTAAACGCGGCCCGCGGTGGTGACGGTCCACTGGCCGTCGCTGCGGCGCAGCCCGGTGACGGCGGCGTCGTAGAGGGTCAGCCCGCCGTGTTGGCGCGTGCCGCGCAGGAAGCCCTGCAACAGCGCGTCGACGTCGATGTCCGAGGCGTCCTGCTCGAGCACGCCGCCGATGACGTGCTCCGGACGCAGCACCGGCAGAAACTCCAGCGCCTCCCGTGCGTCCAGGCGCCGGGCCGCCGACGAGGTGGCGCGTACCGAGGCCTCGTGGGCGTCGAGCTCGGCTTCCTGGCCGGGGCCGGCAAACACGAAGGCGCCCCTTGGCGACAACAGCGGATGCTCGCAGAAACCGGCGGGCGGATTCTTGAAGAAGTCGATGCCGGCACGGCTCAGTGCCCTCACCTGGTCGGGCCCGTAGCTTTCCATGAACAGCGCCGCCGAGCGTCCCGTGCTGTGATAACCCGGCTGCGTTTCGGCCTCGAGCACGATCACGCGCGCCTGGCGCGACAACCAGTAGGCGACCGACGCGCCGCCGATGCCGGCGCCGATGACGATGAAGTCCGCCGTTTCCTGACTCATACGACTCCCCAAGTTTTCAAAATAAGAAAATTATTCTATATACGAAAGATAGGCGAGTACGGGTAAGCGCGCAAGCGTTTTTTGGAATTTCGCGCACCGGGTCCGCACCGGCCGCGTGGACAGGCACGATCGGCCATCCGGCGAACGCGGGGCGGGTGAATTTTTTGGAATTGGAAAGGTTGAACGGGCGCGCGTCCGGCCCGTTCCGGAGGCGCTACTTCTTCGCTTTTTTGACCACCGGCGCCGGCGCCTGGGCCGGCGGCGCTTCCATCAGCGCGGTGTACATGGCTTCCTGGTTCGGCTCGTCCGAGGTGCAGACCGACAGCACGCGGCAGCAGCCTTCGCCGACGGCGATGTAGGCATGCGCCATGCCGCTGTCGAAATAGATCGAGTCGCCCGTCTCGAGCCGCGCCGGCGCGTACAGGTCGGTGTACAGATCGACCGTGCCCTCGAGGACCATGGCGAACTCTTCGCCGGGATGGCTGATCATCTCGCCGAACTCGGCCAGCGAGCGGGTGTGGATCTCTGCGATGATGGGCACGGCGCGCTTGTTGAGCAGGTCCGCCGCCGGGTACAGGTGCGAATAATTCGGCGTGTTGATGGCGTAGCCGGTGCCGCGCCGGTTGATGCTGCGCCGCCCGCTGGCGGCCGGTGCCGCCGGTTTGCCGACCGCCGCCGCGCCGCTGAACAGCTGCGAGATATCGACCTCCAGCGCGTTGCAGATGCGCAGCAACTTGTCATAGCTGAGCGACATCTTGTTGTTTTCGATCTTGGAGATCGTCGACATCGGCATGCCGCTGCGGGCGCCCGCCTCGATCAAGGTCATGCCGCGCTCCTTGCGGATGCGCCTGAGCGATTCGCCCAAATCGCCGTCCCGTTCCGTGCCGTGCGTGCTCGCGCGTTTAGTGGCCATGCGTATTCCCTGTAAGAGCGCTTATTATAGACGCCCTTGCCCGGATTGAAAACTCGGCGCGCCGCTTTTCCAGGATGCTAAATTCCTGCCGCGCCATGCGGATTCGCCACCCTCGGCCAGTGGTCGAGCAGGAACAGCCGATACGGGATGGCGGCGAAGTCGAAATCCATCGCGCCGGGCGTGCTGACGTAGTACACCTTGCGCGCCAGCGGCGCGAAATCCGCGTAAAAGTGCTGCGTCGATTTCACCACGACGATGGCCTTGTCGGCCAGCCCGATGCCGATGCCGGTGAAGGCGTCGGTGCCGTAGGTCTGGGTGCGGATCGACGACAGCAGCAGGTGCAGGCCGTTGGCGGCCTCGACCCAGACGCAGTCGCCCAGCCGCTCGCGCGCGCCCAGCGCGCCCTGGCTGTGGTTGGCGACGACGGCGCGCACGGTCACGCGCAGGTCGACCGGCTGGCCGGACGCCGGTCCGCACTTTCCCCCGACGCGCAAGTCGAGCTGCGCGCCGACGCCCGCGCTTCTGCAAATGTGCACCGCGCCCAGGTCCCAGATTGCGCCGAGGGCGACGTTGGCGATGCCGCGTTCTATCAACCGGCGCAGGATGAAGGTGCTGTCGCCGGCCGCGCCGCCCCCGGGATTGTCCGAGATGTCGGCCAGTACCACCGGACCGGAGCCCGCCGCGCCGCCGAGCCTATCTTCAAGCGCATGGTCGAGTGCGTCATCGATACCGACCACCTCCGGCCCGCTGCGCTCGCGCAGCGACCAGAACTCGCGCCCGAGCCGCTCGGCCACCGCGCGCGCCAGCGCCGGATCGTTGTCGGTGACGACCCACAGCTTGGCGCCCGCCTCCGGCACGTCGCCCCACGGAAAACTGTGGCCGAGCGAGACCGACAGCACGCCGGGCTCGCGCTCGGCCTCGCCCATGCGCGCGACGAAACCGCGCATCGGCTCGCGCGTGGTGTGCCACAGGCCCATCATCTTGCAGTCGAACACGGCGGTGACCGGCCGCACGCGCCGCGCCACCGTGTCCGACAGCAGCCGGTACAACTCGCGCCCGCGCTCCTCGGTGTCGGTGTGCGGATATTCCTTGAACGCGATGACGACGTCGGCCGCCGCGTGCAGCTGCCGGGTGAAGTGGCAATGCAGGTCGAGCTCGACGCCGACGGCCACGTCCGGACCGACGATGTCGCGGATGCGCGCCACCAGGTCGCCCTCGCAGTTGTCGTAGCCTTCGGCCGCCATGGCGCCGTGCAGCAGCAACTGCACGGCGTCGACCGGCAGCGCCGCGCGCAGGTCGGCCAGGATCTCGTCGCGCAGCGCCTCGTACACGTGGCGCACCGTGCGCCCGCCCGGCTGGGCCAGCGTGCACAGGCTTTCGACGACCTCGCCGCCGTCGGCCTCGACCAGCCCGCGCAGGAAACGCAGGAACGAGCCCGTGCCCTCTGGATCGCGGCGGCTGGCGTCGCCGTGGAAGATACCGATCCCCTCGAAGTCGCCCAGGCCGGTCGGCGCGGCGGCGAAGGTGTTGGTCTCGGTGGCGAAATGGGCGATAAAGAATTTCATGCGCTGCTCCGGTGCCTGTCGGCGGGTTTTAATAGTTCAGGTTCCACGTCATCAACTGGCCAACCACGCCGATCCAGACCACACCTAACAAGGCCAGCGCCACCAGCGCCGCCCAGACGCGCGTCAGCCGGGTGGCGCCGGCGCGCGGCATGCGCCAGGCCACCCAGACGCCGACACCGGCCGCGGCCACGGCGAGCAGGCCGCTCACCTCCAGCAGGCCGACCACCCAGTCGATCGCCGTGCGGTAGACGCCGACTTCGGTACTGAGCAAGGGCATGATCAGCAGGAACCACGCGCCCAGGTACAGCAAGGCCACGGCGACGGCGCCGCGTTGCAGCGCGCGCAGCCTTCGCACCTCGGGCGTGGCGCCGCTGGTGGCGCGGTCGGCGCGACGCAGCATGGCGCCCAGCGGCCATGCCAGCAGCGCGCACAACAGCGTCGCCACGGAAAACACCAGCACTCCCAGATTGAGCGCCGCCGAACGCGTCGCCGGCCCCTCCTGCAGCACCGACACCGGATTCTCGCTGTCGATGACGGTTTTGACGCCATCCACTTCCGTGAGCATCAGCGTCTGCTGGCCGCCGACCTTGCGCCAGCGCTGCGGGCCGATTTCGCGGTAGGTGGCGATGCCGCCGGTCGCCTCGGGCGCCGTGATGGTGCCGTCGGGATGGGCCGTGATGGCGCTCT
The DNA here is from genome assembly GCF_059418705.1 of Duganella sp. GW821-FHT07F09. Taxonomy (NCBI): domain Bacteria; kingdom Pseudomonadati; phylum Pseudomonadota; class Betaproteobacteria; order Burkholderiales; family Oxalobacteraceae; genus Duganella; species Duganella sp. GW821-FHT07F09. The sequence continues at coordinate 100,142 of NZ_JBWKQJ010000005.1, read as the reverse complement.
GTTGCAGCAGATAGAGCAGGCTCAGGAAGCCGTGTTCGACCCGGCGCGAACTCTGGTAGCTGCCTGCGATGCGCTGCGCGTCGGCCACCGCCGATCCGAGCGCGGGCGGCATGGCGGCCGGCGCGGCGGGGAAATAGCGGTCCATGAAGCCGTCGAACAGTTCCTTGCGCGCGCCGTACACGGCGTCGTCCTTGCCACGGCTGTTGAAGGTGAAGAAGATGCCCACGCCCTCTCCCGGCAGCAGGTTCATTTCGGTGTGGTAGACAATGGTGTCGCCGCCATGGCCGATGACGTCGCGGCCGTTCTGCGTGCCACGGAAAAAGCCGTGCGCCATCACGCCGAAACCGGGAGCGGCCGATTCGCTGGGGCTGTGCATGCGCGCCGTGGTGGCCGCGTCGAGGATGCGGGCGCCGTCCACCGCTCCCTGGCCAAGGTGGGCCAGCATGAAGCGTGACATGTCGGCGGCGGTGGTGGTCAGCGAGCCCGCCGGCGCCGTGATCACCAGCTCGAATTCGGACGGCGGCTCGCCGCTCGTGCGGTAACCCTTCGACAGCCGGCCCGGGAAACCCTTGGGCAGCGGCTGGACGAAGGTCGAATGCAGCATGCCCAGTGGACGGAAGATGTGGCGCTCGACATAGGTCTCGAACGGCTCGCCCGAGACGCGCTGGACGATGTAGCCGGCCAGCGCGACGCCGTAGTTCGAATACGCCGGCACCGAGCCCGGCGCGAACAGCATCGGGCGCGGATGTTCCTTGAGGTAGCGCTCGGTCGTCTGCGCCTGCGCCGGATCGAAACCGAGCAGATCCTTGATGCCCTCCTCGAAGCCGGCGCGGTGGCTCATCAGGTGGCGCATCGTCACCGGCTTGCCGAAGCGCTCCTCGATCTTGAAGTCCAGGTAGTCGTTGACGCTGCGGTCGAGGTCGATCTTGCCCTGCGCCACCAGCTGCATGACGGCCGTCCAGGTAAACAGCTTGGACGTCGAGCCGGGCCGGACCAGCGAGGTGGCCGGGTCCATCGGCACGGCGGCGGCGACGTCGGCCAGGCCGTAACCCTTCTGCAGCAGCACCTTGCCGTCCTTGACGACGCTGATCACCATGCCGGCGATCTCGCCGCTCTTGAGCGCGTACGGCACCCTGCCATCTAGCCATGCGGACAGGTCGGTCGCGTCGAGCGTCCGGCCGGCGGCGGCGCCCGTTCCGCCACCATCCGGCGCCGACGCTTGTGGCGCCGGCGGCACTTGCGGATCGACGGGCGGCTTCTGCGCGGCCGCGCCCAGCGACAGGCAAAGCATGACGGCGGCTGGGAAAATGCTGCGTAGTTTCATCGAAAGGTCCTTCGCGCGGATCAGTAGTTTGGATTAAAGCTCAACAATTGGTGATACCAGCCGATCGCCACCAGCACGGCGAACGACAGCACCCACAGGATGGCCAGCGCCTTCGCCGCCTTGCCGCCGCCGGTGAAGGTGGCGCGGGCGTGCCACAGCGCCGCCAACAGGCCGCCGACGAAGGCCAGGAAGGTGCAGGCCTGCGCCAAGCTCAGCAGCACGCTGGGGTCGAGTTCCTCGGTCATGGCGATGGTGGCGGTCCACAGGGCGATGCTAACCAGCACCAGGCAGCTGGCCACCCGCACCCAGGTCGCCGGACGCGCGGGCGGCGCCACGCCATGGCGGCGGCGCAGCAGCGCGGCGACCGGCCACACCAGCACGGTCACTACGGCCACGCCGAGCGCGCCCAACAGCAGCACCAGCGCGCCGGTGCCGGCCATGAACGGCACCGGCTCGAACACGAAGGCGAACGCGTAAGGTTCCAGCCCCCAGCGCACGACCTTGCCGTCCTTGACGATGGCCTGCAGGCGCCGCTTGCCGTGCTCCTCCTGCCACAGGAACGGGCGCACCTCGCGGAACACGCCACGGCTGCCGCCGATCTGGATCGCGACGCGGCCGTTATCGATAGCTTCCACCCGCAGCGGACTGAGCAGCTGCAACATCGACAGGAAGGTCGAGTCCTCGCGCCGCGTGGTGCGGTAGGCGCCGGCCAGCATGGCGGCGTGCGACTCGGCCGTGGCCAGGTCGACCCCGGGTCCCGGCGACGGACGCGTGTCGGGCAGGTAGCGGTCGGCGAACTCCCGGTATAAGTGTTCGCGCAGCCACTTGCCCTGATCGTGGCGGCCGGGCGAGTTGACCGAGATATACAGGCCGACGCCGTCGTCCGGCAGCAGGATCAGGTCCGAATGAAACATATTGGTGTCGCCGCCGTGGCCGACCGCGCGGTGGCCGTTCATGTCCTGCTGGTAGAAGCCCAGGCCGATGCCGTTGAGGTCAGGCATGGCGCGCGTGATGTTGGTCTGCATCAGCTCGACCGTCTCGGGCCGCAGGATGCGCTTGCCGTCGAGCTCGCCCTTGCCCAGGTAGGCCAGCATGAAGCGCGCCATGTCGGCGCCGGTGGCCGCCAGGCTGCCGGCCGGCGGCATGTTGACCACCTCGTAGCCCTTCGGCGCATCGTCGGCGCTCGGATAACCGCGCGACATCATGTCTTGCAGCGCGGCCGGCAGCGGCTGGCGGAACGTCGAATGACTCATCGCCAGCGGCGCGAAGACGTGCTGTTCGATGTAGTCGTCGAACGGCTTGCCTGAAACGCGCTGGACGATGTAGCCGGCCAGCGACGTGGCCCAGTTCGAATAGCCGGCGGTGGTGCCGGGCTCGTACAGATAAGGCGGAATGTAGTCCTTGAGCACCTTGCCGGTATCCGGCGTGGGCGCGTCGTAGACGATCAGCGCGCGGCCCGCCTCCTCCAGGCCGGTGGTGTGGGTCATCACGTGGCGCAAGGTCAGCGCCTTGCCGTTGCGTGAGGGCACCTTGAAGTCGAGATAGCGGTTGAGGTCGACGTCCAGGTCGAGCTTGCCTTGCTCCACCAGTTGCATCACCGCCGTCCACGTGAACAACTTGGAGATCGAGCCGGGCCGGAACAGGGTCGCGGCCGGATCCACCGGCACCGCTTTGTCGCGGTCGGCGTAGCCGTAGCCTTTTTGCAGCAGCGGCTTGCCATCCTTGACCAGCACCACCACCGCGCCGGGCACGCCGGCGACGCGCAGGGCGGTCGGCATCATGCCGTCGAGCCAGATTTCGGCGTCGGCCGCCGTCAGCGCTGGCGCCGTGGCCGGCGGCGTCTGCGCCGGTAAGTACGAGCAGCAGGCGCCCAAGGTCAGCGCGGCCAGCCATTTCACCACCAAAGGGCGCGCCATCAGAAGGCCCTCGACAGGTTCATGCCGAAGGTGCGCGGCTGCACCGGGAAGGCGCGCAACGGCCCGCCGAACGACGTCAGCGCGGTGTCGGCGCCGCTCAGCGCGCGCTTGTCGGCCAGGTTGCGGACATAGGCGCCAAGCTCCCAGCCGTCGAGGTCGACGCCCATCTGCAGGTCGACCAGGGTGTAGCCGGCCATGCGGAAATTCGGGATCGACGTGGTGGGTGCGTCGAAGCCGGCGTTGCGCGATCCGACCTGGCGCAAGGTCACGCCGACGTAGGCCGGCTTGCCGGCCGGCGCGAAGTTGTAGCGCCCGCCCAGCATCGTCGACAGCCGGGCCGAGTTCGGCAACCGCTCACCCGAGGCGCCCAGCGCCGGGGCATCCTCTTTGAGCTTGGCGTCGGTGTAGGCCAGGCTGCCGTCGACACTGAACCGCTCGTTCAACTGGTAGCGCAGCGCCAGTTCCAGCCCGCGCGATTCAGCCTTGCCGGCGTTGCCGGTGAGCGTGGTGGCGCCGACGGCGATCGGCTGCTGCAGCTTGTTCCAGCGGATGTCGAACAGCGCCAACTCGACCGACAGGCGCTTGTCGAGCAGATCGGCCTTGTAACCGAGCTCGTAGCTCCACAAGGTGTCGGCGGCGAACGACAGCGGCGCGCCCGGCACCACGTTGCCGTTCTGGTCGATGGCGGGCGGATTCGGGCCGCCGGGGCGATAGCCGCTGGCGGCGCGCGCGTACACGCTGCTGACCTTGTCGAGCGAATAGCGCGCGGTCGCCAGATAGGTCTTGGAGCTGTCCTTGCCGGGCGACTCGAAGTCCTTGACGCCGTTGGTGACGGTGCCGTAGACCTGGCGGTTGCGGGCGGCGCGCGCGCCGACCGTGACCGACCAGGCCGGCGTCGGATTCCACGTCAGGTCGCCGTAGACGGCGTTTTCGATGAAATTGGACGGCTGGCCCGACGTGACCAGGGTCGACTCGGAGTTGTCCTCCATTTGCGCCCACAGCCGTTGCTCGCGGCTGCCGGTTTCCTTGTTGTGGTAGTAGCCGAGCAGCCATTCCAGCGGTCCGCGCGCCGACGTCAGCCGTACTTCGGCGGTGCGCTTGCGCAGTTCGATGGCGTTGTCGAGCGCGCCGAAGTTCAGGCCCTCGCCGCCGAGGATCTCGGTGGCGTCGAGCGCGGTGGCGCCCTTGAAGCGCTGGCTCGATCCGATCACGTTGAGCCTGGCCCAGCCGAGGTCGTACTCGATGTCGCCGGACAGCAGGCCGGTCTTGATGGTGTAAGGCTCGGGCCGGTAGAGCCGATGCGTCAGGTCGCCGTACAGCGGCTGGCCGGTGCCGGCGTCGTACTGGACCAGGTTGGTGCCGTTGCGTTCGATGTTTTGCTGGGTGGCGGTCAGGCGCACGCGCAGCGCGCGGCTCGGATCGAATTGCAGCGAGGCGCGCGCGCCGCGCGTGGTGCCGTCGTTGACGTGCTCACCCGTGACGCGGCCGGTCGCCCGGACGTAGCCGCCGTCGCGCTGGTTGAAGGCGGCCACGCGCAACGCCGCCACGCCCTCGCTGAGCGGAATGTTAAGCACGGCGTTTTCGGTGTGGCCAAGTCCGCCGCCCTTGCTCTCGCGCAGCGCCAGGCCGGCCTTGCCGGAAAAGCCCGTGGCGTCCGGCTCGTTGGTGACGTACTTGAGCAGGCCGCCCATGGCGCCGGCGCCGTACAAGGTGCCCTGCGGGCCGCGCAGCAATTCGACATGATGCAGGTCCAGCAGCGACAGATCCAGCGCCGACACCGCCTCGCCGACGAAGCTGGTGCTTGAACCGAAGGCCACCTCGTCGACATAGATGCCGACCGTCGGCGCCCCCATGCTGCCGACCGACACGCCACGGATATTGACCTGCCCGCGCCCGGGGCCGCCGTCGCTGGCGACGTACACGCCCGGCAGCGAGCCGACGTAATCGGTCAGCGAGGCGGCGCCGGAACGCTCCAGCGTCTCGGCGCCCAGCGTTTCGACCCGCAGCGGCACGTCGCGCACCGGTTCGCGGCGGCGCGTCGCGCTCACGGTGACGACCTCCATCCCGGCGCCGGCGGCGGCCGGCCCCGCCCCCGCGGCCACATCGGCCTGGGCCGACGCTTGCGCGCAGCCAAGCGAAAAGACCGAGGCCATGGCCATGGAGAGCGCGCGGCGGCGCGGCGGACCGCCTGCCAGGGCATTCCTTTGCGCAACGTCGTGTGGGGTGGACTTCGACAACTTCGATACGCTTGGGTACATGATGCACTCCTGGAGATGGGACCGCGGTCAATCCGTTTTCCAAATATTACATTATTTTCCATAATTTGAACAAATGGAAAATATGAATATTTTTTTCTATTGTGGAAAATTAACACGCGACCCCCGCACCAGGCTCCCGACCCGGGGCTTGTCTGCTAGCCGGCGGGCGCGGCGCCGGCGAAGAACCTCCAGTGGTCGAAGTTGAACAGCGGCGCCCGGTACTTGCCCTTGAAGACGAAGAACACGTCGTGCACGCCGGTGGCGCCACCGACCGACGTTTCGACGGTGCGCCAGCTCTGCCAGCCGCCGGTGTTCGGCACCGTCAAGGTGCCCAGCACCGGGCCTTGCACGTTGCCGAGGCGAAGCTCGATCTGCCCGCCCCTGCCGCCGCTGGCCACGCTGGCGGCGAAGCGCTTCGGCCCCGCCGCGCCGAAATCGACGCCCGCCACCTTGATGTAGGTGCGGTCGACGATGTCGGCCACGTGCATGCCGGCGCCAGGCCCCTTGGCGGTGCGCACGCCCGGCGCCCAGTCGAACGGGCGGTCCACGTCCTGCTTGATGCGCGAAGTCCAGGCGATGGTCTCGGCCTCGACCCGGCGGTACGGGTCGAGGCGCCCGAGCTGCTCGACGCCGTCCCGGTCCCACCATGGCAGCGCCGGGATGGTGCCGTCGGCGTTGTAGCTGAACTTGGCGACCGTGACCGAGCGCCGCTCCCGGTGCACCGGCGACTGGGCGAAGTTCAGCTCGTAGTTGAAGCCGAAGACATAGGAATTGCCCTTGTAGTCGATGATGCCGGGATGGTTGCCGGTGGACGCCGCGTTCGCCCGCATGACCGGCCCCTTGTACTGCCACGGGCCGGTCGGCGACGTGGCCATCGCGTAGCCGATGCCCTCCGGGCAGCAGGTGGACGCGTAGGCCATGTAGTAATGCTTGTCACGCTTGTAGAACCACGGCCCCTCCTGGTAGTCGGCCGGCTTGCTGTCGCTTTTGACGATGGGGCCTGAGTACGACACCATGTCCTCGTTGAGCTTGACGTACCACAGATGCGGATTGCCCCAGTACAGATAGGCCTGGCCGTCGTCGTCGATGGCGACGGTCGGGTCGAAGTAGCCCTCGGCCACATCGATCAATGGCTTGCCCAGCGCGTCCTTGAACGGGCCGGCCGGGTTGTCCGCGACCGCCACGCCGATGACGTTCTTGGGCCAGCCGGCCACGCTGACGGGCGCGTACAGGTAGAACTTGCCGTTGCGCGCGATCACTTGCGGCGCCCAGGCGTCGTTACTCTGCACGGCCCACGGGAACGTGGCCAGCGAGGCGACCACGCCATGGTCGGTCCAGTTGACCATGTCGGTGGATGAGTACAACAGCCAGTCGAGCATCTTGAAGTCGGCGGCATCGTCCTCGTCGTGGCTGGCGTACAGGTACACCACGCCGTCGTGCACCAGCGGCGCCGGATCGGCCGTAAATTTGGTCTGGACGATGGGGTTGGCGGCCGTGGCGGGCGGCGTCGCCATGGCCAGCGCCATGAGCAACGCCGCCCGCCACGCTTGCGGGATCGCGCGCTGTGATGAGGTTCGCTCCATGTTAGAACGCCATCCGCACGCCGGCGCGGTAGGTGCGGCCCACCACGTCATAAATGGCCGGGTTGATGCCGTAGCTCAGGTTGGTCTGCGGCAGCAGCACAGGCGCGCGGTCGGCCAGGTTGTCGATCTTGCCGTAGACGGTGATTTGCGGCGAGTACTTGTAGGTCGCGCCGAAATCGACGTAGACCGCGCCCGGGATGTGGTTGTCGTAGATGGTCGGGTGCGCCGCCGTCGGCAGCGGGCAGTTGGTTTGGCACTCGATGTACTCGTTGTTGTACACGCCGGCGCCGATCCAGCGCTGCGACAACGTCAGGCCGATCTTGCCGTAGTCCCACGATTGCTGCAGCAGCGCCTTCCACTTCGGCGTGCTACCGAACATGTTGCCGGCGCCCTCGCTCGGGATCGTGCCCGGCAGGCCGGGGTCCGAGAGAGAGTGGATCATGCGGCTGGCGAGCCCGCGCAAGGTGACCGTACCCGGCACGCCGTAGTCGCTCAGATTGGCGCGGTAGGCGGCCTCGAAGTCGATGCCGCGCGTGTGCAGCGAGGCGAAGTTGAACGCTTGCGCCAACACGAAGTTGGTGCCGGCCGGCCCGTTGATCGACACGGCCGAGCATACCTGCTGGAAGCCGGCGTAGCACAGGTCGACCTCCTGTTGCGGGCCCAACGAACTGATCACGTTCTTGACCTTGATGTCGTAGTAGTCGATCGACAGGTTGAAGTTACGCGCCCAGCTCGGCTGGCTGAGGACCACGCCGAACGAGTTGTTGCGGGCGCTCTCCGGTTTCAGGTCCGGGTTGCCGACATTGCGTTGCTGCACCTGGATCGACTGGCCCTGGTTGTTGTTGACCGCCTGGTTGGTGACCGTGGTGGCGGCGAACAGCTCGCTCAGGTTGGGCGCGCGCACGTCTGCCGAACTGACCGCGCGCAGGCGCAGGCCGTCGATCGGCGTCTGCCAGGTGGCGCCGAGCTTCCAGGCGCGCGCCTTGCCGGCGGTGCTGTACTTCTCCTCGCGGTCGGCCAGGTTCAGGTTGGCCTCGCCCCAGGTGGCCGATTTCAGGAACGGGATGTTGAACTCGACATACGCCTCCTTGACGTTGAACGAGCCCTTGCCGTTGTGGTAGTTGCCCGCGAACCAGTTGTCGCCAGTGGCCGACAAGGTCGGGTCCTGCGGATAGCTGGCGCTGTACGGCGATTCGTAGGCCACGCCCGCGCCGTACGGGTCGCCATAGACCGAGTATTTCTCGCGCCGCCATTCGGCGCCGAACGCCATCGAGATCGGACCGGCCCAGCCCTCGGCCACCGTACCGTTGATGTTAGCGCTAACTACATTTTGACTCGAATCGGTGTGTTGCCTTGGCCCGTTGGACGGCGCGATGTAGTTCCAGGTCGCGGCGTCGATCGGGTTGTTGCCGAAGATGTTGATCGGCAGGCAGCCGGCCGCGCGCGCGGCCGCGCTGCGGCAAACGATCTGCCCGGTGGCGGCGTCGCGCACGCCGTCGATGGCGAAGTTGTAGCGCGGGTTGAGCGTGATGTCCTGCACGCGCAGCACGGTGGTGTTCTCGCCGTGCTCGGCGTAGGCGTCGTACGACCATTCCTTGCCGAACAGGCCGAACTTGCCGTTGGCGCCGACCACCACGCGGCGCTGGGTGCGGGTCGGATGGACGTTGATGAACTCCGGGAACTGCGCGTTGGCGGTGCCGACCGGCATGGTGCCGCCCGGATAGCCCGAGGCGCAACCGGCCGCCACCGAGGCCGGCAGGAAGGCGTTGTCGCACTTGATGGCCAGGTTGCCTTGCTTGGCCGCGCCCGGGCTTGGCGAGAACACCGACGTCACCTCGGCCCAGTTGCCGGTGACGTAGATCTCGTTGTCCGCGTCCAGGTCCCACGACACGCGGGTGTAGGCCACCTTGCGCTTGAAGTTCATCGCCAGGTTGGTGCCGGCGCCGACGCTGCCGGAGAGGTCGCCGCCGACGCAGAAGTTGCCGACGCAGTTGGTGCCGTACTGGAACGGATAAGGCGAGCCGTTGGCGGCGAACGCCGTGCCGCGCAGCGCGCCGCCGGTGATCAGGCCGTATTTGGCGTACTGCTGGTGCTGGGCGTGCAGGATGCTGGTGTAGCGCGGCAGGCCGGCGGCCTGCATGTCCTTGGTCGATTCCTGCAAGGCCGGATTCTTGTACCAGTCGCGCCCGTTCGGGCCGACCTCGCCGAAGCCGGGCGAATCGATGCCGCCCTGCTTGGTGAACTCGCCGCTGACGGTCACGTGCAGGCGGTCGCCGGCGAAGGCCTTGCCCCAGGCAGCTTGCACGGTGCCGTTCTTGTCGTCGCCGTAGGTGGTCATGCCGCCGCCGACATGGGCCTTGAAGCCGCTGAATTTCTTGTCGGTGATGAAGTTGACCACGCCGCCGATGGCGTCCGACCCGTAGGACGCCGAGGCGCCGCCGGTGACCACGTCGACGCGCTTGACCAGCAGTTGCGGGAACTGGCTGACGTCGGTCACGCCGGTGACGTTGGCACCGACCACGCGCTGGCCGTCGAGCAGGGTCAGGGTGCGGTTGGTGCCGAGGCCGCGCAGCGACAGCGACGACAGGCCCTGCAGGCCGCTCGAAGTGCTGAAGGTGTTGACAGTGCGGCCGGTGCTGCCCTGCAGCGCAGGCAATTCGGTCAGCGTTTCGAAGATGTTCGGCTTGGCCGCCTTGTCGAGGTCGGCGCTGGTCAGGCTGGTGGTCGGGGTCGGCTGGTTGAAACCGCGCGCGGCGATGCGCGAACCGGACACGACCACGGTGTTTTCCGGCGTCGCGGCCGCCGGCTCGGGTGCGGCGGTCGGTGCGCCTGCGGCGGCGTCGGCAGGCTTGACCTCGCCAGGAACGGTGGTAGCGCTAACAGGAGGTTGCGGTTCATTCGGCGTCTGCTGGGCCTGGCCGGGCATCGCGAACATCGCGCAGGCGCCGGCGACGGCGAGGTTCATCAAGCTGCGTTGACATGGTGATTTCATTTGGTCTCCATCTATTTTTTTTAGTGTGTCGTGGTGCGGGCGGTCGTCTCGGCCGCCCTGCTTTCATACTGCAGGGGTCGTTGTTGGTCACCTCCGTGGCACGTTGATGTTTAGTAAAACACCGAAATTAACTTACTAACAAATTGAATGTAGCCATCTGATTATCGAATAACCAATAACTTTTTTTTCGACTGCGATATCCAAACCGATATCGCCACTTATGGTTGCCATAGAACGTTATCGATAAAATGATAAGCGCTAACATCGCGCCGCAGGTGGTTCGCGACCGGGCCGACTGTGGTCAGGCGGCCACGCCGGAAGTTTTCAACGCGGCTTCAGGTAGCCGTGCATGCCGAGCCAACGTGTGAACCCGTCGAACCATCCGGTGCTGGTGGCGGTCTTCTGGTACATGCCGAATCCATGGCCGCCCTGCTCGTACAGGTGGAACTCCACGGGGCGCTTGGCGCCGCGCCAACTGTCGATCAGGCCGAAGCCGCCGTTGGCGAAGAACGGGTCGTCGGCGGCCAGCGCGACGAACAGCGGCGGCGCGCCGGCCGGCACCGTCACTGTCGACAGCGGCCCGTAGATGTTGGCGATGAAGGCCGGCTTCGCGTCCTGCCCGTGCAATGTGGTTGCCATGGTCAGCATCGCGCCGGCGGAGAAACCGAGCATGCCGACGCGGTCCGCGTCCACATGCCATCCCTTGGCGCGCGCGCGCACCAGCGCGAACGCGGCGCGGGCGTCGGCGATCTGCGGCGCATAGGCGGCGGCCGGATCTTGCGGGGCCGGCGGCCGCTTGGCCGTGGACGAGAACATCTCCGCCATCGAGCGCTCGAAGCCGGCCATGTCCGCCGGCGTCTGGTTCAGGCGGTACTTCAGCACGAACGCCGCCACGCCCTTGTCGGCCAGCGCCCTGGCGACCGCCCAGCCCTCGTTCTCCATCGACAGCGTGCGGAAACCGCCGCCGGGAGCGACGATGACGGCGGCGCCGGTCGCCTTCGCCGCCGGCGGCAGGACCGGCGTCAACGTGGCGACCGTGACGTTGCGGGCGAACACGCTGCCGTATTGACGGTGCCAGCTTTCCGACGCCGTCGCGCCCGGAAGGACGCCCGTGTCCAGCGTGATCGCGTCGGGCTGGGCTGGCGCCGGGATCGGTGTCATACCGTCCTCGCCAGCGAGCGCGTTGGCGGCCAGCGAGCAGGCCAGTATCGTCAACGCGAATCGGATTTTCAGTTGTTTTACCAAGATCATTTGCCGCTCCATATGGGTCCCGGACAGCGCGATCCGCCACCGGGAAATATTGTTGGACATCCTGTGCCACCACAAGTTACCATAAAAGCACGCCAATGTTAGCGCATATCATTTTTTGTTAGGGAATGATTACCGCAGTTGCGCCAAAACAAAATAGTGGAGACGACGATGCAAGACAAAGGTAAAGTGCGCCCGCGAAAAAGTCGGGGTTGGATGGCGCTGTGCGCCCTGTCCATGGCGTTGGCGGCGTCGGCGCAAGCCGCGCCCGGCGCCGCCGGCTCGAATCCCATCATCCGCGACAAATTCACCGCCGATCCCGCCCCGCTGGTGGTCGGCGATACGTTGTATCTGTACGTCGGGCATGACGAGGCGCAGCGCGACGAAATGTTCAACATGCGCGAGTGGCTGGTCTACTCGACCAAGGACATGCGCACCTGGACCAGCCACGCGCCCATCATGAACGTGAAGGATTTCAAATGGGCCAAGGCCGACGCCTGGGCGTCGCAAACCATCGAGAAGAACGGCAAGTTCTATTTCTACGCCGCCGTCGAGCATGACGCCACCAATCCGGGCAAGGCGATCGCGGTGGCGGTATCGGACAAGCCGACCGGCCCCTTCGTCGACGCGCGCGGGTCGGCCCTGGTCACCAACAAGATGACGCCCAAGGGCACGCACAGCTGGGAGGACATCGATCCCACCGTGTTCACCAACGACGACGGCACCACTTGGCTGGCGTGGGGCAACCGCCAGTGCTACATCGCCAAGCTGAAACCCAACATGGTGGAGCTCGACGGCCCGATCCAGGAGATCACGCCGCCGCACTTCGAAGAAGGCCCGTGGCTGCACAAGCGCGGCGACCTGTATTACCTGACCTACGCCTCGCTCGACCGCGCCACGCAGCGCGACGAGCATGTGTCGTATTCGACGGCGCCTTCGATCACCGGCCCGTGGACCTATCGCGGCCTGCTGACCGGCTCCGGCAAGTACAGCTTCACGATCCATCCGGGCATCGTCCAGTTCAAGGACAACTGGTATCTGTTCCTGCACAATGCCACGCTGGCGATCGGCGACATGAACGGCGCGATCGGACGCCGCGCGGTCACCGTCGAACATTTGCAATACAACGCCGACGGCACCATGAAGCCGGTGGTGCAGACCGACGCCGGCGTCAGCGTGCCGCCACCGGCGCGTTGAGCGAGGCGCTAGGAAGCTCGCCCACTCGTATTTGCTTACCTCAGCGGCTGGCCAGTTGCTCGTCCAGCGCGGCCTGGGCGCGTTGAGCCGTCGCGGTATCGACGCGCGTCGCCAGCACCTGAATGAATTGCCGCAGTTGCGCCTCGCTGATGCCGACGTTCATGCTCACCCTCACGTGCGATTGCAACTGCGCCTCCAGTCCGCTGAGCGACGCCAGCGCGGCGACGGTCGCCAGTTCGCGACTGTGCCAGTCCAGGTTGTCACGGTTGAAGATGTCGCCGAACAGGTGGGTCTTGAGGAACTGGTCGATGGCCGGCGCGAATTCAAATACCGGCCCCTTGACCGGAGCGCCGACCAACTTGGTCTGGTTCGCCGTGCCGGAAGCCAGCAGCGCCTCGCCGGTCAGGGCCGGAGCGGGATCGCTGCCCGGCGCGTCAACGATGCCGCGCCGCTTGCGCTCTTCCAGCACCTGCATCAGCCCGGTCAACGCATTCAGGCTGCGCGGAAAGCCGGCATAGGCATACAGCTGGACCAGGATCTCCTTGCATTCGCTGACGGTCAAGCCCGCGTCCAGGCCGTGCTCGAGGGCGCCCTTTAGCCTGCCGATGTCGCCGGCCGCCGCGAACGCCGCGATCGGCCCGATCGCCTGCCGGCTGGCGGATAGTGTCTGTTCGTTTTGCATGGAAGGTTTCTCCTTGATTGGTTCGGCGCCGCTCGGCGCATATGCCAGCGCCAGGCCCACGGCCAAGGCTGCGGCGACCTTAAGGCGGCCGGCGCGCGGCGCTTTAACGGGCTTGATACTGCTCATCGCTGACTTTCTCCATCCATTCCACGCTCTTGCCGTTGTCGGCGCCGGTCAGCGCGATGTGGGTCAGCGCGGCGTCCGGGGCGGCGCCGTGCCAGTGCTTGACGCCGGGAGGGCACCACACGACGTCGCCGGGCCGTATCCGCTGGACCGGCTTGCCCCACTGCCCCGTCAGGCCGGCTCCCGCCGTGACAATCAGATATTGCCCCTTCGGATGCGTGTGCCATGCCGAGCGCGCGCCCGGTTCAAACGTCACATAGGCGGTGGAAGCGTTGATGTCGGCCGTTGCCGGCGACAGCCTGTCGACCCGGACCTGGCCGGTGAAATACTCCGGCGGGCCGGGCGTGGACGCCACCGTTCCCGCCCTGACGATGGTCTGCGCCCCGCCGCCCTCCTCCGCGCCGGCGCCGGCGCCGGACAACGCGCCAGCCAGCAGCAACCCCGTAATAATTTTCATGACCAGCCCTTTCGCCGTTGCTTAAAACTTGTAATTCCCTGCTAATGTACCGGCTGCGCAATTGTGCGAATAGGTGCTAAAGTCGGGATAAACTTATTAGCGGAACTGATTAATGCAATTCTCCAATTACAACGAGATCCTGGCGTTCATCGCGGTGGCGAAGGAAGGCAGCTTCACCAAGGCGGCGGCGAAACTGGGGGTCTCGCAATCGGCGCTCAGCCAGACCATCCGCACGCTGGAAGAACGGCTCGACTTGCGCCTGCTGGTGCGCACCACGCGCAGCGTCTCGCCCACCGAGGCGGGCGAGCATATGCTGCGCACGGTGGCGCCCCGCTTCGACGAGATCGAAGCCGAGCTGGCGATGCTGCGCGAACGCCGCCTGAAGCCCTCCGGCACCATCCGCATCAGCGCCGGCGAGCACCCGGCGCTGACGGTGCTGCAGCCGGCGCTGGCACGGCTGCTGCCGCTCTACCCCGATATCCATGTCGAACTGATCGCCGAAAACCGCATGACCGATATCGTCGCGGACCGCTACGACGCCGGCGTGCGCCTTGGCGATCAGGTCGCCAAGGACATGATCGCGGTGCGCATCAGCGGCGACCTGCGGTGGCTGGTGGTCGGCGCGCCGGCCTACTTCGAACGCCATCGGCCGCCGGTGACGCCGCAAGACCTGACGCACCACAATTGCATCAACATGCGCATGCCGACGCACGGCGGCTTTTACATCTGGGATTTCTGCCGGGACGGCAAGGACGTCAAGGTCAGGGTCGACGGCCAACTAACCTTCAACAACCTGGCCCTGCGCTTGCAGTCCGCGCTCGACGGACTGGGACTGGCTTTTCTGCCGGAGGACCAGGTCCGGGAGCACATCGACCAGGGCCGCCTGGTGGCGGTGCTCGACGACTGGTGTTCGATGTCGTCCGGCTACCGGCTGTACTACCCGAGCCGGCGCCACCCCTCCTCCGCCTTTACGCTGCTGGTCGACGCGCTGCGCTATCCCGGCTGACCGTCGGCCGCGCCGGCGCCGTCCATCGCCGGCAGGTGCGCCAGCAATTTGTCGAGCGTGATCGGGTAGTGCCGCACCCGGATGCCGGTGGCGTTGTAGACCGCGTTGGCGATCGCGGCCGGCACGCCGGTGATCCCCAGCTCGCCCACGCCCTTGGCCTTGAGCGGCCCGGCGGTCGCATCCACCTCGTCGAGGAACACCACCTCTTGGCGCGGGATGTCGGCGTGGACCGGCACCTCGTAGCCGGCCAGGTCGTGGTTGACGAAGTAGCCGGCACGCTTGTCGACCACCAGATCCTCCATCAGCGCCGCGCCGGCGCCCATCGTCATGGCACCGATGATCTGGCTGCGAGCGGCCAGCGGGTTGATGATGCGCCCGGCCGCGCACACCGCCAACATGCGGCGGACGCGGATCTCGCCGGTGTCGCCGTCGACCGCCACCTCGACGAAGTGCGCCGCGAACGTCTGCTGCGCGTAGCGCTTGGACAGGTCGCCGTACTCCATGGCGTCCTCGCCGGCCAGCTCGCCTGCGGCCACGGCGTCGAGCAACGGCCGGCTGTTGCCGCCCGCCCGTACCCGGCCGTTGACGAACTCGATGTCGGTGCCGCTCAGCCCCAGGCGGGCGGCCACCAGTTCGCGCAGCTTCACGCAGGCCGCGTAGACGCCGGCCGTCGACGAGGCCGCGCCGAACTGGCCGCCCGACCCCGCGCCTTGCGGAAAGAGCGAATCACCCAGCCGCACCTCGACGCGGTCGAGGCCCACGCCCAGCATTTCGGCCGCCGTCTGCGCCAGGATGGTGTAGGTGCCGGTGCCGATGTCGGTCATGTCGGTTTCCACCGTCAGCCGGCCGTCGCGCGCCAGCCGCACGCGCGCGGCCGATTTGACCACCGGCGCGCCACGGATGGCCGAGGCCATGCCCATGCCGATCAGCCAGCGTCCCTCGCGGCGCGCGGCCGGCCGCGCACTGCGCCGGCTCCAGCCGAACTGCTCGGCGCCGCGCCGCAGGCACGCCACCAGTTGACGCTGCGAGTACGGTTTGTCCGGCGACTCCGGATCGACCTGGGTGTCGTTGAGCACGCGCAGCGCCACCGGGTCCATGCCCAGCTTTTCCGCCAGCTCGTCCATCGCGATTTCCAGGGTCATCATGCCCGGCATTTCGCCCGGCGCCCGCATCGCGCTGGCCTCCGGCAGATCCAGGTGCGCCACCCGCAGCCGCGTCATGCGATTCGCGCCCGCGTACAGCAGGCGCGTGGGCGCGGTGGCCGCCTCCGGCCGGTCGCCCAGGTTGCCGGACCAGCTTTCATGGCCGATCGCGGTCAGGCGTCCGTCTTTGCCCGCGCCCAGGCGGATGCGCTGGATGGTCGCCGAGCGGTGCGTGGTGTTGTTGAACATGAGCGGGCGTGGCAGCGCCACCTTGACCGGCCGGCCGGTGCGCCGCGCCGCCAGCGCGGCGAGCACCGCGTCGCACAGGATCGAGCCCTTGCCACCGAAACCGCCGCCGATGTAGGGCGCCACGATGCGCACCTTTTCCTTCGGCATGCCGAGGATCTTGGCGATGTCGCGCACGCCCCAACCCACCAGCTGAATCGCGGTCCACAAGGTCAGCTTGTCGCCGTCCCACGCGGCGATGGTGGCGTGCGGCTCCAGCATCGCGTGCGAATGGTACGGCGTGGTGTACATCTGGTCCACCGTCACTTCCGCTTGCGCGAACGCGCCCTCGAAGTCGCCGATGGACGACGCCCTCCCCGGCGGTGTCGGCGCGGACGCTGGCAACTTTGCCCGTTGCGCTTCAAGATCGAAGGCGCCCGGCGCCGCCGCGTAGCGCGGCCGCACCAGCTGCGCGGCGGCCCGCGCCTGCTCGAACGTCTCGGCCACCACCAGGGCCACCGCTTGATGATAATGCTGCACCTCGGGGCCGGCGAGCGCGCGCGCCACATAGAAACCGCCGACGTCGAGCGGGCCGGCATCCTGCGCCGTGATGACGGTCAGCACGCCCGGCGCCGCGCGGGCCGCCGTCAGGTCGAGCGAGACGATGCGGCCCTTGGCGATGCCGGCGCCCACCACATAACCGTGGACGGCGCCGGCGGACGGCGCGCGGTGTTCGTAGGCGTAGGGCGCGCTACCGGTTGTTTTAAGCGGGCCGTCGATGCGCGCGGTCGGTTTGCCCACCACTTTCAGGCTGTCGATCGGGTTGGTGGTTGCCGGTGTCGTAAATTTCATCGCTTATCCTCGCTTGGCCGCGGCCAGCACGGCGTTCAGGGTGCGCTCGACCAGGACGATCTTGAACGCGTTCTCTTCGGTGGGCCTGGCGCCGGCCAGCAAGGCGTCGGCGACCGCCTTGGCGCCCTGCGGCAGGCGGGCCTCGGCGGATTCGATCCGCCACGGCTTGGGGGCCACGCCGCCGATGGCGACGCGCCCGCCGCCGTCCGGCTGGATCACCGCCGCCACCGAGACCAGCGCGAACGCGTACGAGGCGCGGTCGCGCACCTTGCGGTAGACGTGGACCCCGCCGAGCGGTGTGGGCAGCACGACCGACGTGATCAATTCACCCGGTTCGAGCACCGTGTCGACATGCGGGGTCTCCCCCGGCAGGCGATGCAGGTCCGCGATCGGAATCGCGCGGGTGGCGCCGCCGGGACGCACGGTCTCGACCGTGGCGTCCAGCAGGCGCATGGCCACCGCCATGTCGCCGGGATAGGTGGCGATGCAGGCGGCGCTGGCGCCGATGACCGCGTGCTGGCGATTGACGCCGCCGATGGCCGAGCAGCCACTGCCGGGCACCCGTTTGTTGCACGGCTGGTTGGTGTCATAGAAATAGGCGCAGCGCGTGCGCTGCAGCAGATTGCCGGCGGTGGTGGCCTTGTTGCGCAACTGCCCCGAGGCGCCGGAGAGCAAGGCGCGCGACAGCACGGCGTAATCGCGCCGCACCCGCTCATCGGCTGCCAGGTCCGCGTTGCGCACCAGTGCACCGATGCGCAGGCCGCCGTCGGCCGTGGGTTCGACGCGGTCCAGGCCCAGGCCATTCACGTCGATCAGGTGGGCCGGCGATTCGATGCCCAGTTTCATCAGATCGAGCAGATTGGTGCCACCGGCGATGAATCTGGCGCCGGGCGTGCGCGCCGCCGCCGCGGCGGCGTCGGCCGGGTTGGCGGCGCGCTGGTAGGTGAAGGCCTTCATGCGGCCCCCCGCGCGACTTCCTCGATCGCATCGAGGATGTTGGCGTACGCGCCGCAGCGGCAGATGTTGCCGCTCATGCGTTCGCGGATCTCCTCAGCGCTCATTAGCGGGCGTTCGGTGAGGCTGGCGCTCGCGTGGCTGGGAATGCCGCGCTTGATTTCGTCGAGCACCGCGACGGCGGAACAGATCTGCCCCGGTGTGCAGTAGCCGCACTGGTAGCCGTCGTGTTTGATGAACGCGGCCTGCATCGGATGCAGGCGCTCGGGCGTTCCCAAGCCTTCGATGGTGGTGATGGCCGCGCCTTCATGCATGACCGCCAGCGTCAGGCAGGCGTTGACCCTCCTGCCATCGAGCACGATGGTGCAGGCGCCGCACTGCCCATGGTCGCAGCCCTTCTTGGTGCCGGTCAGGTGCAGGTGCTCGCGCAGCACGTCGAGCAAGGTGGTGCGGGTGTCGAGCTCCAGCCAGTGCGTCTGGCCGTTGACGGAGAACGCCACGTTGGCCAGCACCGGCGGGGAGGCGCCCACCGCAGTGGTTTGGGCGCCGGAAAACGAAGGCACGGCGACGGCCGTGGCCGAAGCGGCGCCCGCCTTCAGTACGTCGCGGCGGGTAAGTTTAAGATCGCTGAAGTCCATCGTGTGTCCTCGTTTTGTAGAGCTTACAATGTAGCCGCTGCGCTAACGTGCGGCTACGGTTGAAATGCGCATGGTCTTATTAGCCAGGCTGATGAATAGCGGCGAGAGCCGGCGCTTCTCATCGTTTTGGGCGGAGAATAAAGCACGCCACCAGCAGCAGCGCCAGCACCAGAAAACCGGCGGAACACGCCAGTGCGGTGTTGACGCGGTGCATCAGCAAGGCCGCCCCGGTGGCGGCGTCGGCGCCATAGGCCGCCACCGCGACGAGCGCCGCCAGCCCCAGCGAATTGCCGAGCTGGTGGGCCACGTTGACTATGCCCGATGCCGCCCCGGCGTCCCTCGGCGCTACGCCGACGATGCCGGCCGCCGTCAAAGGACTGAGCGTCATGCCCTGGCCGGCGCCGATCAAAACCATCGGCAGCGCCACGCCGAGCAGGTAGGCGTCGGCCGCCGAGACCTGGCTCAACCACGCCATGCCCACCAGGCAGACGGCCAGTCCGGCCGCCAGCAACCGGCCATTACCGAACCGGGACGTCAGGCGCGGCACCAGCAACGCCACGGCAAAATTAACGGTAGTCATCGGCAAGAACGCCAGGCCGGTGGTGGCCGGCGGATACCGCATCACCACTTGCAGATACTGGGTGGTGAAAAAGAAGAAGCCGATCATGGCGCCCAGAAAGAGCATGCGGGCACCGTAGGCTGCCGCGCGCGCTGGATCGGCAAACAGGCGCAGCGGCATGATGGGCTGCGGCGCGGAACGCTCGTTGACGATGAAGAGCGCCAGCAACAGCAGGCCCGAGGCGACCGCCGCCTGGGTGACCGTGTCGAGCCAGCCGGCGCTGGCCGAACGAATCAAGCCGAATACGAGGGCGGTCATGCCGGCCGTGGAGGCGAGCGCGCCGATCACGTCGAACTTGCCGCTGCCGCGCGGGGTTTCCCGAATATAGCGCAAGGCCGCCCAGACCATCGCGGCGCCGATCGGCAGGTTGATGAAGAAGCCCACGCGCCAGGACAGCCACTCGGCCAGCACGCCGCCGAGCACCAGGCCGACGCTGGCGGCGATGCCGGCCACGGCGCTGTAGTAGGACACGGCGCGGACGCGCTCGGCGCCTTCGGCAAACGTCGTTTGCAGCAACGCCAGCGTGGACGGCGCCAGGATCGCGGCGCCCAAGCCCTGCACCGCGCGCGCGCCGACCAGCCAGGCCGGCGTCGGCGCCAGGCCGATCGCCAGCGAGGCCAGCGTGAACAAGCCAAGTCCCAGCACCAGCATGCGGCGCCGGCCGATCAGGTCGCCCGCGCGCGCCGCCAGCAGCAGGAAGCCGCCGAACGTCAACGTATAGGCGCTTTGCACCCAGGCCAGCCCGTTATCGGTGAATCCCAACTCGCGGTGGATGCTGGGCAGCCCGGTCAGCACGACGGACGTGTCGAGCACGATCATCACGTAGCTGACCAGGATGATGCCGAGGATCGCCGCTTTGTGCGGCGTGGTGGAAGGTGTGGGCATGCGGTGTTTCCTGACAGTGACTCGGTGTGACACTGTAGGGCAATCGCATTCGTTCGATAAGTGGGGTGAATCGGGATGGACTTATAAGGTGGACTGATTAATGAAGTTAACCTGTCGTCGGGTTTGCATTGTATTTACGGCTAGAAGGAATTTTTTACGGTCAGATGGATCAAACACACGACTAGCCGGAGGTTAGAAAATGAGTTGCCAGCCCTTGCCGGATGAACGAAAAAACGAATTTGAAGCCGGCGAAGTTGCGGGCTGTGCAATCAGGGCGGCTATTGCAGAATCAAGAGCCGCCTTTAGGGCTGATATTGCAGAGTTAAGGTACGCCACCAAGGCCGACCTCGCAGAATTAGGGGCCGCCATCAGGGCTGACCTTGCAGAATTAAGGGCCGTCATTAAGGCTGAGATTGTCGAGACGATGGCCGCCATAAAGACGGATATTGCGGAAGCGAAGACCTCGATCATCCTGTGGGTGGTCGGGGCGATCTTCATTTCGCAGTTGCTGCCTTCCCTCCTCAAGCTGTTCAGCAACTAGTCCCACCTAGTTCGACGGATAGCCGCTACTGCGGATTGTCCGGGCAAAAAAGGGCGCGCCGGCGGCCCGCCCACCCGCCTATTGGGCGGCGGGCGCCACCGCCCTCACCGCCCCCGCGACGCGCACCACCACGCGCCGATAGCTGGTCAAGGCCGGTTGGCCGTTGTCGGTAACCGCCAGTATCACATGAGCGATACCGGTCGCGGGGCAAGGCGCGACGTCCAACCAGCTCGGACGGCAGGTGGCGACAGCCCTCAACGTGGCCCGCGCGCCGTCCGCGATCACCCGCACATCGGCCATGCCGACGCGGCCGGCGCTGCGGGCCGAGCCGGCCGGAGGACCACCCGCCTCGCCGTACAGGAACCAGTTGTAGTCGAGACGATCGCCGTCCGGGTCCGAACTGTCGCCGGCATCGAGCGCCACGCTGGCGTCGGCCGCCAACTCCAGCTCGACCACGCCGCGCCCGTCCACACTGCTCGCCCCCTCCCACCGCGCCAACCGCGCCACCGGCGGGTGGTTGGCCTGCCGGTAGGGTTTGTGGGTCCAGTCCATGCGTGCCGCGAAGTCATTCTGGAACGCGCCGCGCCAGCGCCAGATGGTCGCCTGGTCGGAGGTGTGCTGCAAGCCGTCGATGCCGGTGACGGTGTCGCCCGAGTTAACCCGGCCGAACAAATCGCCGCCCTGGGTCCACACCGGCCTGGTTTCGCCATACGGCTGGCGGTACACATAGCGCCCGCCCCAGCCGCCCCACGACGGAAGGCGATAGCTTTCCAGCCCGTTCGGCAGCAGGTTCAGGAAGGCCGGCGTGTCGCCCTCCATGATGTACAGGTAGCGCGGATAGTGCCGCCCCAGCGCGCCCTTGGCGCGTATGTTCGCGTCCAGCCACTCGTTGGTGACGGTGGTGAAGTCGGCGCCCTCGCCGTTGCGGTAGTAGCGGTCGCCGCTGATGCCGGTCCAGGCGGCGCGGCCATACTCCGCGCCGTCCGGCGTCGACGGCTGGACGATGTAGCACAGCGCCGGGAACTCGCGCCGTATCCACGGGCCGGCGTCGTCCTGATCGGAGATCGAATACACGCGCAGCTTGTCGACGAAAGCCGCCAGCGCGTCGGCCGGGCGGCTGGCGCGCACATGGGCCAGCGCCTCGGCCAGCGTGTTGGCGCCGCCCCAGACGCTGATCCACAGCGGCCGGCCGTCGGCGCGGTCGGCCGCCTCGATCAGCCGCAGCGCGCCGGCCGAGGGCCGCTGCGCCCGCACCGCCGCCATACCGTAGCCGGGCGGACCGGCGGCAATCACCGCCTTCAGCGCGGCGGCCTCGGGCCAACCGGCCGCGTGCAACAGCAGGTTGGGACGAACCTCGGCATAGGCGTCGACCAGTTCGGCGATGGTGTCGGCGCGGGTGCGCTCCTTTTGCCAGGTCGAGGTGGTCGCCACCAGCCCTTCGATGTCGAGCGCGTTGGCATACACCAGCAGGCGTACCAGCGACATCTGGTCGTCCGGCTCGTTGCCGATGTCGGTCAGCACCAGTACCCGCTGGCGCTCGGCGGCGCCATCGGGCTGGCGGGGATCGGCGCCGGCCATGGCGCCGGACAGGCCCAGGCCGAACAACAGCAGCGCGGTCAATGTCTTCAATTGAACTCCGTGTTGGTTTATTCCAGATGGCTGCCCAGTTTAAGCTTGCGCGGCGGTTCTGTCGCGTTGTCGATCGGAGGGCGAACCCGCTTACCAGTTGACGGAGAGCTTGGTGCCGAAAGTACGCGGCGCGGAAAACGCATAGTTGTAGGCACCGAAGTTGGCGTTGGCCACCGTGATCACTTTGGTGTCTTCAATATTGCGGACATAGGCTTGCACACTCCATTTGCCGCCGTTGTCGGCGTAGGTGAGCATGGCATCGCTGCGGTTGTAACTACGCTGGCGCTGACGCTCGTAGTTTTCGATACCCAGGTAGGACTCGGATTCAAAGTGGGTTTGTATGCGTGGCGTCAGCGTGCCGCGCAGGACTTCGAAGCTATGTTCGTAACCCAAACCGATTTGCCATTTCGGCGCCTGGATCGGGGTGTTGCCGGCCAGGTTGCGCGTGCAGACGCCGGCGGTGGTTTTGGCCACGCACAGTTCCTTGAAGCGGCCCTTCAGATACGCGACCGACGCATCGATGCGATCATCCGCCGTCGGGCGCACTTGCAGTTCAAGCTCGCCGCCATGGATGTCGGACTTGCCGGCGTTGATGGTGTAGGAAGTACCACCGTTATTGACGGAAACCTGTTGATCCTTGTAGTTGTATTTGTAGGCGCTGGCGTTCAACTGCAAGCGTCGTTGCCAGAACTGGTTCTTCGAGCCCACCTCGAACGCGGTGATGGTTTCCGGGGTATAGGTTTGCTGCACCACGGTCGAGCCGCTGGCCAGGCTGCTGATGACGGTAGTGAAGCCGCCAGGCTTGTAGCCGGTGCTGAGCTTGGCATACAGCAGATTGGTCGGCGTGGCCTGCCAGTTCAGACCGAGGTGATAGGTGTTTTTGGAATTGCCGGTTTCACCAGCCTGGGGGATATCACCGGAGCCGGTATTCTGGTAGCCGCCGCGGACTTTCTTGTCCAGCGAGCGGCGCAGGCCCAGATCGACGGTCACGCCATCATACAACTCATAGGAGGTTTGACCGAACAGCGCTTTCGAGCGGGCCAGCACGTTGTAGTTGAAGGTAAACAAGTTCAACGGCGAATTGATGACGTTGTAGCGTTGGTAGTAAACCAGGAGGTCGTTCTTCTCCTGGAAATAATAGCCGCCGAACTGCCATTTCCACCGGCTGTCGCCCTTGGAAACCATGCGCAGCTCGTGCGAGATGTCTTTCGGGGTGTTAAGTTGCACTGAAAATTGACCCACTTTCCCCACGAATTTGCAACGGAATCTGACCCACGTTAGTAGCACAATTCCACCTGTCTTATCGGCAGGAGATCGGAGTGATCAACGTGGCTCTACTCGGCATCATTCGACGCTGGCACCTTCGTGACCAGATCCCAATTCGAGAAATCGCCAGGCGATTGGATATCTCTCGCAATACCGTTCGACGCTATCTACGGTCGGAAACTACTGAGCCCTCCTATGCGGAGCGGCGATCTACCAGCGGACTAGACAAATACTCGGTGCAGTTATCGGGGTGGCTCAAGGCCGAGACGACGAAGCCGCGTAAGCAGCGACGCAATTTGAAGCAGATCCACGAGGACCTAAAAGAGCTAGGCTATGAAGGGTCATACGACCGCGTTGCAGCGTTTGCCAGGCAGTGGAAGGCGGGTCAAACGGAGTGGGTCAATTCTGCGAGCAAACGAACATGGGAGTCTTCAACCAACATTGGATGGTGGAGTAACGCTCCGGCTGACGATAGATGAAAATAATTTCTTAAGCGAGCAGGAGCTGTGCGTGCGCCGAATAGCTGCAGAGACCAGCCCTACTTTTTGAGAATTTAGGCAGCCATATTGCGGGAGCGCAATTGAGCGCGCTTACCGGCCTGCAACAAATGGCCCGGCGCAGTATGGCCAAGCAGATCCGGCAGGCCAGCGGCGAGTACGAGCGCCGCGTCGAGATCAATGCCGGTATTAATGCCGCAGGCCTCAAGCATGTGTGCGGTGTCCTCCGCGTAAATGTTGCCAGTCGCGCCAAGAGCAAGCTAACAATCACTAATACCGCCGAGTGAGGTATTAATCTGAAAATACCAGCGTCGCCTGCCGCGATCACGTTTGCGAACCCCATGCCGCGTGTGCGACGGAAATGTACAGTCAACGGAACATTGGGGAGGCGTTTTCCCACAGCGCGGAAAAAGTCCGCGACTTGGAGCGGATGGACCGTACCGGTGGCATCGGCGAGCGTCAGACTGTGTATACCCAACGCAAGGTACTCGTCGGCGGCCACAAAACGGCTCAAGCGGCTGCTCGCTGTCGAATGGACAGCCGCAGGCGGTGGCAATGGTGCCCTTCACTCGCATCGTCGTGCCGGCCGCCCACGCCATGATGCTGTGGAACTGTGCAAGTGAGGCTACATAGCTCATCCGCGTTCGCGGGATTATGCTTCTCGCCTACCCGACAAAAGGGTTGACAGTAATGCCGAATACAGACGTGATCGACCTGCCCGCCCCAGCCGCGCCAATCATGTGACCTCGGCTGGGTCCCTGCGTATGCTACCGCGCCAGCACCGCAAAGCCAAGCGCTCACGGCATCGAGATTCTGCGCCGGCGAAACGCTCCACGCACTGAACATGCGTGGCCACACCGCCGTGATAGAGAACAGAACCGTTAAAACATGGTGTTCGAATTGGCCGACGTCTCCGGGATCGGCTGCGAGACGTCCCAATGCTCGACGATCTTGCCGCGTTCGAGCCGGAAGATATCTACGATCGCGTTGCCCCTGGTGCCCGGAGGCCCCGGCGCATACACATGCAGCGTCACGAAATCGCCGTCAACCAAAGACCGCTTGATCTCGCTGCGCGAATTGGGCGCGTTAGCGCGCAGGAACTCGATGAACTGCCGGAAGCCCTCGCGGCCGTCCGCGGCGAAGGGATTGTGCTGGATGTAGCGATCGCCGACGTACTGGAGCGCGGCTTCGGCGTCCTTCTGGTTCAGGCCCGCTTCGTAGAACGCCAGCACCGTATGGCGGTTGGCCTCCTCCTGCGGTGTGTGTCCACGGGGCCCATGGCGGTTGGCCTGCTCATGCTGGCTGGGTCCATACGCCCAGGACGCGGCCGGCGCGCCCAGCAACGCTAGCGTGGCGATACCCGCCATCGAGATTTTCTTGATCATGTGCTTTCCTTGCGGTTGGTGGTGGTTGGGGTTATTTTTCACGGGGCAGTTCCTCGACGATCGCGACGCCCCACGGCTTCAGATCGAGCGCTTGGCCGCGCCGCACGGGCCGGCCGGACAACAGCTCGGTGCCGTGGGCGTCGCCGTACAGCATCCGCTGCGGCTTGGCGGAATAGTTCAGCACGTAGCGGACCTGGCGGCCGGTGCGCAACGTACCACCGCGCACGATCAGCGGAAAGCGCGCCTTCGGCAAAGCCACGCCGGCGCGCGCCACCGCGCCGGTGACGATCTTCTCGATCACGGCGTCGGTCGGCATGAAGCCGACGTAGGTCACTTCGCCGCTGCCGTAACTGTTGCGCGTGACGGCGGCGTAGCCCGGCCATGAAGAATGCCGATAGCGCGCGAGCACCTTGGCGGTAGTCGGCGTCAGGAATTCCATCCACCATTGCGGCTTGTTGGCGGCCTTGCCGACCTTGAACGGGTCGCCGTCCAGCGTGACATCGACCGGGATCGTGTACTGGCTGTAGCGCACACCCGCCGCCTCGCCGATGGCGCCCGGCTGCACCGCGTAGCGCACCTTGGTGTTCTCGTCGGCATAGCCGCTGCGGAAGGTGTAGAGCACATGGCCGCCGGCCTTGGCGTATTCGTTCAGTTTCGCGATCTCGGCGTCGCTGGCCGCGTACAGCGACGGCACCACGATCAGCTTATAGTCCGACAGCCGCGCGCCGGTCGACGGCGACAGGATGTCGACCTCGGCGTTGATGCGGTACAGCGCATCGTAGTAGGGGCGCATCGCCTCGTTATAGCTCAACATCTTGTCGTCGGCGCGCACCTTGAAGGCGTCGAAGCCCGCTTGCGCGGTATTGCTGACATAGAAGGCAACCTGGTTCTTCTTGCGCAGGTTGACCAGCTTCGGCCCCAGCCTTTGCAGGTCGGCGCCGATGGTTTTGGCCTCCGCGTAGACCTCGTTGGGCTGGTAGTCCTGCGATAGCAGGCCGCGAAAGTAGGTCTCGAACGAGTTGGCAGTGCTCGCCCAGTGCCAGTACGCGACCATGTTGGCGCCGCTCGCAAGATGGCTGAAGGCCTGCAGGCGCAGCTGGCCGGGATACGGCGTCCACTGCGGTATGCCCTGAGCCTGAGTCTCCAGCAACAGGTAGTTTTGGCCGTCGCGCAGCGAGCGCGTCACATCGCCGCCGAAGGCGATCTCGGCCCCGGTCAGCTTGTCCTGGCCGGGGTGGTAGATGTCGACGCCAGCGATGTCGAGCGGCTTAGCCGCCTGCCAGTGGTCGACCTCCGGCTGCAGGCCGTGCGTGCCGTCCTTCCAGCTGAAGTCGAAGTTGTGGGTGATGAACTGGTCGGCGCGGGCGCGGGCGCGCACCAACCCGGCCTGCCAGGCCAGGTATTCGGTCACCAGGCCACGCTGGAAGTCGGCGAAGGCGTTGGACAGGCTGCCGTTGATGGAACCGTTCACGGACGGGAAATCCTCCCAGCTGTTGATGCGGTTGCTCCAATAATCTAGGCCGAAGGCCTTGTTGAGCTGTTCCAGGTCGGGAAATTTCTTGCGCATCGCCTCGACGAAGGCGGCCTGCACGTTCGGGCCGCTGGTGAGATAGGCCTTGGCCTCGTTGTCGACCTGGTAGCCGATGACGGCGGGATGGTCCTTGACGTGGTCGATCAACCTGACGATCACGCGTTCGGCCGCGCGCCGGAAGTCGGGGTTGGTGATGTCCATGTTCTGCCGGGGACCGTACTCGGCGCGGCCCTTCGGCGTGACCACCAGGATGTCGGGATGGCTGCGCGCCAGCCAGGTCGGAATCGCGTAGGTCGGCGTGCCGACGATGACCTTGATGCCCACCTCGTGAAAGGCGGCCAGCATGCGGTCGACGTGGGTGAAGTCGAACACCCCCTCGCTGCGTTCCAGCGTGGCCCAGGTCGATTCGGCGATGCGCACGACGGTGATACCGGCCTCTTTCATCAGGCGCGCGTCCTCGCCGATGCGGTCGGCCGGCGTGTATTCGTCGTAGTAAGCCACGCCGAACAGGATCGTGTCCGGCAGCGCCGGCGCCGCCGGCGCTGCGTGCGACAAGGCCAGGGACACGGCGGCGGCGACGACCCGCAGGCATCGTATCGTCGTCATTTATTTGCCCTCAATGCTGATGGTCACAGGTCCCAGCAAACCGGCGGGACGCAGGGCGGCGTTGGCGAGGTAGGTCGGCAACGTGGTGAAAGCCACCTTGGCGGCGCCCGGCTGGGCGTCACCGATCAGCCGGTTGACCCACAGGTTGGCGACCTTGATCTCGATAGTGTTGCGGCCGGGCGCCACCAGCGACGTCACATCCAAAGTGTACGGCGCGCGCCAGGCGTAGCCGGCGTCCTTGCCGTTGACGAAGACGTGGGCGACGTCGGCCAGGGCGCCCAGGTCCAGTACCATCGGCGTCTTGCCGTCCGCTTGCGCCAGGGTGAAACCGGTGCGGTAGCTCGTTGTGCCCGAAAAGTACTTGACCTTCGGATCGGCGTCACCGCTCAGAGAACGCAGGCGCTCAAGGCGCAGCGGCGCGGGCGCCGCCAAGCCGTCGAAGGACACGTCCCAGCCCTGGTCCAGCGCCGCCGCCTGCGTGAACGCTTTGGCCGGCACCACGGTCGACGTGGCGCTCAACGGATCGCGGAACACGACGAAGAAAGCATCGTGCGCGGCGACGTCGGTAGAGACGACGGTCTGCCCGCCCTCGACCCGGAACGACACCGGCTCGATGCGGCCGGTGTCGGCGCGCCAGATCGCCGGGGTCTTGCCAGCGACACGGAAGCGCAACTCGGCCTTGTCCGCTGGCGCGCCACGGTTGGTCAGGAAATACAACTCGCCGTCGTCCAGCTGACGGTGCAGGAACAGAATGTTCGACGCGGTTGGGGAGTGGCTGAAATCCGGCGCGACGCCCAGCAAAGCCAGCGCCTTCTCGATGTCGCGGCTGTCGATCACCCTGCCCTTGCCGACGGCCGTGTCGCCACCCGGCGCCCACAATTCGCCCACCAGCGCGGCGAAGGTTTGCGCGTCGTCCAACAGGCCGGGCGCACCGGTCGGCGCCGGGCCGACGATGGTCGCGCCGGCCGTTGCCAGAGCCTTCAGGCGTTGAAGCATCGCCAAGGTCATCGTATGGCTGGAGCCGCCCAGGTACAGCACCCGGTAGGATGCGCCGCTGTCGGCGACCAGGCGCTGGCCGTCCACCGACAGCTTGTCCATGACGATATCGGCATTGACGAAATCGTAGGCGTAGCGGGTCGGCGCGTCGGCCACCGGACTGGTTTGATACAGGCCCACCAGCGGCGCGTCCTCGCCGTAGAAGTAGGCGACGTCGGCGACGAAGCGTCCCTGTTGCAGCAGGAAACTACTGCGCGCGAGGTAGTCGACCCATGGCTTGGCCATCTCCGCCCAGGTGTCGTGGCGGTTGAAGTACTGGCCGAACATCTCCAGCGACAGGCCCGGCTTCTTGTCGTCGCTGGGCTGGTGCACCGAGGTGTGGATCACAGGACGGTTGATGCCGGAGACGAATTCCAGATCGATCATCGGCCGCAGGTCCCCCGGCCCGTAGGCCCACGGCGTGAAGGCCGACGTCAGCGACTCGGCCGCCACCAGTTTTTGTCCATACACGTGCGCCACCGATGCCGCGCCGCGCATGTCGGCCAGATTGACCTTGCTCATCGCCGCGTCGCTCTTGAAGGACCACATTGCCGCCATCGGGATGTCCGCGTGGCGGCGCATCGCCATGTCGTCGCCCAGGCTCACGCGGCCGCCCTCCAGCGCCTCCGAGTACACGGTCAGGCCGCGCTCGCGGGCCACCTCCGCCACCACACCGTAATGTTCGGACGCCGTCAGCTCGGCCAGGGTGCGGCGGAAGTCATAGAGGAAGGCGTCGCTGCGTTTGCGCGATCCGACGATCTCGCCGGTCAGCGC
Organism: Duganella sp. GW821-FHT07F09; assembly: GCF_059418705.1. Taxonomy (NCBI): domain Bacteria; kingdom Pseudomonadati; phylum Pseudomonadota; class Betaproteobacteria; order Burkholderiales; family Oxalobacteraceae; genus Duganella; species Duganella sp. GW821-FHT07F09. The sequence goes on along the minus strand of NZ_JBWKQJ010000005.1, from coordinate 70,777 downwards.
CGGCATCCACGGGCCGGGATCGTAGCCGCGCAGGCGCTTGAACTGCGCCACCAGTTGCGGCGTCCAGTTGGAGGCGCCGACCTCGGTGCTGTCGGTGACGATGGCGCGCAGGCCGGTCTTTCCCATCAGGTCGGGACCGACCGCCTTTTGGTACATTTCGAGGTAGGTCGTCATGTAGTCGCGCACGGCGCGGGCGTCGTATTTATCGACCTCCAGGCCGGTCGCTTCGGCGGTGGCGGGATGATTCTCGGTCCCGGTGAGCGAATAGCCGATGCGGATGATCTTCCAGTTGCCGGCCGGTGGTGTCCAGTCCAGCGTGCCGTCGGCCGCCAGCTTGCCTGTCAAATCGACGACGGCGTCCGGCGCGCGGCCGGGTTCGTCGGGCGTGTACTTGTCCAGCGCGTAGTAGTCCTCGGCGATCGAGAACCCAGCCTTGGCCTCGGCGCGGTTGATTCTGGGCTGCGACGACAGCCGCGCCTCGGCGATCGCGATCGTCGGCGCCGGTGGTCCGCCGAAGCCGATGCCGGCGATACCAGGCCCCGGCATGAACATATCAGGAACGCTGGCCGCCTTGACCCGCAGGACGATGCGAAAATGCCTGGCCGTAACCGGCGCGAAGCTGACCGTGGTGGGCACACCGGCCAGCGTGATGTCGGTGACCGCCGCCCAACGCTCCCCGTCCTGGCTCGCCTCGAGCACCGGATCGATCGGCGCGCCGAAAAAGATCGACGACACGCCGGGGAAATAAAGCGTCGCCGAGCGGATGGTTTGCGGCCGGTCGTAGGCGTAGCGGATGACCGTTGGCCGCTCCGGCGTGCCGCCGTTGACCACGAGCGTCTTCGAAACGTCGTGGTCGGCCAGCAGCCTAGCGTTGAGCGCTTTGCCGGCGGCGGCGACGCGCGGCAGTGGCGCCCTACCGGAGTCCGAAGATTCGGGGATCGCATACACGCCGACATCGGCATACATTTGCGGCAGCTTCTTCGGCTGCGACGTTTCCATGAACGCCGGTGCGCGGGGAATGTCCTGGTATGGCCCGGTGGCCGACGGCGGACGCGCCAGCTTGCCCTTGAAGGGTTTGCCGCCGACGATGAAGGTCTCGCTCCAGACCAGCTTTTTCATGCCATCGGCCGGCTTGACCCACGGCCCGCCGGTCTCGCTCCATCCCGGCGAGGCAGCGATTCCCATCTCCAGGTCCAGCGAAGACGCCAACGTGGCGCTGTATTTGAACGCGTCCTTCCATTCCGGCGTCATGTAGGCCAGGCGCCGCTCGACCACCTGCGGCGTCTTCAGCGCGGCGTCGAAGTTCTGCATGCCGCCGATGCCGATCCGCGACATCCATTCCAGATCCTGCCGGATGCCGGTCTTGGTGATGTTCCCGTTCAGCCAATGCCACCAAACGCGCGGCCGCGCCGAATTCGGCGGGCTGGCGAAGCCGGCAACGAGAGGGTCCTGCCCGCGCGGCTCAGGCGTGGGCGCCGATTGCGCTTGCGCGCCGGGAACGGCGACAGTGGTGGCGGCCAGCAGGGCGAACGCTCCTCGGCACGCGCCGAGGCGATATAAAGTCATAGGCTTCATTAATAGCTTCCAGTATGGAGTGGGCGCGCCCTCACGGCGGCGGCCCCGATCACCAGTTCGTCAACGCCGGATCAGATCCGGCAGGAGAAACTGGCCGCCTTCTCAGGATCGCCGCTGCCGTTGTAGCGCGCCACCTGAGGGTAGGCGCACAGCGGCCGCTCGCGTCCCGGCCACGGCGAGGCCGGACCGGCGGTGGCGATCATCTGTTCCGGCGCGTTGCCGCTTTCGACCCACTTCACCAGCGTGCCGAAGGCGTCGTAGTTATCGGTAGCCGGGCCGCCGGTGCAGTGGCACATGCCCGGCACCGGGAACACCCGCACGAAGCTGGCCGCCTTGCCCTTGGCCTGTCCGTCGACCTCGCGATACCAGTTCAGGGTATCGTTAAGCGAGAACACCGCATCCGAATCACCGTGCGGCACTATCATGCGGCCGCCACGACGCTGGAACGCCGTCAGGTCCGGCGAACGGGCGCCGACATCGCGCCACGCCGAGCGCTTGAACACGGCGTTGGTGGCGTAGATCTTGCCGGCGTCGCGGTCGAAGTCGAACGCGCTCTGGTAGTCGGCCGCGGCCTGGTCGCCATCCTTGACCACCGTCGGCGGCGTGGTGAAAACCGACGCCAGAGAGCGCGCGCCCAGCGACACGTTCAGCGCCGTCCAGGTGGGCATGCCGATCTTCCACATGCGCCAGCCGGCGTCGGAGATACCGGGCGCCCAGCCCCAGTCGCTGTACAAGGCACGGCCCTGGCTGTCGCGCGGCCCCTGGCGCGAGCGTTGCAGAGCGTCGACCTGGGCTTGAGTCAGGCACCCTTCGACCTTGTCCTGGCCCTGCGGGCATAACTTGGCGCTCAGTCGCGGCAGCACCTTGGCATCGGTGCAGCGGGTGAAATCGCCGACGATTCCGTCTTCCAAGCCATCGTCCTTGTCGCAGGCGAGCAGGATGGCCGAGCGCACCAGCTCGAGGTCGCCGTTGGTGTAAGCCTTGTGCAGCTGCGTGACATCGAACGTTGCCGCGCTCGGCGCCTTGACCAGCGAACCGAATACCTGCGTGTCCCAAGCCTCGGCCAGGGCCGCGCGCGGCAGCGAGAAGCCGGGCGCGGCGGCCACGATGCCGTCGAACTCCTCTGGATAGCGCTGGGCGAAGACCATTCCTTCCTGGCCCCCCTTGGAGCAGCCGACGAAGAATGAATAGCGCGCCTTCTTGCCGTAGTAGTGCTTGAGCACCTCCTTGCCGGTCTGCGATACCGCCTTCAACGATAGGTCGCCGTAGTTGGAACGGGAGGTCGGATCGAAGCCGAACGCCAGCGGCCCGTTCCTGGCAGGGTCGGTATTTGTGGCGTTGTCGTGGCCCGAGTCCTGGGTCAGCACCGCGTAGCCCTGCGCCAGCGCCGGTGCGAAGGCCGGCCCCACTTGGCCGACCGCGTCGCCCACCTCGCCGTTGCTGCCGCCGCCGCCCTGGAAGAAGAAGCGCTCGTTCCAGTTGGCCGGCAGGCGCATGTGGAAGCGGATCGCGAACTTCTCCCCGTTCGCGCCGGTGCGTTCCTGCATCACGCCAAAGATCTCACAGTGGGACGGCAGTTGCACCGTGCGCCCCGGTCCGCCGGGGTTGGGTGGAAAGACCAGAGGTCCGGCGGCGACAAAGCGGCTCGACACCAGCCGCACGGAGCGGTCGTTGAACTTCAGTGCCCTGGTTTGGAAGGCCTCGCACGAGGCTTGGTCACCGGTCGCCGCGGTCGCGTGCGCGGTCATTGACCACAGAGCCGCGAGCGTGGCGGCCAGCCCGTAGAGGGAGACCCGGGCACGAATCTGGCTACGGAAAATGGATTGCTTGGTCATCAGAACTCCTTCGTCACACGGATACCGAATTCGCGCGGCGCGCCGTACATCAGATTGTTTTGATTCGAACCGGCGATGTAGCGCTTGTCGGTGAGGTTGGTCCCATACAACTCCGCCGACCAGTCGTCGTGGCGCAGCGTGATCTGGCCGGACACCGTGTTACGCGCCGGCAGATACGCATTGGGACGGTAAGTCGCGTAGAAATAACTGCTACCAATATGCGACAGGTTCAGCCTTGGCGTCAAGGTCATGCCGTTCTCGAAGGCCAGTTTGTATTCGACGCCGAAGTTGTAGGTGAGCTTGGGCGACAGCAGGTTCGGGCCACCCTGGCTGGTGTAGCTGAACGGCGCGTAGTCGAAGCAGATGGGCGCGTTGGATGGCACGCCCGCCGCGCACTGCGGCCCCAACAGGCCGCTCGGCAGCGAAATCGTGTCGACCAGGCTAATGGCGCCCATCTTCGAATCGACATAGGCGAAGCCGGCGTCGACGCGGAAGTCGCCCAGCCTGGCCTGGATCTGACCCTCGGCGCCCTTGATGATGGAGCGCGGCAGGTTGGCCGGGTTGTTCTGGCCCGTCGACGTATCGAGCACGTCGAGCTGGAAGTCCTTGTAGTTGTTGTAGAAGATGTCGAACTGGGTGCGGATGCGACCGCCGGCCATGGTCGACTTCCAACCCAGCTCGTAGTTCATCACCGTCTCCGGCCTGAAGCTGGTGGTGGCCGAATTGGCGTTGCCGGGCTTGTAGCCGCGCGCGGCGAAGACGTAGACCAGGTTGTCACGGTCGGCCTTCCAGTTCAACGCCACCTTGCCGGTCGGCTTGCTGTCGTCATAGTCGGCGCCCAAGTCAACCACCTGCAGGCCGCCAGCCGGGAAAATCGGCAGGCCGCGGCCGATGAAGACGCCGCCGCTGGCCTCGGCCTTGAAGCCGGAGCGGCGCAGGCCGACCTGCAGTTCGAGGTCGTCGGTCAGCTTGTAACCGGTCTGCGCGAAGACGCCGTTGACGCGCTTTTTGTTGATACCGTCGACATTGACCTGCGGGCCGTCGCTGGTCTGCAGCACGCCGACGTCGATGGTGGTGGCTTGGTAGTAGGCGCCCAGTATCCAGTTGAAGCGGCCGCTGGTCGGCGAGATGATGTTGATCTCCTGCGACGCCTGCCGCTCGCGCACGTCCTGACCCATGAAGTTGTTGCGGCCGGTCGTCGCGTCCATGTCGTAGGTGCCGCTGATCTTCTTGTCCTGATAGCCGCTGAGCGAGCGCAGCACGACGCCATTGGCCAGGTCGTATTTCACTTCCAGCGAATTCATGCGGCCATGCTCGTCGAACTTGGTCGGGCTGTTGTAATTGAGGTCGTATATGCCGCCGGTCACGCCGACATCGTTGGCGCTGCCGGGGATCGGTTTGCCGGCCAGGCCGCCGGTCTGGCGCCGCACGTCGTCGACCTTGAGCAGCGCCTGCCACGGGCCGGACTTCCACAGGGCGCCGAGGCGGGCGGCGTTTTCATCGAGCTTACCGGGCGTGTTGTGGAACGGGCCGCGATCGGTATAGTAGCTGTCGCGCGTGCGGTGGTTGCCGGCGAAGCGCAGCGCCAGCGTCTCGGAAACGGGGATATTGAAGGAGCCCTGCAGGTTGCGCGCCTTGTAGCTCCCGATACCCGCTTCCAGGTAGCCTTCCATGCCGCTCAATTTAGGATTCTGGGTCGTGATCAGCACAGCGCCGCCCGTCGAGCTATTGCCCACCAGGGTGCCCTGCGGGCCGCGCAGGATCTCGATATTGGCGACGTCGTAGTAGCTCGCCGCGCTGACCAGCGGCGGCTGGAACAGGCCGTCGATATAGGTGGCCACGCCGTTGGCGACGTTGGGCGAGCCGCTCGCCAGGCCGATGCCGCGAATGTTCACCGACGACACCAGGCCGGAGTCGATGATGGTCAGCGCCGGCGACGCCGTTTGCAGGTCGGCCAGCCGCGTCACGGCCTGGGAGCGCAGCTGGTCGCCGGTCAGCACGGTGGTGGCGATCGGAATGTCCTGCACCTTGGTCGCGCGCCGCTGGCTGGTCACGATCACTTCCTGGATTACCTGGTCCTTGGCCACGGGCGCGGCTTGGTCGGCCTGCGCCTGCCCCTCCTCGGCGGCGGCCGGCGCATAGGCAATGCCCAGCGCCAGGTTTAGGGCGAGGTTCAGCTTCAATAAGGGTCCGGAATAACTCCACACGTTTTTGTTCGCATTCTTGTTCATTTTGTCTCCAATTGTTTTAGTTGTTTTCTGACCGCGCATACAGCGCTTTACTGCCATCGACCCCGTTCAGCCATTGTCAGTTATGGCGGAACACAGACAAAGCCCTTCGATGCCGCATTGATGTTGCATAAATCCCACGCCGGTCGGCCTAATCCTCCGTGTATAGGCCGGCGTATTTCAGGCCGAAATAGACAATGAATAAGTAGCAAGCCGCCGGCAGCAGGAACGACAGCTGGACGCCCACGCGGTCGGCCAGCAGCCCCTGACCGAGCGGCACGATAGCGCCACCCACGATGGCCATGCACAGCAAACCGGAGCCCTGCCCTGTCGCGTTTCCAAGCCGGTACAGGGCCATGCTGAAGATGGTCGGGAACATGATGGAGTTGCACAGGCCGACCGCCAGGATGGCCCACATCGCCACATCGCCGCGTCCGACGATGGCGAACACGATCAGCAACACCGAGCAGGCACCGTTGAAAGCCAGCGCCTTGCCCGGACTGACGCGGCGCATCACTGCGAATCCGACAAAGCGCCCGACCATCGCCCCGCCCCAGTAGTAGCTGACGTAGGACGCGGCGGCGGCCGGCGCCAGCGCGGCGACATCGCCTTCGCCGAGGAAGTTGATCAGGAAGCTGCCGATCGCCACCTCGGCGCCAACATACAGGAAGATGGCGATCACACCGAGGTTCAAATGCTGGTGCGACAGTAGCCCGGGTTCACCAGCGCTAGCGCCGGCGTGCAGGCCATCGATCCCCCATTGATCGACGCGCGGCAGGCGCGCGGCGGCGGCCACGACGGCCAGCACCAGCAGCGCCCCGCCCAGCGCCAGATAAGGCCCCTGCACGGCGGCAGCCTCGCGCGCCATGCTCGCCAGTTGTTCGGCGGCCGGCAGCTCCGCCAGTTCGGCGGCGGAAAGCGCGGCGCCCGACAGGATCAGCATCCCGCCCAGCAGCGGTGCGACGGTTGTGCCGAGCGCGTTGAAGGCCTGCGCCAGGGTCAGGCGGCTCGAAGCGCCGGCCGCCGGCCCGAGTATCGTCACATAGGGGTTGGCGGCGACCTGCAGGATGGTGATCCCGCTGGCCAGCACGAACAGCGCGAACAGGAACAAGGGATAGCCGCCCAGCGAAGCCGGATAGAACAAGGCGCAGCCGATGGCAGCCAGCACCAGGCCGACCACCACGCCGCGCTGGTAACCGATGCGGCGCACTAGCGCGCCGGCCGGCACCGAAACCAGGAAATAGGCGCCGAAAAAACACGACTGCACCAGCATGGCCTGGACGTAGGTGAGCGCGTACACCGACTTCAAATGGGGAATCAGCACATCGTTCAACGCGGTCAGCAGACCCCACATGAAGAACAGCATGGTGATGACCGCTAGCGCTCTATTGGCGCCCTTCGCCGCAGCCGAAGGATCGCCCGCGTCTAGGGCTGGGGAAAAATTTGCCACGATAGTCCTTTCGGTTGTACTGATCGAACACCGATAGCAAGACCGTCGGTGCGACGCTTCATTAACTCAACATTAACTAAGCTTAATGAAATATAGCACCACATTAATTTACCGCAAATAATTTCCTCATCATCCGCCGAAATTAATCACGGCTGTGATCACGCTGGCGCTTGCATTCATTTATTGTTAAACTTCCCGCATGCATATTCTCCTAGCCGAAGACGACACCATCCTTGCCGACGCGCTTGGCGCACAGCTGCGCGGCGCCGGTTACTCCGTCGAACTCGCGCCCAACGGCCCCGTGGCCGAATACCTGCTGCAGCGGCAAACCTTCGACATGGCCATCCTCGACCTCGGCCTGCCGATGGTCGACGGGCTCACCGTGCTGCGCCAGCTGCGCGCCGCCAACCAGCACACGCCGGTGATCGTACTGACCGCGCGCGACGGCCTGGAAAGCCGCGTGGACGGACTCAACGCGGGCGCCGACGACTACATCACCAAGCCTTTCGATTTCCCCGAACTGGAAGCGCGCGTGCGCGCGCTGATACGCCGCGCCACGGCCGGCGCGGCGGCAAGCGCCACCGGCTCCACCGCCCCCGAACTGGGCTTCGGCAACCTCGCGTTCGATCCAAGGACGCGCCGCGCCAGCGTGGCCGGCGAGCAGATCGAATTGAGTCCGCGCGAGTGGACCTTGCTGGAACTGCTGCTGATCAACCGCGACAACGTGGTGACCAAGGAGCAGATCGCCCAGGCATGGACCAGCGACGGCAGCGGCCTTGGGGCCGGCAACGCCACCGAGGTGTATATCCACCGCCTGCGGCGCCGGCTGGAGGGCTCCGGCGTCGACATCCGCACCGTGCGCGGCCTGGGCTACCTGCTCGAAGCCGACGGCAAGGCCGGCGGCAAAGCCATCCCCCGCGCCGGCTAAGCGCCTTCCATGGTCTCCCTGCACCGTAAATTGCTGTTGTGGCTATTGCTACCGCAGCTGGTGCTATGGCTGGGCGGCGGCGCGGCCACCTTCCGGCTGGCCGTCAGCTACGCCAACCTGGCGATCGACGCCAGCCTGGCGCAAACCTCCCGCACCCTGCTGCGCCAGGTCAAACCCATCGACCAGGGCTTGCTGATCGACTTCCCGCGCGCCGCGCAGGACGTGCTGGAGGCGGACCCCAAGGACCGCCTGATGTACATGGTCAGCACGCCGCCGGGCAAATTCATACTCGGCAACCGCAACCTGCCGCCGCCGGCCGTGAGCCACTACCAGTTCGACACGCCCTACTTCTACGACCGCGTCATTCCGCCGGAGCCCGGCAGCACGGAGGCGCCCAAACGCATGCGCATCGCCGCGCTCTACGTCCCCTTCGGCGACGGCGCCTCGCCCAGGCAGACGATGCTGGTGCAGGTGGCCCGCAGCAGCGCCAACCGCGAGGACCTGGCGCACGCCATCCTGGCCGACACCCTGCTACCGCTGTCGGCGTTGATCGTCCTGATGAGCCTTATCGTCTGGGCCGGCATCAAGGCCGGACTGGCGCCGCTGGCGCGGCTGCGGCGCGAGGTGGAGAGCCGCGCGCCCGACGACCTGACGCCGGTCAAGCTGGCGCTGGCGCCGGCCGAACTGCAATCGCTGGCCGGGGCGCTGAACCATCTGCTGGCGGCCGTCCAGCATCAGATCGGCGCGCAAAAACGCTTCATCAGCGACGCCGCCCACCAGTTGCGCACGCCGCTGGCCGGCTTGAAAAGCCAGACCAAACTGGCGCTGGAAGCGGCCACCGACGACGACCAGCGCCACCGCCTGGCGCTGGTGCATCAAAGCGCCACGCGCAGCGCGCATCTGGTGGCGCAACTATTGACGCTGGCGCGCGCAGAACCGGGCCAGGCCGAGGTGCCGCTGGAGCGCTTCGACTTGCGCCGCTTCGCCCAGGAGCTGGTCGCGCAACTGGTGCCGCGCGCGCTGCGGGCCGGCGTCGACCTGGGTTTCGGCGACGATGGCGATGCCGCCGTACCCGTGCGCGCCAACGCGCTGCTGCTGCGTGAGGCGCTAAGCAACCTGATCGACAACGCCATCCAGTACGCCGGCCATGGCGCGGTGGTCACCGTCCAGGTGCGCCCGGACGGTGACGGGCGCCACGCGCTGGCGATCATCGAAGACGACGGACCGGGCATCGCGGCGGCGGACCGCGAGCGCGTGTTCGAACGCTTCGTGCGCGCCACCGACGCCGGCGACGGCTGCGGCCTGGGACTGGCGATCGTCAAGGAGATCGTCGAGCGCCAGAACGGCGCCGTGATACTGGAGGACGCGCAGCCGCGCGGCCTGCGTGCCATCATCCGCTTGCCATCAGCCGCCACGGAGGCTGCATGAACGTCCGCCCGCGAACCTGCGCGCTGATCGTGGCCCTGGCCTGCCTTACTCCACTGGCGCGTGGCGCCGGCGGCGAAATCGAAGTCCTGCACTACTGGACCAGCGACGGCGAAACCGGCGCCGTCGCCAAACTCAAGACGACGTTGCGCGCCCAGGGGCATACCTGGAAGGACTTCACCGTCAACGGCGGCGGCGACGGCCTGGCCATGGTGATGCTGCGCTCGCGCGTCGCCTCGCACAACCCGCCCACCGCCGCGCAAATGAAAGGCATTTCGATCCAGGACTGGGCACGCGGCGGCAAGCTGGCCGGCATCGAGGACGTGGCCGAGGCGGACAAGTGGAACGAACTGCTGCCCAAGACCGTCAGCGACACCATGAAGTACAAGGGACGCTATGTCGCGGCGCCGCTCAACGTCCACCGCGTCAACTGGCTTTGGATTAATGCCGATGCGCTGAAAAAGGCCAACGCAAAACCGCCCGCCACCTGGGACGAGTTCTTCGCCGTCGCCGAGGCGATGAAAAACGCCGGCATCATCCCGGTGGCCTACGTCGGCCAGACCTGGCTCAATCTCGGCACCTTCGAGAACGTGGTGCTGGGCGTCGGCGGCGCCGATCTTTACAAGCGCGCCTTCGTCGACCTGGACCCGGAGGCATTCACCAGCCCGCAGATGGAAAAGTCGCTGGAGACCTACAAGCGCATCAAACGCTACACCGATGCCAACGCCGCGTCGCGCGACTGGATCAGCGCCACGACCATGGTGGCCAAAGGCCAGGCCGGCATGCAGTTGATGGGCGATTGGGCCAAGGCCGAGATTCAGGCGGCCGGCAAGCGGCCGGGCATCGACGTGCTGTGCGCGCCGGCGCCGGGAACGGCCAAAGCCTTCACCTTCAATATCGATTCCTTCGTCATGTTCCAGGTCAGCGCCGAAAACAAACAGGCGCAGCGCGACCTGCTGCGCGCGGTCATGAGCAAGGATTTCCAAGAGACGTTCAATCTGGCCAAAGGTTCGATACCGGTGCGCCTGGACGTCAGGATGGACCGCTTCGACGACTGCGGCAAACGCTCCAGCCAGGATTTCAAGCAAAGCGCCGCGCGGGGCACGCTGATGCCCAGCACCCTCCAGGGCGCATTGCCGTCGGCCGCCGTGACGGCGATGTCGGAGGCGATCAGCCAATTCTGGAACCTTGACGCGATGAGCGCGAGGGACGCCATGGCCACGCTGGCGACCATCGCCAAAAAACAGGCGAAGGCGCGCGACGCCGCCAAGTGAAGTCCATGCCGGAAGTCGGATATTTGTATAACGAAATCGGCAATCACCGCTTTACCAAAAACCTGTTCACCAAAACCGCCTTGCTGGGCGGCCTGTTCGCGCTGAGCTGCGCGGCGCCGGCCGCCGAAACCGCTCCGTGGAAATCGCTTTTCAACGGCAAAGACCATTGCGGCTGGAGCACCCAGGTCAGCATGCAACCCACCACCGAGGGAATGAAGACGCCGACTACCACGGCCTCGATGGCATGGCGGTCGAGGAGCACGTCGGCGACGCCAACCAGGGCGACTGGAAGTTCTATCGCTACGAGCCGTCCCTGACGCTGCGCAAAGACATCAAGGCGCGCATCCTGAAAAAGGGCGATTTTGAAAAGCCGAGCGGCGAATGGAACACGATGGAAGTGATCGACGACGGCAAACGCTGGTCCACATCGTCAACAGCCACGAGGTACTGCGCGTGACCAACTCGCGCCAACTGGTGGACGGTAAAATGATTCCCCTGACGCACGGCAAATTCTCGATCCAGTCCGAGGGCGCCGAGGCGTTCCTCAAAAACATCGTCGTGCGCAAATTAACGGGACCTGCCGCCGAGGGAAAAACCGCGTTGTCCGAAAAGTAGTCTTCCATCGGCCCAAGCCATTAATTGGACGGTGGAGGCGGCAGCGCGTAGGCCACCAGCTTGCCGCCCGCCGCCCCTTTCGGATTCTTGCCGCCACCGGCCGCGATGACGACGAACTGCCGCCCTCCCGCATAGTAGGTCGCCGGCGTCGCCAGACCGGCCGCCGGCAAGGTGACTTGCCACAGCAGCTTGCCGGTGCGCTTGTCGAAAGCGCGGAACTGGTTGTCGAAGACGGTGGCGCCGATGAACAGCACGCCGCCTGCCGTCACCACCGCACCCCCGTAGTTTTCGCTGCCGGTATCGCGCAGACCGGCGGCGGCCAGTTCGGGATACTCGCCCAACGGAACCTTCCAGGCGTACTCCCCGCTGTTCAAGTTGATGGCGCTGAGCGTGCCCCAGGGCGGCTTGACCGCCGGATAGCCATCTGGGTCGAGGAAGCGGGTATAGCCTTCGAACACGTAGCCGCCGCCCAGGTCGGGCTTGTTCGCCAGCCCGGACGGCTGCGCCGGCATGGCGGCTTCGCCGGGGTGGCGCAAATAATGCACCACCGCTTTGATGTCGTCGTCGCCCAGCGCGCCGAACGCCGGCATACGGCCGTTGCCTTTGCGGACGATACGCCGCATGGCTTCCTCCGGCAGGCGGGCGGCGACGTCCAGCAGCGACGGAAACTCAGGCGGGCTGCCGCTTCTATCTTCCCGATGGCATGCGGCGCAGTTGTTCAAGTAAACGGCACTGCCGCTGTTACCGGCCACCAGCGGCGGACGCTGCTTCAAGCGCAATACCCACGCCATTTCGTTGGAATTAACGTACAGGTTGCCCGTTTCAGGATCGAACGCGGCGCCGCCCCACTCCCCGCCGCCGTCGAGGCCCGGAAAGATGATCGTGCCCTTTTCGCTGGGCGGATCGAATTGACCCCTGCTGCTGACGCCATCGAACACCTTCGCGGCGGCGGCATGGGCCTGCGGGGTGCGATCGGTCAGGATGTCGCGGGTGACCTGCTGGCGCGCGAACGGCGCCGGGCGCGTCGGCAATATTTGTGTGCTTGCCGCCAGTTCGCCCGGCACGTCGGAGGAAGGATAGGACCGGGAAGCGACAGGGAACAATGGATTGCCGCTGTCCCGCTCGAGGACATAGACGAAGCCGGACTTGGTAATTTGCGCCACCGCGTCGATGCGCTTGCCGTTGCGCACCACGGTGACCAGGGTCGGCTGCGCCGGCAGATCGCGGTCCCACAGATCGTGCCGCACGGTCTGGAAATGCCAGACGCGCCTGCCCGTGGCCGCGTCGAGCGCGACCAGGGAATTGCCGAACAAATTGTCGCCGTGGCGGTCCGCGCCGTAGAAATCCTTGTCGCCCATGCCGGGCGACGCCAGCGGCACGAACACCAGGCCGCGCTTCGGATCGACGGACATGCCGGCCCAGTTGTTGACGCCCATCGCGGTTTTCCACGCGTCCGCCGGCCAGGTTTCGTAGCCAGCTTCCCCGGGATGCGGAATCGTGTGGAACACCCAGCGCAACTTGCCGGTGCGGACATCGAAGGCGCGGATATGGCCCGGGGTGTTGCCGGTGCTGCCCATCACGATCAGATCCTTGACCACCACCCCTGGCGTGACATTAGAGACGGACAACGTGGCGGGATCGCGCCCCAGGCCCTCGCGCAAATCGATGCGCCCGCCCGTGCCGAAATCGGTCTTCGGTTGGCCGCTGGCCGCGTCGACGGCGTACAGATGGTTTCCGAATGTCGCGAGGATGCGCGCCTGCATGCCGTCGCGCCAGTAGGACACGCCGCGCAACCGCTGGCGCGTCAGGACCGGTTGCCCGCCTGCGGAATCGAACACCCACACTTCCCGCCCCGTGGCGGCGTCGAGGGCGATCACCCGCCCCTTCGGCGAGACGAAATACAGCCTGCCACCGACGATCAGCGGATTGACCTGCATATCGGCGCCCGGCACCGGGTTGCCGGTGGCGTCGCCCGTATCGTAGCTCCAGGCAGGCTGCAACTTGCCGACGTTGGCGGTATTGATCTGTTTAAGTCTCGAGTAGTGCGTGCCGCCCGGATTGCCGTGGTAGTAAGGCCAATCGTTGCCGGCACTGACGTCATCCGCGCCGGCGCACGGGGCGGCCAGCACCAGCAGCGCGGCCATCCCCAGCGTCGACGTGGTCATGGTTGTTTTGCTCATCATGATGTTGATTTTCATTGTTGTGTAGCCGGTGTAAATATATCATTAATATGATTAACAAATATTAATATTGGTGTTAATCTTTAGCGCAAGAGACAACCACATAAAAAGGACGAGCATGTTGGAGCACCATACAATGACATTGCGGATGACATTGCGCTGGACGCTGGCGCTGACGCTGGCGCTGGCCTTGGCCACACAGGCGGGGGCGGCCGATGCCGGCCAGCGCCCCTGGATGAACACGCAATTGTCGCCGGATGAACGGGCCAGATTGCTGGAGCGCGAAATGACGATGGACGAGCGCTTGAGCTTGGTCCACAGCCCGATGGCGGTCGACTTCGGCCCGTTCAAAAAGCCGGCCGGCGCCATCTCGGCGGCCGGCTACGTGGCCGGCATCGCCCGGCTGGGCATGCCGTCGCTGCAGGAGAGCGACGCCAGCCTGGGTGTCACCAATCCCGGCAATTCCCGTCCCGGCGACAGCGCCACCGCCCTGCCCTCGGGCCTGGCGCTGGCGGCCACCTGGGACCCGCGCCTGGCGCGCGCCGCCGGCGCCGCCATCGGCCGCGAGGCCCACGCCAAGGGCTTCAACGTGCTGCTGGCCGGCGGCGCCAACCTGACGCGCGACCCGCGCGGCGGGCGCAACTTCGAATACCTGGGCGAGGACCCGCTGCTGGCCGGCGTGATGGCCGGCGAATCCGTGGCCGGCATCCAGGGCGAGCACGTGGTCTCGACCATCAAACACTTCGCCCTGAATCCGTATGAAACCTCGCGCAACACCCACAACGCCGTCATCGCCGAGGGGCCGCTGCGCGAAAGCGACCTGCTGGCCTTCCAGCTGGCCATCGAGCGCGGCCGTCCCGGCTCGGTCATGTGCGCGTATAACAAGGTCAACGCCTTTTACGCCTGCGAGAACGAGGCCTTGCTGGGCAAGGTGCTCAAGGGCGACTGGGGCTACCCGGGCTGGGTCATGTCCGACTGGGGCGCGGTGCATTCGCTGGACGCCGTCAAGGTGCTGGACCACCAGTCGGGCGAACAGCTCGACAAGGAAGTGTATTTCGGCGAGCCGCTGAGGCAGGCGGTGGCGGACGGACGGGTGGCGCCGGCGCGCATCGCCGACATGGTGCGCCGGATGCTGCGCTCGATGTTCGCCAACGGCCTGTTCGAACACCCGGCCGGCGGCGGCAAGATCGACTACGCCGCCCACGGCCTGGTGGCGCGCCGGGCCGCCGCCGAGGGCATGGTCCTGCTGCGCAACGAGAACGCCATGCTGCCGCTGAATACGGATGTCAAGCGCATCGCCGTCATCGGCGGCAACGCCAGCCTGGGCGTGCTGTCGGGCGCGGGTTCCTCGCAGGTCACGCCGTACGGCGAGCCGCCCGTGGTCCACAAGATGGACGGCACCACGCCGTTCGACGCGCTGTTCCGCCGCACGACCTGGTTCGCGCCGGGCCCGCTGGCGGCGATCCGCGAACGCGCTCCCAACGCCGAGGTGATTTTCGACGACGGCCGCTATCCGGCGTCGGCGGCGGCAGCCGCCGCGCGCGCCGACGTGGTGCTGCTGTTCGCCACGCAGTGGAACGGCGAAAACGAGGATGTTCCCGACATGAGCCTGCCGCAAGGCCAGGACGCACTAATCGCGGCCGTGGCGGCGGCCAATCCGCGCACGGTGGTCGTGCTCCAGACCGGCAACCCGGTGCGGATGCCGTGGCTGGCGCAAAGCGCCGCCGTGCTGCAGGCCTGGTATCCCGGCCAGTACGGCGCCCAGGCCATCGCCGACGTGCTGTTCGGGCAGGTCAATCCGTCCGGCCGCCTGCCGATGACGTTCCCGCAATCGGAGGCGCAGCTGCCGCGCCCCGCCCTGCCCGGCGCCGGCCTGCCGCCGGACAGCCACTACGACATCGCCTTCAACGAAGGCGCCGACGTCGGCTACCGCTGGTTCGCCAGGACCGGCGCGCGGGCGCTGTTCCCGTTCGGCTACGGCCTGTCCTACACCAGCTTCGCGGTGTCGGACCTGCAAGTGGCCGGCGGCGAGACCCTGACCGTCAGCTTCAACCTGAAGAACACCGGCGCGCGCGCCGGCGCCGACGTGCCGCAGGTGTACCTGCGCTCGGCGGCGGGCCAGCCGCTGGCGCGCCTGCTCGGCTGGAACAAGGTCACGCTGGCGCCGGGCGAGCAACAACGCGTCAGCGTGGCGGCCGATCCGCGCCTGCTGGCCAGCTACGACGTCGCCGCCAACGGCTGGAAGATCGCCGCCGGCGACTACCGCGTCAGCGTCGGCCGGCACGCCGACGACGCCGCGCTGGAAGGGGGCGCCAGGCTGGCGGCCCGGACCATCAAGCCGTAACGGGGTCCACATGGAATCGAACATCGCGGTCCACGCCGACAGCCATGGCGACCCGGAATTCATGCGCTCGCTGGCGCGTGGCATGGCCGTCATCCAGGCCCTGTGCGACGCGCGCCAGCCGCAAACCATCGCCATGATCAGCGAGAAGACCGGCATTTCGCGCGCCGCCGCGCGGCGCTGCCTGTACACGCTGCGCCAGCTCGGCTACCTCCGCGGCGAAATGAACGGCTTCATGCTGGAGCCCAGAATGATGACGCTGGGATATTCCTACCTGTCATCGACGCCATTGGCGGCGCTGGCCCAACCCTACCTGAACCACCTTAGCCGCGTGCTGAACGAATCGAGTTCGGTGGCGATACTAGAGGGGGACAGTGTCATGCATCTGGCGCGCGCGGGCGCATCGCCGATGGTGGCGGCGCAGTTGAGCGTGGGCGAACGCTTGCCGGCGTACTGCACGGCCTCGGGCAGGGTGCTGCTGGCCTACTTGCCCCCCGCGCAGCTGGACGCTTATTTCGCGCGCACCACCTTGACCGTGATGACAGACCGTACCGTGGTATCGGAGCGGCGCTTGCGCGACCTGCTGGCGGAAGTCAGGCAGACCGGCTATGCGCTCGACGACGAGCAACTAGAAATCGGAATGTATTCGATCGCCGTGCCGATTCGGCAAGCGGCGAACGGCACGGCGTTAGCGGCGATGCACATCGACGCGCTGACCACTAGCACCGGCGCAGAGCGCTTGAAGACCCTGTCCCTACCCCTGCTTCGGCTAGCAGCATTGGAACTGTCGGAACTGTTGCCGCCAAGTGTGGTGTTGCAAGTTGCTGGCGCACGAAGCAGTTGGCAATATATACAGAGAGAAAACCATGCATACGACTAAAACGAACCATGACCATGATGGGGGACTAGCGGCCGACATGCCTGCGATGCTCCAGCTCAGTCGGGACCGCCGACAAATCTTGCGCTGGTTATTGGCGAGCGTAACCGCGCTGCCTGGTGTCGGCTGTGGCGGAGGTTCCGGCGATTCGGGCAGTGCGTCGGTCCCAGCGCCAGTGCCGATTGCGCCGCCGGTATCGACCACGCCGGCACCACCGCCGGCTACCACACCGATTACGCCCCCTCTCATTAGCACGCCGACCTCGTGTTCCGCGACCCCTGAGGAAATCGTCGGCCCATTCCCGGCCGACGGAACCAATTCAACCGCCGGACGCATTGTCAATGTACTCAATCAGTCGGGCGTGGTGCGTAGCGATATTCGGTCCAGCTTCAATGGTGCACGCGGCGTGGCTGCCGGTGTACCGCTCACCATCCGGTTGCAGGTCGTCAACACCAACGGCGGATGCGCGGCCCTTGACGGCTATGCGATTTACATCTGGCAATGCGACCGCGATGGCAACTACTCGCTTTACTCACCGGGCACCAGCGACCAGAATTTCCTGCGTGGCGTACAGGTTAGTGACAGTAACGGCAGCATGTCCTTCACCACTATATATCCAGGCTGCTACCCCGGCCGAGTACCGCATGTGCACCTTGAAATATATCGTTCGTTGGCTGCCGCAGGAAATGTTTCCAATCGCATCCTGACGTCGCAGTTGACCTTCCCCGAGGTGGCCAGCGATGCGGTCTACGCCACCCCGGGTTACAGCGGCAGCGTGAACAACATGGCGGCGATCAGCCTCTCCACCGACATGGTATTCCGCGATGGATTCGCACAGCAAATGGTCAGCATCACAGGTAACGTCATCGATGGCTATGTGGCGACGCTAACGATAGGCGTGGTGGCCTGAGAACGGGGAGGCGGCGCAAGGCGGCCCAGTTGGGCGCGGCCAGCATACCGTCACCGGCCAACGCACTTTTCCGCCATGGATCGCCGCAGCAGGACGTGGCACCCTTAGTCCTGTCCTCGCCACCAAAGACGCCCAGTTCATCACAGGCTACAGCCTTAGACCCGATTGTGGAGGAATCATCGATTCTGCACGATGAGCTGCGGCCAAGCATCGCACCTCAAACAAGCAACCATGACGCACGATGACAAAAAACGCTCGGAGCTGCCTTCACCTCCAAGAAATATGCCCACATTCACGGCCACATCCACAATGTCGCGACTAGACCAATGTTGGCCTCATACGGCAAGGCGCGCCGAAACTCCTGCCGTCCAAGGAACCGGCAGGACGGCGCTTCATTTATGAACAGCGATGAGTTGTTCGGATAAGATCCACAGACGCTCGCCCAATTCATCGTTGCGCGCGGCCGGACTCAGGTCTGCAATTTTGCAATCACTGAAGTACTGGCCCGTCACGCCGGCCGGTTCAGGATGCGCGGCGAGATAGCACTGCGTTGCCGCGCCCTGCGGAATGGTCTTCGTGAAGTAGCGGGCGATCGGCGCGAGTGCCCGCATCAGCAGGCCAAGGTTACGCGCCAAATTGGTGTCGGCGATAATACCCGGATGCAAGGTGTTGACGGTGATGCCGACACCACTCAAACGGCGCGACAACGTCCGGGCGAACAGGATCCTCGCAACGTTCGATTGTCCATAGAATACCCAAGGACTGTAGCCCCGATCACCGGACAAATTGTCGAATTCAATCCCTTCCTTTGACGCTTTATCGTGCGCGCTGCTGGCCAAAATCACGATGCGCGCGCCTGCATGATGAGGCATCAAGTCGACGACGCCCGTGACAAGCATGAAGTGCGAAAGATAGTTGACAACAAATTGCTTTTCCAGCCCGTATAGTTGCTCCAATTTTGGAAGTGCCATGATGCCCGCGTTGGCGATGACAATGTCCACCTGTCGGCCGCTAGCGCGAAGTGTGGCAAGGGCCGCCTTCACCGACGAAAAGTCGGCCAGATCACAGGCCAGCGGCGTGGTGCTGCCACCGACTTTCGCGCACGCCTCCTGCGCCGTCTGAAGATTGCGCGCGGCCGCGATGACGTGCGCGCCGTGGGCCGTCATTTGCCGCAGCGTCTCGAATCCGAGGCCAGAGTTGCAGCCGGTCAGCAGCACCGTCTTGCCGGTAAGATCGACGCCTTGCAGCACATCGTCGGTGGTGGAGCGGGCGTTAAACGAATTTTTCATATTTTTAGTTCCAGATGACGACAAGTTTCCCCTTGGGGGTGTTGCGCTGTTCGAGCGCCGCGAGTGCAGGAATGGCATTGTCAAGCGATACGGTTTTGCCTATCGATAGCATTAGCTTTCCCTCGGCCGCCAGCTTGGCCAGTTCCGTCAAGATATGCGGGTTCGGCTTCGCCACAACCATCTCGTGGCGTCCCGACAGCAGCATTCCGCATAGCTTGGCTGGTGTTGGATTGATGTCGAGAACGACCCCGCCCGGCTTAAGCAAGGCGCGCCCCTCCTTGAGTGAAAGCGTGCCTGCCGTATCAAAGACAACATCGAATTGATGTTGGAGCGGACGAACATCGAATCGCTGGTAGTCGACGACGCGACGCAGGCCCAAGGCACGTGCCTCGGTCATTGCAGCCCCCCTACAACTACCGGCCACAGTGGCGCCAATTGTGATCGCCAGTTGTGCGGCGGCACGGCCGACACCGCCCAGGCAGCCGTGCACGAAGACCGACTGTCCAGGCTTGAGTTGCGCCTTGACGACCAGGCCGCACCACGCTGTCGCCCCAACGATGGGCAACGCGGCAGCTTGCGCGAACGACAGCCCCTCAGGTTTCACGACAACGAAATTTTCTTCCGCCATCAATTGGTCGGCGAACGCGCCAGCTGCCTTCATCGACGCGGTGCCCAACACTTCATCGCCGACCTTTATCCGCGTGACGGATGGACCGACCGCCTCCACGGTCCCTGAAAAGTCGCCACCCATGCCTTTGGGGAAGCGGCGCCCGGTCATGAACTTCATGACGCCGTTTCGTATTTCCAGTCGACGGGGTTGGCGGAGGCCACCTTGAGACGCACGAGGATCTGCCCCTCGCCCGGCCCGTCGATCTCGAACTCTTCGAGTTGCATGGTTTCTGGCCCGCCATAACGGTGGTAATGAATGCGTTTCATGGACGTAGTTCCTGCATTCTTTGTTGCGCTCGCCGGGCGGCGTTTTTCTCAAGGCCGCCGGCCAGTCTGATTCGGCTCGACATTTGTCTAGGCGCCTTTCAGATGGTGGCGCGAGGGCGCTATCGACGGTGGCGAATATGGTGACTGCTTCGCTCGTGCCGCGTTCTGCGTGTAGAAGGAAACGAACAGCGCGATGAGCCCCACGAGCGCCGGTGCGAAGCCGCCGTCCGCTGCGTGCATATGCGCCAGGAAGGCGAGCAGCAGATGAAAGAACATCCCCGCATAGGCAAGATCGCTCAGCGCAACGCTGCGCCGGGACACAACAGCGACGACACCCAGAATCTTGACGGTGATGAGGAACTCTCTCAAATAGCTCGGGTAGCCGAGCGCGGCGAGCGACTGGTGGACCTTATCGCCCATCGTCAAGTACATCGTGATGGAAGCGAGATAGAGCAAACAGAGCAGCGCCGTGCTGATCCAGTAGGAGTATTTGCGGGTCATGTCTTAGTCCTCTCTCACGCCAGTTTGGCCATTAGCACTTCGCGCAACGTCCGCGCGGACGTGCCGGAAAGCCGCTCGACATCCCGTGTCACGATGTCGAACTTGCCTTTGACAAACGAGGTTTTGATCTCCGTGATTGCGTCCCGAACCACCTCAGGCAGCCCCGCTTGGGCGAGCCCAATGCGCAGATGGTCCACGGTGACGAGGGCGAAGCTGACCGGCTTTCCGACGATCTCAGAAACAATGGCCGCACGTTGCGGCCCCGTGATGGCGGCCGGCCCGGTCAGATTGTAGATTGCCCCCGCGTGACCTTCGCTCAACAACGCACCCGCCGCCGCCGCCGCGACATCCTCACGGGACACGTAAGCGACACGTTCATCGCCCAACCCCGGGAGTACACCGCCGCCCAACGCCATCCCGATCTCGTCCGCCATGGACTCTGCGTAGTAATTCATGCGCAGAATGGTCCATTGCCCGATCGTCGCGATGAGGGTCTGCTCGCCCACCCAGTAGGCTTCGCCCAGTGACGGGGCAACTGCTTCGTGCGTACCGACTGCCGACATCAAGAAAACCTGCGCTACCCCGGCATGCTTGGCTGCATCAACGGCGGCCTTGAGCTGGCGCCCGCGAACGCCGGGGGCAAGGTCTGCACTCGGGATGATGAGCAGGCGGTCCAGGCCTTGGTACGCTTGCACCAGCGAGTCCGGCTGGTCGTAGTCGCCAAAACGGCCCGCGACCGCTGCATCGGCGATGCGCGGACTGCGGGATATTCCGACAAGACGATGCATGCTGCCGCGCTGCGCCAGGCGCGACACGACTAGTTGGCCGAGCTGACCACTTACACCACTGATACCGATCTTCATGAGATAACCTTTCTATCGTTAGGAACAAAATGTTATTGTGAATATGCGTGTAATCGCTTAAATTCACAAGAATGAACAATTAGGTTCCTAAGGAACACTTTTGTTCGTAATGACGAAAGACGGAGGGAAATTTATGGCAAATCTCCAGCAGGCGGAACAGGCGGCGCTTGAGAGCGCTCACGACGATCATGGGCGCTGCAGGGCGCTGGGCAGCGTGCTCGACCGGATTGGCGACAAGTGGACCATCATGGTTGTCGGGGCGCTGTCGAAGGGGCCGTTGCGGTTCAACGCGCTGCTGCGAACCGTTGGCGGCGTGTCGCATCGGATGTTGACGTTGACACTGCGCGGCTTGGAGCAAGATGGCTTGGTTCATCGAAAAGTGTATCCGACGGTCCCGCCCAAGGTCGAGTACCGCCTCACCGAGATTGGCAACTCCCTCATCGAGCCTTTGAGCGCGCTGTCATTTTGGGCCGAGACAAATTTCCCCGCCATTGAGGCGGCCCGCGCCGCGAACGACGATAAGCGGGAGGCGGACGGGAACCACTCGCCTTGATCGGCAGGTCGCCCCGCATGGATATACGCGACAAGCGATGCCCATCAGGCGCCGTCTTGGCTCTGTTGGCGGCGCGCTTGGCCCGCTCCGCGGCGAAAGCTTTAGAACGTGGTGTTCGCGTTGGCGGGGGTTTCTGGAATCGCTTGTACCGCATCGCAGTGCTCAGCGACGTAGTCTCCATCGACTAAGAAGCGTCTGATTAGGCGCGCGAATGGGGCCTTCTCACGCAGGGACGCGATAGCTGGCGAAAGCCCTCGCGACCGTCGGCAGCGGATGGATAGTGCTGGGATGTAGCGATCGCCGACGGATTTCAGCGCCGCGTTTGCATCTTCTAGTTGAGGCCCCTTTCACGAAACGCGAGCACGGCCTGCCGGTTGGCCTCCTCTTGCCGGCTGTAGGCGTGAGCGCAAATGGCGGCGATTAGCACTAGAGCAGCGGGGTCCGCCATCGGGAATTTTTTCGTTCATCGTGCTTCCTTTTGTGTAAGTGGAAATAAAGTTCTTCGATGATTGCGGCGTCCCAGGGCTTCAACCGAAACGCTTGGCCGCGTCGCACCGCCCGCCCAGAGACGGGCTCGGTGCCGTTGAGGTATTCATAGCTGTTCCGCTGCTGTTTTTTGTCGGACGCTCGCCGTCGATAACGACGCTTCACGCGGCTCCTTGTTCGACCACAGGCGTGGTTCATACCGGTTTCACAGCTCCGGGTTTCCAACGTCAGGAACAAAATGTTCCGGTCAATATGCAAGCAGCGGTCGATATTTGCAAGAACGCACAGAGGCGTTCGTAACGCACCTATATGTTCTTTCCGTGGCTGGATGATTGGTGAAATGGACGAAACCGTGACCAATCAGTGCCCCATCCAGACGCCTCACGCCGGGTAGACGCGCACATAAATAAATCATTAAGTTGATTAATAATTTTTAATGAATATGTTAATGTTTGACTCCATGAGCTACACCGCGAGAGGGTGAAGATGGTCCAGGGTCGAACGAATAAATTGTGCTGGGCGGTGACGCTGGCGGAGCCGCCCGTGGCCCACAAGACGGACCGCATCACGCCGTTCGACGCGCTATTTCCCCGCACCACCTGGTTCGCGCCGGGCCCGCTGGCGGCGATCCGCAAGCGCGTGCCCAACGCCGAGGTGATCTTCGACGATGGCCGCCATCCGGCGTCGGCCGCCGCAGCAGCAACGCGCGCTGACGTGGTGCTGCTGTTCGCCACGCAGTGGAACGGTGAGAACAAGGATGTTCCAGGCATGAGCCTGCCGCAAGGCCAGGAAGCGCTGATCGCGGCTGTGGCGGCGGCCAATCCACACTCAGTGGTGGATCTACAAACCGGGAGTCCGGTGCGCATGCTATGGCTGGTCGCAAAGCGCCGCGGTGCTGCAGACATGGTATCCCGGACAGTACAGCGCCCAGGCCATCGCCAACGTGCTATCCCCGCAGGTCAATCCGTCCGGACGCCTGCGGATGACGTTCCCGCAATCGGAGGCGCTGCTGCTGCGGCCCCGCCCTGCGCGGCGCCGGCCTGCCGCCGGACACCCGCTACGACATCACCTTCAACGAAGGCGCCGACGTCGGCTACCGCAGGTTCGCCAGGACCGGCTCGCGTGCGCTGTTCCCGCTACGGCTTGTCCTACACCAGCTTCGCGGTGTCCGACCTGCAAGTGGCCGGCGGCGAGACGCTGACAGTCAGCTTCAACCTGAAGCTGGTCGCCCAGACGTTTAGCCCGTAGATGGACCGGCGGCTCGATGAGCCACTATCGGTTCGGCAAACCGATGTATGAGCTCCCCAAGCATGCGTTCGGGCCATAACCTCCATCGTCATAGAAATCATAATTAGGTGGCGCCATGAAAAACCAGTCAGATTTTTGACTGCTTGCTTCAGACCCATCTTGAAATAGTTGAACAACTCTGCTTTCATACGTCGCCAATGCATACTAAAACCATCCTCGCGGCTATCATCGCTGCGGCCGCCATCATCGTTGCCTCCGATGCGCCTACCGCGCCTGCGGAAAGCGTGGAATTTTGGGTCGCTGACTGCCCGCTGGCCGGCCATCAGCTCTCGATAGAATCCTCATTATTCGACATTTTGACGACCGCGAAAGCGCGCGAAACCGTGACCCGTCTGGCACCTGGCATCATCGAATCGCTGCCATCTCAAGTCACCGGAACTACCCTTCCCGCGCTGTCCGCTATTATTCCTCTTCGACCACTGATCGCGAGCGCCGGCAGCCCAACGTCAGCGCAGATTGATATGGAATTGCGCGCCATTCCTACCACCGTGGCCGATGACAGAAGACGCTGTTCGCGGTACGACGCGGCACCGCCGCCCGCGCTGCCAAAAGCGCTCAAGCACCCAGCCATTTTGGTCTTCGATAAGAGCAATGGTTTCCGCGACGTTCCGTCGGTCGATGCCGCCGCCTCCGCCCTCAGGTCAATGGCGAGGGAACACGGATGGCAGCTAGTTTTCACAGACCGCCCCGCAAGCTTCAATAGCCGCGACCTCGCACAATTCGACGCAGTTATCTGGAACAACGTCAGCGGCGATGTGCTTTCATTAAGCCAACGCGCTGCGTTCCGTGCATACGTCGAACGAGGCGGCGGTTTCGTGGGAATTCATGGTAGCGGCGGGGATCCGCTAACTTACTGGGACTGGTACGTGGATACGTTAATTGGCGCTCGGTTCAAAGGGCATCCCGCGCCGCGCGAGGGTCAGCCGCCGAGTCCGCAGTTCCAGCCGGGACGCCTGATTGTCAACGAGGCAGGCGGTCAGATCGTCGCAGGACTAGGCAAGGGCTGGACTATGACGGAGGAGTGGTATTCCTTTTTCTCAAACCCCAGGACGTCTGGCGCTAACGTGCTCGTTACGCTTGATGAAGGTAGCTATGTGCCGATGGGCTATGCTGGCGATCTCCGAATGGGGGATCATCCGATTGCTTGGACGCGTTGCGTTGGAACGGGTAGGTCGTTCTATACCGCAATCGGACATTTGCCAGCAAGCTATATTGAGCCCTCTGCGGTGCGGTTGCTATCCCAAGGAATCGCTTGGGCGGCACACGGCGACCCGTCCGCTTGTCGCAATCAACGATAATCGCCCGACTCCTAAACCACAATCGGCTCCTCCACAAAAAGCATCGCGCAGATGGTTTACCGAACGTGAACATCCATTGCGATTCGAGTCCTGCATCGCCTCATGCTTCGCGGACATCGAGGCATTTTGCGGGTGCAGTGTGTACCAAGCCTCTCCAGCATTGGCTTTCGCTATTGATGGTAAGGAACACGCGAATACCCGGTCGCGTCACCCCGGCTTCGTCATCTACGTCAATCATTACACCTCCTCAGTTCTTGGGTGCCATAAAGCACCACGGTATTAAGTAGTGTTGGGAGATCGCTTTCGCACAGGTTTGCGAGTGCGCCGACCGCCTGCACGCCACTGTATGCGCTACACGTCGCCCCCGCAATGCGAGATTGCGATATAGGCAAGGTATTGCAATCGCTGAAACTTGCCGCCGAATTGTGCGACCTGGGGACTTCCGGGATTATGCGCTAGTGGAATAAGGTTAGCCCATACTTGCATAATCCGTTCGCCCAGTGCCCATATGATTATGGGACTTCTACATTGAGATTTTGACATGACATATAGCGCGCTACCCCGTAGCTTGGCCGTGGTTGGTGGAATGGGACACCTCGCCGGGGCGGACCTCTATGACAAATTGCTTGCTGCCATCGAGCGGCATGGTGCGAAGGATTTTCAACTTGCCCTCGATCCGCATAGCTATCGTCGTGATGCGCATCTCGATGCCGGAACTGAGGCAGCGAACGGTCGCATGCACTATCTCTATGACACGGCAGTTCGGCTTTCGCATTCCGACGTAGACGCGATTTTGCTTCCGTGTTTTATTAGCCATACTTTCTTGCCGGCGCTACAGCAGGAGGTATGTGTTCCGATCTTCAATATGATGCAGGCCTTGGCGGCGCATCCCATGGTTGAGGGAAAAAAGGTCGGCGTACTGTGCACACCTTATGTCCAAAAACACAGGCTGTTCGAAGCATATTTTCCTTCAAACAGTCTGATCTATGTATCGACTGCGACATACGACCGCCATGTAGCACCCGCTGTCTATGGCGCGGACGGCGTGCTGGCGGGCAAGGCCGACGATGCTGTCGCAAGCATGCTCGAACATGCCTGCCAGGACCTGCTAGCGCGTGGTGCCGACATCATCGTTCCGGGAATCAGCGAAATCGCCGTCATGGCAGAAGCGTTGAGCCAGCGTGGGCTGCCGGTGCTGGATAGCCACCGAATCTATGCGGAGCACGTGGTCGCCGCCGGCACCCTACGCCTGCCCCCCGCTTTCAGGGTAGGCGTCATCGGCGGAATTGGACCTGCCGCTACAATCGATTTCATGCGCAAGATAATCGACAACACACGTGCCACGCGCGACCAAGATCATATTCGCCTGGTCGTTGATCACAATCCGCAAATTCCGGACAGGACTGCAAACCTCGTCGCCGGTGGAATGGACCCGATGCTTGCCTTGTACGCCGCCTGCAAACGGCTTGAACGTAATGGTGCTACGCTGATTGCCATGCCGTGTAATACCGCACACGCCTATATAGACCGCTTGGCACCTGGGCTATCGATTCCGATTGTCAATATGCTCTCGGAAACGGTGCGCCATATTCTCGCGAACCACCCCGGGCATCAAAGGGTTGGCCTTCTCGCGACAACCGGCACCATCGCGAGCAGGGTCTATCACCGTGCAGCACAGGGCGCGCCCTTCGAGTTGATCGTTCCCGACGCGCCGCACCAAGCACTGGTTATGGAATCGATCTACGGTGAGCAGGGAGTCAAAGCGGGATTCGTGGAAGGCCAGTGCAAGGCGAATCTGTTGCGCGCGCTCTGGCATCTTGCCGATAGCGGCGCCACTGTTGTCATTCTTGGCTGTACCGAGCTCCCCCTATTGCTGCCGGAGTGCAGCGACTTCGCCGTCGATGGACGGTCCTTGGTCTTGCTAGACCCCACCCCCCTCCTCGCTCGCCGCTGCGTGGAGCTTGCCGTAGCGGGCAAAGACCACTGACTGGTTTCTGCCTCGTTAGCGCGGCCCGCCGCGCTACGCTGTTGTTTGCCACCTTACTCTTGGCCGTCAGCGCCACTGCCACAACGGAATCCTCGCCGGCTATCAAATGCGGTGGCGTCGCTCTCTCCATGTGAGATACATCTCAGGATGTACATATGACACGCGGCCCCAAGGTGTCGGGCCATTGGGACGCTCCGGATGTCGCCACGCACGACGCGCGACTGATTAGGCACGTTCACGACGTGCGGCGTCGAAGTCGGAGTCGGTACCGTCGCCGGAAACGGGCCGGGGACTTCTTCTGAAGCACGCCACGCTTTCACGCTGCCGTGAAATTCAATACGGGTGCGGCGATCCTGCACGCCTTCACGCAGTGCAGTGCGCAAAACCGCTGTTGTGGCTGATTTCTTAATTGAATTCGATGATTCCACCAAAAGATCGACTAACCCTCACCATTTGCAATACCGTCGAGGAGCATAAGCGATAGATAGCGGCTATCAGCATTAGGAAATAACAAGTGGAAAGCACTTCCATTACCGGATATATTATTAATCACAACTCGACGTCTCCATGCTGATTTCAAAAATACTCAATATGCGTTGTTGCCAAAATATGTCGCTAGGTGTCCTTCAATATTTTTGAAATTTCAATTTAAAAATAACGGAAAGCCATTCATGCCAACAGACCATCTAAAGCTTCTAAATTAGCCTAAAAATATTTACAAGAACATAAAACATGAACATATCAAATATAGATTTAGTCAAGTCCGGCAATGACCGGATCGAATGGGCCCGCGCCCACATGCCTATATTAGCTAGCATCCGTCAGCGGTTTTTAACCGAGAAGCCTTTCGATGGCTTTAAAATCGGCATTTGTCTCCACGTCGAGGCAAAGACTGGAGTTTGGCTAGATGCGTTGACCGCAGGTGGCGCTGAGATTGTTATTACAGGCAGCCCGGGAACAACTCAAGACGACGTTGCCGCCGCCCTCAATGAAAACCCCCTCATTAATGTATTGGGGAAAAAGAGCGATACACGCAAGGAGCACGATGCTCATTGCCGAGCAGTCTTGCGCTCAAGTCCGGATATTATCGCGGACAATGGGGCTGACCTTTTAATGATGCTATATCAGGAGCAGGAATTCGCTTCGTTGTCCGGCACTATTTGCGGCAGCACTGAAGAGACGACGACCGGTGGATTCCGCCTACGGGAAGACAATGTCAGCTTTAAATTCGCCACTTGGGTTATTAACGATACTCAAGCTAAGCAAATCGTCGAAAATCGCTACGGCGTCGGGAGTTCGGTCGTCGACGGATTCATGCGCGCTACAAATGTCATGCTACACGGGAAGTCCGTGGTGGTGGTGGGGTATGGATACTGCGGATCAGGCGTCGCGCAGCGGTTCCGGGGAATGGGAGCCCACGTCATAGTTGTTGACTCAGATCCGATGCGCCGGCTCGAGGCGCATCTCGAAGGTTTTCGAACGGCAGCGTTAGAGGATTGCCTTGAGTCGGCGGAAATCCTGATCACTGTGACCGGCAGAGACAACGCCCTGACGCTCGACTCACTCAATCGATTGAAAAACGGTTGCATCATAGCGAATGCGGGACATTTTTCGTCCGAGATCGATTTGCCCGCTTTAACTACTGCGGCTGTTTCCGTCAATGTCCTGCGTCCGTTCGTCAAGGAATACCAGTTCGTCGATGGACGTCGTGTATTTGTTATCGCGGACGGGAATCTGGTCAACCTATCCGCAGGGGATGGAAACCCGATCGAAATCATGGATTTAGGTTTGGCCCTTCAGTCACTAAGCCTCGAACAAATGGCTTTAAAAGGACGGGGCCTGACCAGCGGAGTACACCCGGTCGCCTCTAATATCGAGCAAGACATCGCCCTTTTGGCGCTACAGGCCTGGACCTGATACCGGACGGTTTCAGAAAATTCCCGCTATTCACTGGAGAAAGAAATGAACCGGAGTGTCAAACCGCGCGCAACCATACGCGCCAGAGCCATCGTATTCAGTGTCGGCGCCGCGCTGCCTTTCTGGGCCACGTTGGCACAAGCCCAATCGGACAACCAGAGCTCCCCCGTGGCGGAGCCGGCGCTGGAACAGGCATCCAGCCCGCTACAATTGCAGACGGTGATGGTGACGGCGCAGCGGCGCGAAGCAATGATCAAAGACGTCCCGGTATCCGTGTCGGTGGTGACCCCAGAAACCATCAACACTTTGACCTCTGGCGGGCAGGATATCCGTGTGCTTGCGGCCAAAATTCCGAGCCTAAACATTGAATCGTCGAATGGTCGCACTTTTCCACGTTTCTACCTCCGAGGTTACGGCAACACCGACTTCTCGATTTTCGCCTCGCAGCCTGTTTCGCTGATCCTGGATGACGTGGTGCAGGAAAACGCCATTCTGAAGGGCTTCCCCATGTTCGACCTCGCCGGCGTCGAGGTCATGCGCGGACCGCAAGGTAGTCTCTTCGGACGTAACACTCCAGCCGGGGTGGTCAAGTTCGACTCGGCCAAACCAGTACTGGGCAAGCAATCTGGCTATGTCAGCGTGTCCGATGGCACGCACAACACCGCCAATCTGGAAGGCGCGATCAATCTCCCGCTCAGCGATCAATGGGCGCTGCGCTTTTCAGCGCTGGCGCAGCATCGCGATGACTGGGTCCGCAATGATGGCGGCGGCCCTCCCCCCCGGATGGCAGGCTATAACGAACATGCCGAGCGCCTGCAGGTACTTTACCGCCCAGACCGCGCTTTCCGCGCGCTGTTCAACCTGCATAGCCGAGCCACGAACGGTAGCTCCCAACTATTCCGCGCCAACGCCATCAAGCTCGGCTCGAATGACCTGGTTGATGGTTTCGATCCCGCCCGCATCACAACCAATGGCGAAAACACGCAAACCCTCCGCAGCGCCGGCGGCAGCGTCAACCTTAGCTGGAACATCGAGCGCTATAAGCTCTACTCCATCACCGGCTATGAAACCATCGCAAAATACCTGACCGTTGGCGACATTGATGGCGGCACCCCAAGCGGCCCCGGCTTTATCCCTTTCCAGGTCCAGTCGGGCGCCGGTGTGGGCGATCACAGACAGTTCACGCAGGAATTTCGAATCGAGTCGAAGAACGACGACGCACTCAACTGGCAAGCTGGATCGTACTACTTCGATGAGGATGTAAGCGCGGAGAACATTGACTTCGACAGCGTCACTAACCAGCGTACCGGTTACCTCCAAAACCACCAGAAGAACAAGGCATATGGCGTGTTCGGCGCGCTGAATTATGACCTCACAGAAAATCTCAAACTGAGCGGAGGCATGCGCTACACGCGCGATAACAAGGACTTCAGTACGCAACGCGCCGAAAATATCAGCTTCACCGGTCCAGGTAGCATCAGCAAAAGCAAGTCCAAGTTCAACTGGGACACCAACGCAGTCTACACTCTCAGCCCCAACGTCAACGTCTATGCGCGCATCGCCACCGGGTTCCGCGCACCGAGCATCGCTGCGCCATCGGCATCGGTACCGATCACGGTAGCCGACGCGGAGACGCTGACCTCCTACGAGGCAGGGATCAAATCGGACCTGTTCGACAAGCGCGCGAGGGCGAACTTCAGCGTTTACCGATATCGCGTGAAAAACCAGCAATTGACTGCGGTGGGCGGCGCTTCGAACGCTATTCAACTGGTCAACGCGGCAAAAACGGCCGGCCATGGTGTGGAAATGGATCTCGACGCACAACTGGCGCCAGGTCTCCGCCTAACACTCGGGACCAGCTATAACTTTACCCAAATCCAAGATCCGAACTTACTCGTTGCTGGCTGCGCCGCCTGTACAATGCTCAGCTCGCAGGTCCGCCCCGGCCTGTATTCCGTCGATGGCAACAGCCTGCCACAAGCGCCACGCTGGATTGCCAACGCTTCGCTGGACTACCGCGTGCCGCTGGCCAATAGCGATGAGTTCTTCGTCTCCACCGACTGGTCGTATCGCAGCAGTGTGAACTTCTTCCTGTATAACTCGACCGAATTCACCGGCAAGTCCCTGCTCGAAGGCGGTCTGAGAATCGGTTATAAATGGCGCAATGGCAGGTACGAAATTGCCGCGTTTGGTCGCAACATTACCGACAAAGTGGTGGCGGTCGGTGGTATAGATTTTCAGAACCGCACCGCCTTCGTCAACGATCCGCGCGTCCTCGGTTTGCAGCTCAAGGCATCGTTTTAAGCCACTTGGCCAAACCACGGCGGGCATGGTGCCCGCCACAACGGCGGTTCATCCCCGCGACAAATGAGACATCGCATGCTGACCAATACCCCCTTTCAGGCTGCGGATATTATCCGCGCAAAGAAACCAGGCTTCACCCCCCGTGTCGCACTGATCCTCGGTTCGGGCTTAGGCATGTTGGCCGAGCAGATGACGGACGCAGTCGTCATCCCTTACGATGCGCTACCAGGGTTCCCGATCAGCACGGTACACGGGCACGCCGGTGAACTGATACTCGGAACACTGGGCACGGTACAAGTCGTTTGCTTCAGGGGCAGAGCGCACTTTTACGAGGGCTATGGCGCGGGCGTCATGACCAGCGCCGTGCGAACCGTCAAGCTGCTCGGCTGCGAAATCCTGCTCGTAACGAACGCCGCCGGATCGCTGTGCACGGAAGTCGATGCGGGGAGCCTGTTGCTGCTGACGGACCACATAAATTTGTTACCAGGCACGCCGATGATCGGCCCCAACGATGACCGCTTCGGTCCACGGTTTTTCAGCTTGGCCAACGCCTACGATGCCGACTTGCGCGAGTTCGTGAAGGAAACGGCGGCCGCGATCGCCATCACCCTGCATGAGGGCGTGTATCTCGCGTGCACCGGCCCAAACTTCGAGACGGCGGCCGAAATACGCATGATGAAGCAGTTAGGGGCTGATGTCGTCGG
This sequence comes from Duganella sp. GW821-FHT07F09, assembly GCF_059418705.1. Lineage (NCBI taxonomy): Bacteria > Pseudomonadati > Pseudomonadota > Betaproteobacteria > Burkholderiales > Oxalobacteraceae > Duganella > Duganella sp. GW821-FHT07F09. The sequence goes on along the minus strand of NZ_JBWKQJ010000005.1, from coordinate 38,993 downwards.
CATGTCCGTCGTACCCGAGGTCATCTCGGCGCGTCATTGTTCCCTGAAGGTGATTGGTGTGTCCGTGGTGACCAACCTGGCAGAAGGTCTGTCACCATTTACACTATCTCACGAGCAGACCCTGAAGTATGCCTCCATCGGTGCCCGCGACTTGGTCAAATTGATCTTGGCCGTCCTGTATCGGTTGTCGCAAATTCCTGGCGGGCGGTAAGCATGCTGACTGTGGTGGAATTTCGCGGCATCTCCAAGCATTTCGGAGCTGTCAAAGCGAACACGGACGTCAGCTTCGCCATCGCCAAGGGATCGATCCACGGCCTGGTGGGCGAGAACGGCGCCGGCAAATCGACCCTGATGAGTATCCTGTACGGCTACTACCGCGCCGACGGCGGGGAGATCCTGCTCGACGGCCAGGCGCGCCGCATCCACAACAGCCAGGAGGCGATCGCCCTCGGCATCGGCATGGTGCACCAGCACTTCATGCTGGTCGAGAACATGACGGTGCTCGACAACGTCATGCTAGGCAGCGAGGGCGGTTTCAAGCTTCAATCCAAGCGCGCCGCCGTCGAGGCGAAGTTGCGCGAGATCTGCGCGCGCTACCAGCTCGACGTCGATCCGCTGGCCACCATCCACGACCTGTCGGTGGGCGCGCAGCAGCGCGTCGAGATCCTCAAGCAGATCTACCGCAGCGCCAACATCCTGATCCTCGACGAGCCGACCGCCGTGCTGACGGCGCAGGAGACCGCGTCGCTGTTCGAGATCCTGCGCCTGTTCAAGGAACAGGGCAAGACCATCATCCTGATCACCCACAAGCTGCAGGAAATCCTCGACATCACCGACACCGTCACCGTGATGCGCGGCGGCCGCGTGATCGGCGCCGTGCCGACCGCCGGCACCACCAAGGAAGCCCTGGCCAACATGATGGTCGGCCGGCCGATCGAGAACAACCTGCCGCGCGCGCCGTACAACCCGGGCGCGCCGGTGCTGCGCGTCGAGAACCTGCAGCTCAGCGATGACCAACAGGTCAAGCTGCTGGCCGACATCGGCTTTACCCTGCGCGCCGGCGAGATCGTCGCCATCGCGGGCGTCTCCGGCAACGGCCAGAGCGAATTGATGGAAATCCTGTCGGGCATGCGCCTGCCGACGTCCGGCAAGCTGGAATTCCTCGGCAAGGACCTGCCCTACGCCGGCCGCTCCGACCCGGACGGCCTGCCGCGCACCTTCCGCGAACTGGGCATCGCCCACGTGCCGGAGGACCGCCTGCGCGACGGCGTCGTCAAGGCCTTCTCGGTCATGCACAACACCATCCTCGGCTACCAGGACAAGCTGAAAAACAAATGGGGCCTGCTCAACTTCAAAGCCATCGCGGCGCGCTGCGACGCGCTGCTGAAAAGCTTCGACGTGCGTCCCGATAACCACGACCTGCGTATCGGCCTGCTCTCCGGCGGCAACCAGCAAAAAGTGGTGATCGCGCGCGAAGTGCTGGCGCAGCCCAAGCTGATGCTGGTCGGCCAGCCCACGCGCGGCGTCGACATCGGCACCATCGAGAGCATCCACAAACAGCTGCTGGCCCTGCGCGACTCCGGCGTGGCGATCCTGCTGGTGTCGGTGGAGCTGGAGGAGGTGCGCGCGCTGGCGGACCGCATCCTCGTCATGTGCGGCGGCCGCATCACCGGCGAACTGAAAATTGAAGAATTCGACACGACCCGTATCGGCTTGCTGATGGGCGGAATGCACAAATCATGAACAAAGACCTGCCACGCTGGGCGACCGCGTTTGCCCTGCCCCTACTGAACCTGCTGTCGGCACTGCTGGTGACCGCGCTGGTGATCCACCTGCTGGGCGAGAGCCCGACCGAATCGCTGGCGATCCTGATCAACAGCGCCGTCGTCAATCCGGAGGGCTTGAGCTACACGCTGTTCTACGCCTCGACCTTCATCTTCACCGGCCTGGCCGTGTCGATCGCCATGGAGGCGGGCCTGTTCAACATCGGCGCCGAAGGCCAGATGTACTTCGCCGGCCTTGGCCTGACCTTGGCCATGCTGACCTTCGACAGCACCCTGCCGGCGCTGGTGCTGATCCCGGTCGGCATGATCGGCGCGGCGCTGTTCGGCGCACTGTGGGCCTTCGTGCCCGGCTATCTGCAGGCGAAGCGCGGCAGCCACGTGGTGGTCACCACCATCATGTTCAACTACATCGCCGCCGCACTGATGAACACCGTGATCGTCAAACTGGTGCCGCCGGGCGAGCAAAATCCGGCCAGCCGCGCCTTCTCGGCCGCCGCCGAAATGCCGCGCCTGAACCAATGGTTCCCGGCGCTGGGCGAGACGCCGCTCAACATCAGCTTCTTCCTGGCGATCATCGCGCTGGTGATCTACGGCGTGGTGGTGTCGCGCTCCTCGTGGGGCTTCAAGCTGCGCGCCACGGGGCTCAATAAACACGCCGCCCACTACGCGGGCATCCGCATCAGCAAGATGATCATCATCGTCATGCTGATCTCGGGGGCGCTGGCCGGTCTCGGTTCGGTCAACCCCATCATGGGCTCGACCCACTACCTGTCGCTCAACTTCGTCGGCGGCGCGGGCTTCATCGGCATCGCCATCGCGCTGATGGGCCGCCAGCATCCGGTCGGCATCTTCCTGTCGGCGGTGCTGTTCGGCGCATTGACCCAGGGCGGCTTCGACCTGTCGCTGGAGAAGCAGAACATCCCGCCGGAGACGGTGATCCTGGTGCAGGGATTGATCATCCTGTTCTGCGGCGCGATGGAAAACCTGTACGCGCCGGTGATCGCCACAATGCTCAAACTGAAGAAGTGAGGACACTATGACTTTTGACGACCTCCATATCGGCAGTATCCTGGTATCGACCGTGCGCAACGCGCCGGTGCTGATTTTCGCCGGCATGGCCGGCCTGTTCGCCGAGCGCTCGGGCGTGATCGACATCGGCCTCGAAGGCAAGATCCTGGCGTCGGCCTTCGTCTCGGCAGCCGTCGCCTTCACCACGCAGAATCCGTGGTACGGCGTGGTGGCCGGCATCGTGGTATCGATGCTGCTGGCCAGCCTGCAGGCCTACATCGCCATCACCCAGAAGGGCAACCAGCTGGTGGCCGGCATCGCCATCAACATCGCCATGAGCGGCCTGACCTTCGTGGTGGCGCAGTACATCTTCCAGCAGGGCGGCCGCACGCCGGACCTCGGGTCGGCGCGCCTGTTCGACGTGGTGCTACCGGGGACGGCGGCGGTCGAGGGCATCCCCGTCATCGGCTGGGTGTACGCGCACCTGATCGGCGGCCATTCGGTGCTGGTGTACATGGCCTTCGCGCTGGTGCCGCTGGTGCACTGGATCGTTTATCACAGCCGCTTCGGCCTGCGCCTGCGCGCCTGCGGCGAGAACCCGCACGCGGCCGACGCGGCGGGCGTGAGCGTCGAGCGCCAGCGCTACATGGCGATGCTGATCGCCGGTTTCCTGTGCTCGTTCGCGGGCGCCTACCTGTCGATCGTGCAGAGCGGCTTCTTCCTGCGCGACATGTCGGCCGGCGCCGGCTATCTGGCGTTGACGGCCATGGTGTTCGGTAACTGGCGTCCGCTGTACACCTTCCTGGGCTGCCTGATGTTCGGCTTCTTCGGCGCGGTGCAAATCCAGATCGAAGGCGTGGAACTGCCGGGCATCGGCCGCCTGCCGGGCGCGATGATCCAGATGGTGCCGTACGTGCTGACCGTGATCGTGCTGGCCGGTTTGATGGCCAAGTCGGTGGCGCCCAAAGCAGTGGGCACGCCGTTCATTAAATCGCGTTAATGGCCGTTGATAAGCTGCGGCTTTTCAGTTTGCGAACAGATCGGGCGCGGGAAGCGGTTGGCTGGTCCGTAAATACTCGATAGAATCAACCGGTGGGCGTCACTGTTCAACCAGTGATGCTTGTTATCCATTACATATCGCTTCAATAAAATGAATAAGAACTTGCAGGTTTTGCTTTTAGCAGTGGCGCCAGCCGTTACTTCGGCAGCCGAGTTGCCACCGGTATTACATCCAGACAGCTTGCCGGTCATCGCAAGCGCCCCTGGCGTAACGTTGCGTGAACTCAGTGGGAGGAGCGCCCCGGTCGGCGCGCGCAGCGACAAAGTCAGTGTCGCACTGTTCCGCCTGGAGCCTGGCAAGGCCAGTGCGTGGAGTCACAACAAGGTTGGCGAGGAATCATTTTTTGTGCTCAACGGCGAAGGCGAAGTCTGGACGAATGGCACGGCCCAGCCTGTCCGCCCCGGTTCCTACGTCGTTATCCAACCAGACATCGTGCGCTCCATCCGGGCGACGAAGGGCGTACCGCTGGAGTTTTATGCGATCACGTCGCCCGCCTGGAGTAGTGACGATGACGTACTGACGAGCGCGCCCGCTGGAGCGCCAAAGTAGTTAGCGACACCTGTTGCGATCTTAAATCGGCACACACCAAACTATGGACTGTGAACAGTACAATGAACCTCAGGCGCAATGATGAACGGTATTTGCACTTGTTGCGCCGAATTAGCCTGCGACAGCTCATCTACTTTGAACGCCTTGCCTACTTTCGCAACTTTAGAAAAGCAGCGGCCGATTTAAACATCAGCCAGCCCACGTTGAGTCAGCAAATGACACAACTGGAACAGAACCTGGAGCTTATTTTATTGGATCGCAACAGCAGCGGTGCCGTGCTCACACCCTGCGGCCTGCAACTGCAAGCGACGGTAACCGACATCCTGAATTCGATCACCACGTCCATCGCGTCCATGCATGGGGCATCGCCGCACAAACTGTGTATCGCGGTCCCTAGTTACCAATCGTATCCGCAGATCCAGCTGCTAATCAGGGAATTCCAGCAGGAGTGTCCCGGAGCCGATCTACAAATCCATGAAATGACAGCGCAGCAAATGTGTGTGGCCTTGGCAAGCGGCGAAATAACCACAGCATTTTTATCGATTCCGAGTCCAAGAGAGTTGCCCCCGGACGTAGATATCCGGATTATCCACCAGGTCGCTTATCAGTTGTGTCTGGCCGAATCACATCCCTTGGCCGGCAAATCGGAAATTCTCCCGGAACAGCTCAAAGGTGTACCAATCATCTTGCTGCCGCGCGAACAGCATCCCATGCATTACGATCATCAGATGAAAGGTTTTCGGGATATCGGCGTGGAACCGGTCTTGCATCCAGCCAGAATTACCAATGTTTCCGGACAAATTGGTCTTGCTTCAACAGGGTCCGGAGTTTGCCTGGTGGCGCCAGGGACTTTGGACCTTCCAGCCAGCGTGGTAATCAGACCCACCGTTCCCGGCCTTGCTGAGCTTAAATTGGCCATGGTGTCACGAAAACAGGATTTCAATCCCTATCTTGAACGTTTCCACAGGAAAGTGGAGCAGATCTTTGTGCCCGGGTAGCAGTCCCGCATCGCGGCCGAGTCAATTAATCTAAGAACTCGTCACCTTGGCTTTGCGACCACGCATGGCAGATCTGTCCGGCACGGTCCTGCCATACTCGCTCCACCAGGCAGTAAGCGCCTCCATCGTCGGCCCAAGCCCCCGGGCCTTTTGCGTAATCTCGTATTCGACTCGCGGTGGCACTTCCGCGAACACCGTGCGCAACACCAAGCCATCAGCCTCCAGCTCCCGCAGCTGAGCAGTCAGCATATGTTGAGTGATTCCCGGGATCTCCTTGCGAAGCTCACCAAAACGATATAGACGCTGATTCAGCAACCACATGATTTCAAGCTTCCATTTCCCGGAGAGCAAGGAGAATGCTCGACGCATCTCCTCATGCATGTTCACCGGAACTCCCTCATTAGTCAGGTTTTCCATACTAAGCCCCATTTTTTCATCCTACTTGTAGGTATTCATCTTAGTCGATAACCTGCATGCATGTCGAATTAAAACACTTGATTAGGAAATTCTCATGACTGTCACATACACCTACTGGATCAGTACCACCCTGCTGTCACTACTCTACTTCGCCTCCGCTTTTATGTACCTCACCAAGCGCGACTTCGTTAGACAAGCGCAAGCGGAATTAGGTTACACCGCACCAAACCTCGTGCCATTCATGATCGTGGTGAAGATTCTCGGCCCTGCTGCGATTCTCCTGCATTTCAATGTAGCGCTCAGTGATCTCGCCTATGCCGGCATGTTCTATCACCTGATCCTGTCGGGGCTGGCTCATCTGGGTGTTCGCAAGCCGAAAGGCGCAATTCCAGCAGCCGCCGGACTCGTCTTTTTGGTGCTCTCCTTCGCAACGCAAAACACGGCTCGCGAACCGCAGTCGCCCTATGCTCCGGGCGCGACAATTATCCAAACACCTGTCAACTAAAGGAAGACATTCTATGACTCGACTGAATGAAAAAGTAGCAATTATCGTCGGCGCCGGACGCGGAATTGGCCGTGCGACAGCTAAACTGTTCGCCGCCGAAGGAGCAAAGGTAGCAGTTCTATCGTTGACGCAAGCGAACATCGATGCTGTAGTGGCCGACATCGAAGCCGCCGGCGGGACGGCGATCGGCGTGCGTTGCGACGTCAGCGATGCAGACCAGATCCAGAGCGCGGTGGACACTGTGGCCAGTACCTGGGGCCGCATCGATATCCTCGTGAACAATGCTTTCGATCCGTCTTCGGTTTCATCCTCCATTCTCGATCTCTCGGTCGAGCAACTACAACGCAATTTTGATATGGGGCCAATCGCTTACCTGCGGACGATGCAAGCTTGCTATCCCTACCTTAAGGCCAGTGGCGAAGGTCGCGTCATTAACTTCGCCTCGTTGGCAGGAATACTTGGCATGGTGGACTACGGCCCCTACAACATGGCTAAAGAGGCCGTGCGCGCGCTGACCCGGTCCGCAGCGCGCGAATGGGGTGCCGATAAAATCACTGTAAACAATATTTTGCCGATTGCAGACACGTGGGGCGCATCCGGTATGCCACCACCGGCCAACGCACTTTCCCGATACGGATCGCCGGAGGAGGATGTAGCGCCAGTCGTCCTATTCCTCGCAACCAAAGACGCGCAGTTCATCACAGGCTACAGCCTTACGCCCGATGGTGGAATGATCATCGATTCCGCGCGATAAGCTGCGGCTACGCATAACCTCACAAACAATGGAGAAATCATGACGCATCATGAAAATAAATCTTTGGAGTTGCCTTTCGCCGCCAAGAAATACCTCGACATTCACGGCCATACGATGGCCTACATCGATGAGGGCGAAGGCCCACCCATCCTTTTCCAGCACGGCAACCCAACCTCCTCCTATCTTTGGCGCAACGTGATGCCGCACCTCAAAGGGCTTGGACGATTGATCGCGGCTGATTTTATGGGAATGGGCGATTCCGAGAAACTCGATCCATCGCTCGGTCCGTCACGTTACAGCTTCAACGAACAGCGCAAGTATCTGCATGGTCTGTGGGACGCCCTCGATCTCGGCGATGAGGTCATACTCGTGCTGCACGATACGGGATCGATGTTCGGGTTCGATTGGGCGCACCAGCATCGGGGGCGCGTTCAGGGCATCGCCTACATGGAGTCGATCGTCGCCCCGCTGCTAGTGTCCGATTTTCCCGAATATGTCCAGCAACAGCTCAAACACATCACGCCCGAGGCACTCGAAGCGAGTCTGCAGGGGCTGGATTTCCTGGAAGGTTTCCTGCTGCGCTCACGTGACTTCTCCGAGGCGGAGAAAGCCACGTACCGCGCGCCCTTCATCAATCCTGGCGAGGATCGCCGCCCAATGATTTCGTTCGATTTGCCGCTGGAGGGGCAGCCGGCGCACACTGTGAAAATCGCCGAGGAGTATTCACGTTGGCTGGCTCAAAGCGACATACCCAAGCTGCTCATTCGCGCCGAACCCGGCTACCTTCTGACCAACCGGCTGTATGACATTGCGAAGGCCTGGCCTAAGCAGACAGAGGTGACTGTCAAGGGCGGCCACTATATCCAGGAGACCACACCGGATGAAGTCGGCGCAGCGATTGCCGATTTCGTCCGGGGTCTGCGCGGCTAAACCGGCAGTCGTATCGCAAGCGACGCGCTTCAACGCGCGTCGTTACATCGATGGAATCTTTCGAACCGATAGATCCATTCCGGGCCCTGATCCGTGCCATAAGCAAGGGCGGTAGCGAGCATCGCAAACGGCTCGATATAGCGTGCTATCCGTAAAGGGCCCGCATCGATCGGTGCAAAGCCAAATGCATCGATCAATTGATGCACGCGCAGCTTGCTTGATCGCTCGTCGCCGCGGTACACCAAACTAGGACGGGGAGACTCCTCGCGCGCGTTGAACACGTCCTCGAGTACCTCGCTCGGCGTTGCTTGGAAAGCCGCAACGACCCGGCAGTCGGGCAGCATTCGCGCGATGGTTTCGGCGCCAGAGTCGGTGTGGCCAACTACAAGTTCGCGATTGGACATATCGAGCGGATTGGTACAGCTCAGTACAATTTTCCCTGCCAAATCGCCGGCCTGCGCCAGGACGTCGTCCAGGCGCGACCAATGGACGGAGAGCACGACCGCCTCCGCCTGTTCGGCGGCTTCGCGCGGAACACCGGCGCGCGCGCCAGGCCCCGCAGCAGCAGCCAAGTTTTGCAACTTCTGTTCGCTGCGCGCGTAACTGAAGATGACTTCGTGTCCCATGCGGGCGAAAACCCTACCGATTGTCGCTCCCATCAGGCCAGACCCAAGAATGCCGATTTTCATAAGTAGCTCCTTTAGATACAAGCGGCACATCTTGCGATGTGCCGCCCGCCCACGTGCTCCTCGACGTCGAAAACTGTACTACTGCCGTGTAGAGATAGGAACCAATTCCGCAGTTGCAGTACTGTTGGTGTTAAGCAGGTAACCAACTAGAGCGCCACTGGATTCACTATCAATCGGCAACCTTTCGACCTTGATGGCCCAGACTTTGAAGTGATAGTGATGGGTTTTGTCCCCGGCTGGCGGACATGGCCCTCCGTAGCCTGGCCGGCCAAAATCTGTACGCCCCTGGACCGCGCCAGAAGGAACATTCGCACCGCTTTTGTTGCCTGCATCTAGTACGAGGCTGTGTACGTTCTTGGGAATATTAACGATCGTCCAGTGCCACCAGCCGCTACCGGTTGGCGCATCTGAATCGAACATGGTGACCGCAAAGCTCTTGGTTGACTCCGGCTCTCCAGACCACGACAGTTCAGGCGACAAGTCCTTTCCGGAACAGCCGGACCCGTTCAAGACATAAGCGTCCTTCACCTGTTCGCCATGTTGTATATCGGTGCTTGTCAGTCGAAACCCTTGCGCCTGAGCGGACAAAGATAAAACCGACACGGCAACGCTAAGCATCAATCTATTCATTTGAGTTGACTCGCTTAAAAGAAAATATGTAAAGGGCTAGGATTGCCGATTTTGTTTGTGGCGACGCGGGGATGCAGTCGCCTTGCCAACTATGACGCTACCGTTTTCGACTCTGTCAACGTTGCCATGTTGATGACGAAGCGGTAGCGAACGTCCGAACGCTCCAGTCGCTCGAAGGCCTCGTTGATCTGGTCGATCCGGATCATCTCCACCTCCGGCAGAACGTTCATACGGGCACAAAAGTCCAGCATTTCCTGCGTCTGCGCAATACCAGCGATTGCCGATCCGGCGATCCGCCGGCGCCCCAATAAAAGCGGCAGGCTGTCCAGCTCGTCTAGCGCGCCGATCTGGCCGACCACGCACAAGGTTCCATCCACATCGAGCAGTGGCAGATATGGCGTGAGATCGTGCTTGGTCGGCACCGTATCAATGATGAGATCGAATGAGGAGGCGGCCTTTTCCATAGCAAGAGCATCCCCCGAGAGAAGGAAATGATCTGCACCAAGTTCGCTTGCATCCGTTTGCTTGCCGGCAGAGCGGCTCAACACTGTGACACGTGCGCCGAGTGCGACGGCAAGCTTGATGGCCATGTGACCGAGGCCACCCATTCCGATGACGCCGACGCGACTTCCAGGCCCGACATTCCAGGTTCGCATGGGCGAATAGGTGGTCGCGCCCGCACACAGCAGCGGGCCCGCTTTGGCAAGATCGAGTCCGGCTGGCACGCGTAACACGAACTCCTCGCGCACCACGATGTGCTTCGCATAGCCTCCCATGGTTGGCTCGCCGGTAATCCTGTCCACGCCCGCGAAGGTTTGTGTATTGCCCTCTCGGCAGAGCTGCTCTTCACCCTTGTGGCATTGGTCGCAATGCTGGCAACTGTCGACCATGGTACCAACGGCTACGTGGTCCCCGACCTTGTGGCGTGTAACATCCGGACCGACCTCAATCACCCGCCCTACAATTTCATGCCCCACAACGATAGGGTAATTGGTCCAGGACCAGTCATTGCGGGCCGTGTGTAAGTCGGAGTGACAGACGCCGCAGTAAAGAATCTCGATGGCTACATCGTTTCGGCGCAATGCACGGCGTTCGAAGGAAAACGGTGCCAGCGGTGTATTGGCCGCAGTTGCGGCATATGCGTAAGTTTTCATTAAGACTCCAAGTGATCCCCGCCAATCGCAGCGGGGCGCGCAGCAATTACTTCAAGTTGATTCTGAAAAATTCAGCCAGTTTGCCGAACGGGATGAGGTTCACGCGGTCATACAGATCGACGTGGCCGGCGCCTGGAACGACGAACAGTTCCTTGGGTTGTCCAGCGCGTTTGTAGGCGTCCTCGCTGAATTCGCGCGAATGGGCTTCAGCCCCGGTTATGAACAGCATCGGACGCGGCGAAATGGTCTCAATATCTTCAAACGGGTAGAAGTTTGCGAACTTCACCTCACTCGAGATCGGTCGGTTCTGGGTCTGCTCAACGGTGCGGCCCGCCGGAACGGACTGGCCACGTGGCGTACGGTAGAAATCATAGAACTCCCGACGAGGCCCGTCGGCATCGGCTGGCAACTGCACCGGGAGGTAGTCAACCCACTTGGTTGGCCCGCCGGTGAATTCGACGTATCGCTGCTCCGCCGCCGCTGCGATCATCGCCTTGCGCTGCTCGATCGATTGGCCCTTACGCAGGCCGTTACGGGTGACAGATCCCATGTCATACATGCTGACCGTGGCGACGGCCTTCATCCGTGGGTCAATTTTGGCTGCGCTGATGGCAAAACTGCCGCTGCCACAGATGCCCAACACGCCGATCCGTTCGCGGTCGACGAATGGACGCGTGCCAAGGAAGTCCACTGCGGCATTAAAAGCTTCCGAATACATTTCCGGCAAGACGGCGTTGCGCGGCTGGCCTTCGCTTTCACCCCAAAACGGCAAGTCAATTGCCAGAGTCACGAAGCCTTGCTCGGCGAGCTTCTGAGCATACAGATTGGAGGTCTGCTCCTTCACCGCGCCCATCGGATGGCCAACGATAATCGCCGGATTCCTAGCTTTTGTATCAACGCCCTTGGGGAGAAAAAGATTCCCGACGACCTTCATCTGGTACTGATCCTTGAAGGTTACCTTTTGGGCCGTTACCTTGTCGCTTTTGTAGAAATTGTCTGCGCCGTTTGACATGTCAGCTCCTATAGCGGTGAGGGATGCAATCAATAGCCCGAAGGCCAACATTAGTTTTCTCATGGAGGTTCCTTTAAAAGTGATCAACGGATGCATTTTCCGGCCAGACCGTCATTCAAAGTGATGCATTCCGATGCATTTCATGCCTAATCCGATGGAACCTCGCTAAAGTCCGACTCAGACGGTCCGCGAAGTACTAGAGTGACGGTTCGAAAGGAAAAAATATATATGTCCACATCTTCTACACCGCTTAGCATCGCTGGAACTGGAGCGCTCTTGACGCGCTTGACAAGGGCAATCGGCGCCCGTACCACCGGACCGGGGGACTTCGCCACCGCGATCCCCGGGCTGACATTTTTTCGCCGCGACGTCCCTGCTGCCCCGACGATCTGTATGGTCGAACCCAGCATCGTTGTGGTCGTTCAAGGCGCCAAGCAGCTCTGGCTTGGCGGACAGGCCTATCGATACGACACATCCCGCCTTCTCATTACGTCATTGGATCTCCCGGCCGACTCGGAAGTCGTAACGGCCAACGCGCTGACGCCATGCTTGGGCATCACGCTCAAGCTTGACCTGCGCGTCGTAGCAGAACTCATTGCTCACGGCGACTTGCCATCCCGACGCAATCGCAGCAGTGGCACGAGCGTCGGTATTGGCGAAGCGACGGCGGCGATCATTGAACCATTCGCCAGGCTGATCGCGCTACTGGACGAGCCGCAGGCCATTTCAGTACTTGCGCCGCTCATACAGCGCGAAATCCACTATCGACTTTTGAGTAGCGATCAGGAGGCCAGACTTCGTCAAATTGCTTCCGTCGACGGCCAAGGCTACCGCATCGCAAAGGCAATCGACTGGCTTAAACTGAACTACGCTTCGCCACTTCGCATTGAGGAACTCGCCACCCGCGTGCAAATGAGCACGCCGACATTCAACCAGCACTTTCGACAGCTGACAGCGATGAGCCCGTTGCAGTATCAAAAGTGGCTACGGTTAGCCGAGGCGAGGCGTTTGATGTTAAATGAACACCTGGATGTGTCGCGGGCGGCGTTCAAAGTCGGCTATGAAAGCCCGTCGCAGTTCAGTCGGGAGTACAGCCGTTTATTCGGCCTTCCCCCCAAACGGGACGTCGCGGCGCTAAGAGGAGCGCACGGACAGAGCGATAAAAGTGACTGATATGGCGGTGCGGCCCATCTCCGCTCATGCGATCATCCAAGCGGGCTGGCGCTAAAGAAGACGGCGCAAAATACGCACAAAATCGGTGGTATTGCAATCGCAGGTGGAAGGCGCTATTGCATTTGGGGTGGCGTTCCACCAGGGGTATCAGTTTCAAGAACGATCAAGTCGTGGAGAGCAATTTCCATGACGATCTTGCTCGGCGGATGAACGCTATATCTAAAATCGAGATGCGCTCTGTGCCTTCGCAGATCATTTTGACCCTGCTGATGGGGTTGAACTTCCGGTGAAGACCGGCGCAGCAAACCGATGTCGGCTCCGTGGGCATTTCGAATGTTCCCACACCGTCACCTGATCAAGAATTCACCCAAGTCCGGCGGCCTCTTCATGTAAGCCACCGCCGGAAAGGCCACCACTAGCCCTTATATATACCGCAGCCCACAACCAGATCATCCACTCTTTCCACATAGGTAGATTTTGATTCGATCACCTTGGAGGTAGGGTTGGGCCATCGATAATCGACCCATCCTTTTCCGGAACCATTAGCAAGCTTAATAAAATCCTTGATCAAATAATTACCATCCATATCTTTTAATTCGAGATTGTTTTTCCCGATCATTTTTAGATTGGCGCCATGCGCTCGCTTGACCCCGGTAATATCATAAACAACGATATATAGATCCCGATCGCGGAACTTTCCGTTAGGGTTATTAAATTCGGCGAAAGCCTTTTCTTTTCCATTTTCCTTGATATAAGTTATCGCTTTCTTGGTCAAGGCAATCGCCTCCTCGGCCGAACCGCGGCCGCCCTCGCCCGCCGTAGCGTTGAAGGTAGCAGCTAAAAATCCCAACAAGATTACAAAGAATGGCTTTTTCATTTTCGGTCTCTTTCAAATTGATTAAACCATTGACTGAAATGCATACCAGCCTCAAACTGCCATAAGCTGCACCACGCAGAACATTAACAACACAGGAAATGATGAATAACTCGATAACGTTAAGGTAGTATCAAGTGACACGTTACTGAGCGCTTCGATACTGATAATGACTAGGTTGGACGTACGTGTCAAGAAGGCGAAAAACCACTAATGGACCATTATTCAAGCAATATTCCCGAGTCACCAACAATAGTTCTTTGCTGGGCTGTTCAGGGCGACCAAATACAATTGGATCGTTGCAAATTGGTGTGCCCAAGTTTTTAATGAACCTAAGCCCACACGGAACGCTCGATCGGGATTGGGGTAACAATTGCCCTCGCGCGAAAAATGGTAGCGAACCTCTTCTTGAAGCGCACATCAATAGCCGAGATGCCGCTCTGCGTAAAGTTTTGCTGTTTGTTAGCGGACATGACGAATAGGTAAAATGGCCAGCGCACCCACCAGGGCGAGTGCGAACCCAACCATGAATAACAGCGGATAATTCGCGCCAACAGAAGCGCCAGTAGCAATTGCCAACACAAACGGCGCTACCGCCGGGGCAAAGGATTGTGGCAGGGTACTTGCCGCGTTGAGAATGCCGAGGTCGCGTGCCGCATTATCACGATTTGGCAATACTTCGACACACAGCGCCATGTCCACGGCGTAGTAAAGGCCCTGTCCGACACTAATCGCGACCATGGCTACCAGCATCTGCGCGAAAGAGTCTGCGAAGGCCAAGCCGAGAGACCCTACCGCCAACGCCACGGCGGCAACAATAACGAACGGCTTACGACGCAAAAATCTGTCCGAAAGCCATCCGCCCAAGAATGAGACGAGCAACGACAAGGCACCGCCAACCGAGGTCGTGATGGTCATGTAATAGCCGATCTCGTTTTGCGGAATGTGAAGATGGTCGGTCATGAAATAGACCTGGTAGGTCAACGGGAATGCGTATGAGCACAGAACCAGAAACCTGCTGACGAACGCCCAACTGAAATCAACGTAGGATTTCAAGTCCGGACTCGGGGTGGAGACTGCCATGTCCGGTCCATCCAAACGCCGGATCGACACTGTGCCTTCCGGCACGATTGCCACGAAGATGGCAACGGCGATCGGCGACAGCAACCAGGGAACCAGGAACATCGCAACCTGGTTTCCCGAGGTGAATTGGGTAATGAACACGCCCACCATGATGGCGGCTGTCGGCGCGACGCCCAAGAGCGCCGACATGATGCCGTGCTGCTCCTCGGGTATGACATCGGACATCACTGCCATTAACGCCGCCTGCCCCGCGTTCGATCCCACCTGACACACCAGCCAGCCACACAGCAGCCACCATGGATTGGGAGCGTATGCCATGATCACCAGGCCGGTAAGCAACGAGAGCGAGCCCACAATGATCCAGAACTTTCGTTTTCCAATACGGAAGTCCGAACGGTCGGAAATACGCCCCCATATGGGCGAGGCAGCCACCGCAGCCACCGCGCCGATGCCGGTAATCAGACCTAGCCAGCGCGCCTTTTCGGACGAGTCGGCGACCTCGCCGACTCGGATGGCCAAGGTCATGACAACCGGGGTCAACAAACCTAGCCAGGCGGCGAACTGCGCAAGCCAATAGGCAAGCATTACCGGCCATCCCGCGCGCGGTCGACCTCCTTCTGCGATACTTTTGCTATTCATTATTTAACCTTGTAATGTCTCATTGTGCTTTTGCGCGGGCGTGGTTCGGCGTAGCACGCCGCGCGGCTGGCCTGCTGTCAGGATCGCTGGCGGACCGAATGTAAAACAACTCGTGGTAGCGCTCCGAGACGGGCGGGGGAAGCTTGCGCGGCGCGTCGCCTTGCCACCTCGACGGCCAGCGTTGCCTCGAATCGGGACGCGCGGCCATATTGGCTATGACCGCGCCGTGCACGATCAACTCCCCCATGTGCAGCCGGAAAATTCGGCCGTCGCACGTTCACCCAACGCGACCGCGTCATCTCCCAGCGCGAAGACGTATTCGCCCGCAGGCATGTTCCAGTCCGTGCCGCTCCAATCGGCAAGCAGGCGTGGATCGATGCTGAGCATGACCCTGCGCGACGCCCCGGGCTCGAGCTCGACCCGTTCAAAGCCAACCAGGCGCCGCTTCGCAACACCTGCGCGCGTGACGAGATAGAGCTGACCCACCGTTGCGCCCGCCCGGGTTCCAGTGTTGGTGACCAGGAACGTCACCGCCAGCCCGTCGATGCGCAATTCCGTCGCAGAAAATGTCGTGTACGAGAGTCCGAACCCGAACGGGAACAGCGGCGCGATCCCTTCACGGGCGAACCACCGATACCCGACATCAGAGCCTTCAATGTCGTAGTCGATCGGCAGTTCAGCTTCTTTGTTGGGCGCATCTCCCCCCAGATTGGGCTCGAACTTGTCGAAGCCGTCGACCCGCGGTCGCGGCAGATCGGACTCGCTCGCGGGAAAACTGATCGGCAAGCGGCCAGAGGGATTCACGTCGCCGAACAGGACGGCTGCAATCGCCTCCGCGCCACGACAGCCCGGATACCATGCCTGCACGACGGCGGCCGCACCTTCGAGCCAGGGCATCAGAACCGGCGCACCCGTCTGCAGCACGACAATCGTGTTCTGGTTGACCGCCGTGATCGCACGAATCAATTCATCCTGGCCGCGCGGCAGCGTCAGATCAGGCAAGTCAACGCCCTCGGCGCACCAGACGTTGGCAAATACAATGACGGCGTCCGCACGCGCCGCCTGGGCTGCCGCCTCGGACGGATAATATCCGCTGCGGAAACGAACCTCGGCATTCGGAACCCGTTTGCGGATGGCCTCGATCGGAACCGACTGGTGGTACTGTTCGGTGATAAAACTCGCAAACGGGCCAGAGCCGCCGATCGGCAGGTTCAGTGCCGGCCCTCCCGCCCCGTGAACCTGGCTGGATCCTCCGCCGGAGAGCACGCCGGTGTCGGCGTGTCCTCCGACGACCAGCACGGTTTTCACCTTCTCGCACAATGGCAAGGTGTTTTGGCGGTTCCGAAGCAGGACGATGCCCTGTGCCGCCAAAGTTTCGGCCACTTGGGCGTGTCCTTCATAGTCGATTTCTCCTCCGGGTTTCGCGGGATGCGCGTCGAGTCCGCACGCGTAGATCGAACGAAGAATTCTGCGATTCATATCGTCGATGCGTGCCGCATAGCGGGCGTCGGAACGCGCCAATTCAGCCAGCATCGCGCCAAAATACACGCCCCCGTCGAGTTGTTCTCCAGATTGCTGGTCCAATCCGGCCAGCGCGGCCTCCGGCCCGGGCACGGCGCCCCAATCCGACATCACGAAGCCCTTGTATTTCCAGCCGCCTTTCAATACGTCATTCATCAGGTAATGGCTCGCGCACGCCTGTTCCCCGTTGACCCGATTGTAGGCCCCCATTACGGCGCCGGGCTGGCCGATCTCAATTCCCATCTCAAAGGCAAGCAGGTCACTCTCGCGCGCGTTGGCGTCCGAGATCTTCACATCGGCGAATTTTCTGCCCGTCTCCTGGCCGTTCAACGCGAGGTGCTTGATGGTGCACATGACATGGTTGGACTGTACGCCCGCAATCGCATGTCCGGCCAGGACCGCCGACAACAGGGGATCTTCCGAATAGTATTCGAACGTGCGTCCGTTGCGCGGATCGCGCATCAGGTTGACGCCGCCGCCGAGGAGGACATTGAATCCCTTGGCGTGCGCTTCTGCACCGATGATTTCCCCTCCCCGGCGCACCAGATCCGGGTTCCAGCTGGAAGCCATCGACAGTGCCGAGGGCAGCGCCGTGGAAACGTCATTGCGTAATCCCTTGACATAGGAGACGCCAAGACTGGCATCGGTTTCAGTCAGGTTTGGTATCCCGAGCCTGGGAATTCCTTGTACGAACCCGGCCCCCAGGACGGCGCCGGGCGGAATCTCGCTCGATACCGCTCCGATGGGGACGGCGAGAACCCCGTGGGTGAGCATAACCTTTTCTTCAGGTGACATCCGACCAACGACTTCGTCGGCGCGTTCATCTACATTTCTATCCATGGGGAGTGATCTTTCAGTCTGCTATGCGCTGCTCTACAGCGGCAAAGGAATATCGACTTGCCGGCGGGGACGCGTGCATCGCATCGCATGTGCCCCCGTGGATCAAGCCTTCAAGTTCGGTACGCGCCGAGGTGTCAGAACTTCAGGCCCGCACGCAGCCCGAACAGACGCGGATCGGAAAAGGTCACGCCATTGAAGCCATCGGCGGTCGCATTGGTCACCGTCACCTTGTTCTCGATGTTCTTGACGAACGCCGATACATACCACGCGTCCCGCGCGGCGCTGTAGGTCAACGACGCGTCCGATTTTGTGAAACTTGGCTGGTTGAAGAATACCAAGCTACCGCCATCCGTGAGGTCGTAGCTGCCGCTATAGCGCGTGCTCAGATTCGCGGCCAGCTTTCCGGTCCCCACAGCGGTCGAATAAATAATGCCCGCCTCGCCCGTCCAGCCAGGACTGCGATCGAGCTTGCGCCCGGAAAGATCGATGCCAGGTCTCGGCTTATAATCGTCGTAACGCGCATTGAGGTGGTTGACCCCCAGCTTCAGCGTGAAATTCTGGGAAAGCTTCGCTTTGGCGTCCAGTTCAACGCCATCGATCGTGGCGGACGCGGCGTTCCTCGTCACCGTGCAAGGGAGATTGCCGCTCGGCCCACAGATATTTTCGGACTGCGAAAGTTGGAGATCCTTGTAATCGTAGCGGAATGCGGATCCGTTGAGCTGGAGCCAGGCGGCGGGACGGATCTTAAAGCCGACCTCGTATGCGGTCAGGGACTCCGGCGTGTAATAGAGTGCGTTCGCGGTCATCGAACATCCGCTACCCTGACCAACCTCGCACCCATCGTTGAATCCACCCGCCTTGTAACCCGTGGCCACAGAACCATAGACAAGACCCAGCGACGTGTCATAGTCGACGCCAGCCCGCCAGGTCGCCTTGCTGAAGGTGCGGTCGGCCGAGGTCGTTTCCAGCGTCGTGGAGCTTAACAGCGTCCCGAGGTTGTAGGCGTTGGGCACAGCCGAATAGTTATTCTGAACGGACGAACCTACGCGCGACTTCCTATCCTCCGAATATCGCGCGCCGAAGGTCAGCCTGAGCTCAGGCGTCGCCTCGTAAGTCGCCTGGGTAAATGCGGACTTGTTCTCCGAAATCGTTGGGTTGCGCAAGAACTGGTAGCCGGTGTCAGGACCGAGCAGGTTGAACAACGATAGCTGGAGCGCGGACTTCTCGCGGAAGTAATAGACGCCCGATTGGACTTGCACCGGGCCTACGTCGGCCACCAAGCGGAGTTCGTGTGAATTCTCGCGATAGGCGGCATTAAAGTCGGCCATGATCGCCCCGGTCCCGAAGTTCTGGATCTCCGCCCGATCAAATTGACGGTGGGAGCCCAGGTAGGTGAACTTACCGAAGCCGGCGTCGAAATTGAGTTCGGCCATCAATCCCTTATTGTCGTTGTCACGCCTGCCTTGCTGAGCATAAGGGGTCGAATTCGTGCGGTAAGCACGGCTGCTTTGATCTAAGTGGGTCGCCGTGGAAAAGCTAGTCCCCCCGGGGTTCACATCGGCGTAAAAATTACTCGTTGGTACCGTGTAATCGTAGACACCCTTCATCTTGCTGTAGTCGCCGACGATCAACGCGTTAAATGCCGAGTTCGGTTTGAACAGTACCGACAGCCGCCCGGACAGGTCGTCCTTGAATGGATCGAGGGTGACGCCGTCCGAAGCATTCCCGTGAATGATGTAGTTATCCCGTTTGCTGCGATTCACCGCCATGCGGACAGCCACCGTCTCACTGACGGGCGTGTTAATGACCGCCGTCGCATTGGCGTCGCCAAAATTGCCGTACGAGGTATCGACCGATCCTCCGAACACGAATTTTGGCTTAACGCTGAGAACGTTGATGACACCGGCGGTCGAATTGCGGCCGTACAGCGTCCCTTGGGGCCCGCGCAGCACCTCGACGCGCTCGACATCGTAGAAGCTCACTTCCTGCTCCTGGGGCCGCGCGATATAGATGCCATTTAACATGAACGCCGCTGACGGATCGCCCTTTTCGGTGTTGTCGGACGACGTGACGCCGCGGATGGTAATTTGCAGGCCGTTGTTCCTCACGATCGACAAACTGGGCACTTCGACTGCCAACGCGGTAGGGTCGGTGATGCCGGCGTGAACAAGCTCCTTGCCGGACAAAACGCTCATTGACAGTGGCGTTTGCGACAGCAGTGTCTCGGTCCGGTTGGCCGTCACCACAACGCGCTCGACATCGTTCGATTGCTGATTATCAGCCGCAGCCCCAGTGACGGCGCTTCCCGCAAACAGCACACCCCCAGTGGCCAGAATTATGGCTTTCATTCGTCTCCTCCTTTATATTCAGGGCAGCCAATCTGCCCCATCAATTATTTGACCGATACTACCCACTTTCATGACATTCAAAAATGGACCTGGAAGTCAAACATTTTTGCGTTTCACGCAATTGATCGTAAAAATGACGACCTCCGCCCCCGTGACAGGGGATGCAGAAGTGGGCAGCCTGGGTTGACCGGGCGGAGATCGGGGCAGTGGTGCAGGATGCGCCAGGACGGCGGCAGCCGAAGGAATGGGCGGTGGCAGGGTTGGATCGGCCATGCACGTGGCGGGGGCGCTGCGCGACGCCTGTTCACCCAGGCATCCGCAGGTTAGGTGCGGAACGTCCAACGACGTCCGCACGTATGTGATGAGCGTCTAAACCGGCCGGGCGTGCAAAAGCACCGTCTTCTGGACGAGGAAGGCGTCGAGCGACGACGGCCCGCCTTCGCGTCCGATACCCGTGTCCTTATTGCCTCCAAACGGCGTGTCGGCATCTGGCGTGCCGAAATGATTAATTGAGAGCATTCCGACTTCGAGATCACGCTGCAATCGCTCGACGTCGACAAGGGAGTTGCTGAAAGCATAACCGGCAAGTGCAACATGGACACTATTGGCAACTTTCAGCGCGGCTCCGAGATCGGGTACCGACACGCACGCCGCGATGGGATTGAACGGCTCGATTGTCATCGCATCGGCATCGAGAGGGACATCCGCCAATACTGTGGGCTCGAAGTAATGGCCTCTATTGCCGATGCGTTTCCCACCTGTTGCCAGGCGGGCACCGCGCCGCGTCGCGTCATGGACCATTGATTCCGCTGATTCGATGCGGCGGCGGTTGGCGAGCGGTCCCATTTGTGCTGCGGGATCGAATCCGTCGCCTACCCGGTACTTTGACAACGCATCGGCAAACGCATCAACGAAGTCACGATAAATGTCTTGATGGATAATAAAACGCGAGGCCGACGTGCACATCAATCCGCTCATTCGCGATTTGGCTTCTGCCGACAAGATGGCCACTCTTTCTACATCGACATCAGGCCCGATGATCACCGGTGCATTTCCGCCGAGTTCCATCAAGACCGGCTTCATTGCCCTGGCAGCAAGCTCGGTGAGATGTTTGCCTACCCCCGTGGAGCCGGTGAACGCGACAAGACGGATCACTGGAGAAGCGATCAGCGTACTCGAAATCAAACCAGGATTTCCGGTCACCAGATTCAGCACG
The DNA here is from genome assembly GCF_059418705.1 of Duganella sp. GW821-FHT07F09. NCBI lineage: Bacteria > Pseudomonadati > Pseudomonadota > Betaproteobacteria > Burkholderiales > Oxalobacteraceae > Duganella > Duganella sp. GW821-FHT07F09. The sequence continues at coordinate 17,809 of NZ_JBWKQJ010000005.1, read as the reverse complement.
CCGGCCGGGAGGCCCGCATCCTCAAAGCACTTTACCAGTGCGCAGGCGGTGCCTGGCGTTTCCTCTGCGGGCTTTAAGATCACGGAACACCCAGCGGCAAGCGCGGCCGAAATTTTGCGCGCCGCAGAGCTCATCGGAACATTCCATGGCGTGATCGCCAAGACCGGGCCGATCGGCTGCCGGAGCAGCAGCTTCTGCGCACCGGGTTCACCCGGAACAATCAAGCCATAAGCGCGTTGAGCCTGGCCTGCTTCCCACTCCAGAAAATTGCAGCATCGGTCTATCTCGCTTTCCGATGCCGCCAGTGTCTTGCCGTTTTCAAGGGAAATGATGCACGCGATATCTTTCAATCTTTCGCGTAACAGCTTGGCCGCCGACAGTATCGTCCGAGCACGTTCCGTCGCTGACGTATCGCGCCAGATCAAGAACCCCGCCTCCGCCGACCGCAAAGCGTTCTCAAGATCTTGCGGCGTCGCGGCCGGCACCGGTCCGAGCTCGTTTTCAGTGCTTGGATTGCGGACGACATGTAAAGGATCGCGATCATAGATCCACGCGCCGTCGATATACATCCCGATGCGGGGATAGGCCGTTTTTTCAAAGACCTCAGAGGGGCGGGATGAAATGGTTCTCATGGAAGCTTCCTATTTTCGACAAAATGATTTAGATGGGCGGGCGGCTCTGCGGGAATACCTACGTCGAACACATGGAGTAGCTGCGCCAGTGTCCGGTAATAGCCGACCAAGATCGTCACTTCAAAGATCGCCGCCTCTCCCAGGCAATCACGCAGTTCGGCGTATGCGGTGTCGGAAACCGGCAAGTCGCCAGCAAGCAGGCGTTGGGCCAACGCATACGTTGCCGTTTCGGACGCGTCGGCGCTGGCAAAATTTCCAGAGGCAAGAGCAACCAATTCGGTCTCGGACAGGCCGGCGGCCCGGCCCACCCGCTCATGCGCATAGCGCTCGAAGGCGCTGTCGCTGTATTGGGCGACACACAGGATCGCAATTTCCCGGGCGCGGTCGCTCAGGCCCGTTTGATACCGAATGGCGGAACCCAACTCCTGCAGGGGCAGCCCCAACGCTGGAAAATGCACCAGGATGCCAAAAGGTCCGGTCAAGGCGCCATCGGCATCGACGAGCGGGAACAACTGTCTGCCTTTAGCGCGCGGGCCCTCGGCGATCACTTCAAAAAGTGCGCGTTGCGTGGCATCGAGTCGCGACTTCGGGAGGCTGCTTAATCGCATCGGCATGCCCATCACTGCACCACGAAGCCGCCATCAACCGGCAGTGCGACACCGACGATAAAGCTGGCGCCCGGACTGCACAAGAACAGCACCACGGAAGCGACTTCATCCGGCGTTGCGATGCGTTTGATCGGCATCTTTGAGACCGCCTGGATCCGGTCCAACTCCCCCTTCTCCACCATGGCATCGACCATGGGCGTGTCGATCGTGCCTGGGCAGATGACGTTCACGCGGATTCCCCGATCGGCATATTCCAGTGCGGCGCTGGTCGTCAGACCAATGATTGCGTGCTTCGAAGCATGGTAAGTCGAGCGGCCCGCGCCACCGATCAGACCACTGATGGAGGAGCAATTGACTATGGCGCCACTGCCCTGTTTTCGCATCTGGCGAAGTTCGTATTTCATGCAAGCCCAGGTGCCGCGCGTATTGACCTGGCTTACCCGGTCAAAGTTTTCGGCTGTTACATCGGCAATTTCCGCTGGCGGGTCGATGATGCCGGCATTGTTGAAAGCCATATCAAGTCGACCGTAGACGTCGACCACCGTTCGTACCATAGCCTCGACTTCGCTCTCATTGGAGACATCACAGCGCAAGCCCATCGCCCTGTAACCGGCGGCTTCCAGTTCCTTGACTTTGGCCCTGACCAGATCTTCGTTAATGTCCACCAGAACGACCGCCGCCCCCGATTGGGCGAACTGGCGGGCCGCAGCAAGTCCAATGCCGGAACCGGCGCCCGTGACAAGGGCGACTTGGTCAGTGAAATCGTAGCTCGGGTTCATCCTCTTCTCCATTTCATGTTTTATATTGGTCTATACAGGGTTGGTGCTATTGCGGCGCGGCGCATGCCTTGAGCAGACTCGCCACATTCGACGCATCTTCGAGCGTAAAGAATCCTTCGATCACCCGTTCAATGACGGAGGGCTGCAGTATTCCATCGGCGTTCAGACGGAACTTGTCCGCGAGTTCCTTGTCGGACATGCCAATCCCGCCTGCGCTTCCTGGTGTGCCGCGCGGATACATCAACTCGGCAACGAAGGTCTTGCCACGCGCATCGACTTCCACGCGGGACGGTCTGGCAGCCGGATCGGTCGCGACCAGGCGCGCCCAATCCGGGTGAACGAGGCAGGTGATCTTACCCATCAGGTCTAGCACATGGGGCGCCAACACCACCTCCGGCGATTGCCAGATATTTGATTTCGGAAGACGTTGCGCGCCAACCGCCAAGCCGTGCGCGGCGCTGAATTGACCGTCGACAGGGTCAGCAATGTCGCGCGTCGTCCAACAAGCGCGTTCCGTGTGCCCTTCGCCCCAGGCCCGGATCGCCTCAATTTCATCGGTCGCAATGTCGTTGCCATCGAGGATTTCCACAAGGAGGTCCAACAGCCCATGCAACGCGCGGCAGTGCGGGTAGACCTTGAAGGAATTCTCCTTCGAAAAATACCAATGTTGGCCGATCTCTTTCAACATCCGCTCGGGCTCCCAGCGCGCGGAGCCTATAAATTTTCGGTATCCATACGTCGCGTCATCGAACACGGCCGGATCTCCCCGGTGGCCGAGCTGGGCCATGTGGGCCGCCGTCAGGCACGCCTGCGTTATCGGTCCCGCCATGGTGTATTTGATGGTCGAAACCGGCGTATGTTCAAGCCAGGAACGATGCGAGTTTACGGGCGTGATGGCGGCTGCGATCGACAGGGCGTGCGTGGTGGTTTCCGCACTTTCTCCCCAAAGGCGCAACACCGACGCGGTGGCGCCGAACACCGAGCTGGTGTAGCCGAGGATATCCGGCATGCGGTGCTTGCCGTCAGCGATATCGCGAATGTAATCCATGGCCTTGCCGAACCGGTTGGTCATTTCATGGGCGATTGCGGTGGCCATGATGAGTTCACGGCCCGAAACACCATTTATCTCGGCAACTCCCAGCATTGCGGGAAGGACATACGGCGAGACATGGCCTGGTGGCAAAATGGCGTCGAAGTCCAGGGCATTGATAGCTTCGCCATTGGCGAAGGCAGCGCCAAAAAGTGAAGCCCGTACCGGCGACCCATAAATTGTGCAAGATGCGTCACCCGGGGCTTGGATGCGGGCAAAATCCACCGCGATTCGACTTTTATGTAGCGCGATGCCACCGATCGCACAGCCGATGGAATCCAGCAGGATGCGCTTGGCTTCGTGGACGACGTCGCCGGGAGTATCCTCATAACGTTGCGCCGTGGTGAATGCGGCCAGTTGTTGGGCTATTGATTGTGTCATATTCATTTCCAAACTATTGTTGACAGATTCGCTTCAGCGGGTGCGGGGATCGGCAACTTCCGGCAACCCGTCAAGGCGCCGATAGGCGTTGATGGTTGCAAGCAGACCATCTTCCATACGGTAGCGCGGCGCAAGCTTCAGTACCTGCTGGCCTCGGAATCCATCGAACTGCTGCATCCAGGTTGTGGGTGCCCCAGGTTTGAGGCCGGCCGCTTCCGCACCCTCCACCAGCTGCATTCGTGCTTCCGGAAGGCTTGACTGCACGAAATCGAAAGCTTCGCGTATATACCGGCAGTCTCCTGAATTGAGGAAGCTTTCGCCTGCACCGTCGGTCGAATTTACGGCGGTTATAAAGGCCGAGGCAACATCTTCGGCATACTGGAAATCGAGCCGTTGTTCGGCGAAGGGCACGATGTTGGGCCCACGCCCACGCGCCGGATTTTCGAGAAGATTGCTGAACCACATATTGCCACCGCCGCGGCCAGCCTTGACATGCTCGCCAAATCCATAAACCTTTCCAAGCCGCAGTCCAACCACCGACAAGCCGTGGTTGACAAAATATCGCTTGGCGAGCATCTCGACGAAGGCCTTTGTGGCGCCATATGCACCCGTCGGATCAAGTGGACTATCGTCGCAAATGGTTCCCCGCGCGGAGACGGACTTGGGCCCGAAGACATTGATCGAACTGGCCCACACCACGCGCCGGACGCCTTGTTTTAGCGCGGCCTCAAAAAGTGCAATGCATCCGCCGACATTGACATTCACTGCGGCCGACAGGTTGGCTTCCGAGGCGACTGCCACCATTGCGGCCATATGGATGATGCGCGTGACGCCGAATCGCTGGATCGTATCGTTCAGCAGCGTGATGTCGGTAATATCTCCGACGACAACGGAAACCTTGGCCCAGGCCTCCGCTCCCAGCATGTATTGGGCGTTTTCGATGTCAGGAAAAGGTTCTGCTTGCCCGGGCCTGCCGCCGAACAAGCCATAGACCACAACTTTCTCCCCCGAGGCAACCAGCTGGCGCACGATGTATGCGCCCACAAAGCCGATGCCAGTTACCATTATTGTCATTGTCTGGATTCCTTACGTTTCGTAGTGAACGGTCACCCGATGGGGTGGTTTGCATGCCAAACGAAGAAATCGCGGCCCCCATTGCTGCAGCCGCGCCGCCGATGACGGCAACCGATCCCATCGTTACTTCCATTGCAAGTTTCCCGCTCAGGCAGGAATGGCCGACCAAGTGTAGAGCTTTTCCATGCCACTAACCACTGGGCGCGCCGCCAAGCAGTTTTGCGTTGCGTGCAATATCAGCGCAAGCCTCGCCTTTTGAAGGATGAGCGGATGGCGGCAGGGGCAATTCTAAAAAGTTAACGGTCAGAAGAGGAAACGTCTGCTAAGATTGGCGCGTTTTGCACCGACATCTTCCAATCACCCATGTCGGTGAACAGCTCGTTTGCGCGACAAAAGGTAAGGCAGGATGGAAAATTTCGCGAATATTAAAACATTCATTGAGGTTGTAGAGGCTGGCAGTTTTTCACGTGCGGCAAAAGGGATGTCGATCAGTGCCGTGACGCGTCGCGTTAAAATGCTGGAGGAGGATCTGGGTGTGCGACTTTTGCACAGGAACACGCGCGGGTTGTCACTCACGGAGATCGGGCGCGCATTCTATGATCGAATGATCGGACTGTCGACCGACCTCGATGCTGCAGTGTCCGAAGTCAAGTCATTGCAGCACGATGTGCGCGGGCAACTGCGCGTGACGTTGCGGCAGTCGGCGGCAATGATTCTGTTACCCAGCATGCACAAATTGCTAGCTGCCCATCCCGATTTGAAGATTAACTTTATCGTCACGGATGAACGCCGTGACCTTATAGCGAATAACATTGATGTCGCCGTCTGGCTGGCCCCGCTACCGGAAAGCGTGGTGGCGCGGCGCCTTTGCAAAAGCAAGCGGGTCGTGTGTGGCTCACCCGGCTATTTCGAGCGTATGGGCATACCTGCCGCCCCCGGCGATTTGCGCGCCCATAACTGCCTCTACTACACGCCGATTAATGCCCATCGGTGGCGATTCTCCAAAGGCGATGAAATTGAAGAAATCGATATCCGCGGAAACTTCTCTTCCGACAGCAGTCCGAGCTTATTGAATGCGGCACTGTCGGGCATCGGTGTCGTCGTCGTATTTGAATGGATGGTGCGAGATCTACTGGCGCAAGGCAAGCTTGTGCACGTGTTGAAAGAGCATGAAGTCAATCCGCATCCTGGCGATGCGGATCTTTTTGCTGTGTGGTCCTCGACGCGAGGCATGTCGCGCAAGGTCCGTGTATTCGTGGATTTCCTCGTCGAGCTATTTTCCTTCACAGCGGCAGACGGAGCAACGCAGGTGCCCGCCGGGTCGGTCGCCGACGAGTGAGCCGCGGCGCCCTCCCACCCGGGATTCGCTGGTCCTGTGTGAGTGCAGACGAACTAACCGGCGTCCCGTGCGGCACTATATTTGCGGTCCAATGCCTCGTAGTCCGCAAGCTCCCCGAGCTCTTGAAGCTCCTGGAATGACACGCCACGCGTTTTAATCGTCGCGACAGAACCGGTGCGATATATTTCGGCATACATCTCACGCATTGCCTTGATCGCCACGAGCGCGGAGAAGTTGGGCATGATCATCAACCGGTATCCAAGCCGCCCCACCTCTTCGATCGTTAGCACAGGTGTTGAGCCACCGGCCGACATATTGAATAAATGTGGGCCCGGGATTAATTGAGGAATGGCTGTAACCGCTTCCAACGAATTGGGTGCTTCGACAAAAAGCATATCCGCCCCGGCTCGCTTGTAGGCGGTGCACCGCCGGACGACTTCTTCCAACCCTCCGACTGACATCGCATCGCAACGCGCGATAATCATAAAGTCGGGATCCGTCCTGGCATCCACTGCCGCCCTGATCCTTTGGGCGGCCTCCTCCAGCGGCAGCAAGATTTTACCCGTCGAATGTCCCGATTTTTTCGGAAACGCCTGATCTTCCACGTGTATCGCTGCAACGCCGGCCCGTTCGTATTCGCGCACCGTGCGCTGCATGTTAAGGTGGTTTCCAAAACCGCTGTCCGCGTCGCAAATCACGGGGACATTCAAACATTGCGCGACGGCTGCTGCGGCATCGACCATTTCCGTCATGGTGATAGTGCCAACATCGGCAACGCCAAGCCGGTTGAGTGCGGTGCCACCTCCCGGTAAGTAGACGGCTTCAAAGCCAGCGCGTTGCGCGAGCTTGGCTGGCATCGGGCCGAAAGCACCTGGCGCCAGAAGCGCATGCGGCCTTGCCAGCAAGGCTCGCAGGCGAGTGGTCATTCTGGGCATTTTTTGAAATCTCCGGTAAAGACAATCGTGGCAATCGGAATCAAGTACTTTCGCGGTGTGCGCCGACCATGCATGAAACGACAGTGCATGGTTTGTCGGTCTCGTTGCGGAAGTTGTGCCATCCCCCGCGCATGATGAAAACATCCCCCTCTTTCAACAGGATTTCCCGCCGCTCCAGTTCCATGACGACCTCCCCCGATAGCACCAGAACGAAGTCGACGGAATCAGAGATATGCATGCCAGGGCGTTCCGGATCAAAGGCCTCGGAAAAACTGGACAGCCCCTCCCCTTGCGCCTTATCAAGCGACACTGACGTACCCAGCTCAGCCGTTTTTTGCTTGACCGGGTCAGGCAAAAACGTGAAAAGGCGAAACCGAACGCCGCCGGGAGCTGGAAACCATGGCTCGATCACTTGCGCCGGATTGACCCCGGAGCCAACCTGCGGAATGCCGTCGGCCGTCCCCCAGAGTTGCGTCACCGTGAACACTGGATTTCCTGCGTCGTCTACCGGCGTCTCTGCTTTGACATTAAGGATCTCAAAATCTGACGAGCCGTCTTCTTCGTTACGCGTAAGAATGACGCGACTCGCATTGGGATGCTGCATGGTTCCTCCAATTCTCATTTATGGTTTTTGGGGCTCAGGGCTCTCGAGCCCGTAGATCGCTGCCGGAATGTCTCGCGTATAGGCGCCAACCACACCTTCCACGGTTGTGTTGGTCATCATGACGGCGCTGATCCCGTTTGCGATATCCAAGAACCACTCGTGCCCCCAAGCGCCTCCCCAACGTAAAGTGCCTTTGGGGAGCACTCGGCCACTGGGTTTCGGGTCAACAATGATAGCCGAGAGATAGCCGAAACACTGGCCGGCATCGCGGCCGCCGAGAGTCAGGCCACCGACTTGATTGCTGACCGCTGCCGCGACGGTGTCGGCCTGGAGGATCGGAGCACCGCCAAGGCGTATGGTCTCGAGAAACGCCAGGATCTCGTCGGCGGTGCCAACGGCGCCGGCGCCGCCGGACTGAAATGCTTTGGCGTTGAACGCGCGCCGCGGCGACACAAAAAAGAACGGACTCCCATCGATGTCAAAAATCAATTCCGAATCAGCGGTGATGGGCCGAAGATTCCCGGCGTCGTTGGTGTACGGTATTGCCAGTCGGCTGCGGTCTTGGTCGCGGACCAAGAAGCCCGTGTCGTTCCAACCCAAGGGGATACCCACATATTTTTGGAGCGCGTCATGCAGGGAGCCATCCGAAGCGTGTTCGATCACCGCGCCGAGAACATCAGTGCTTACGCCGTATTCCCAGCCCTCGCCGGGTTTGAACAACAAGTTAATGCGCTCGCTGTAAAGAGAGAAATTCTCTTTCAATGAGAGGTTTGAATCCACCAGACCCGCAGTTACGCCTGTTTCGGGCGGTATTGCGTAGGTGAGGCCAGACGTGTGGTTGAGTAGATGCCGGATGGTTATTGATGGCTGCGATCCGTCCGGCAGCTTCGGTTTGAACCAGGGAATGTGCTCGGACACCACGTCCGTCAAATGCAAGACGCCGGCATCGACCATCGCCAGCGCGGTGGCAGACACGATCGGCTTAGTGACTGATGCGAGTCGAAAAATCGCCTCAGGAAACATTGGAACGCCCGCCTCCCGATCGAAGTGCCCTGCGGCTTTTCTATATACCACCTTGCCGTCTTTCGCGACCATGGTCACCGCCCCCGCGATCGCATTCTTCGCGATTGCGCTGGCGACCGCCTTGTCAACCCTGTCTTCCAGATTCATTGCTTGCCTTCCCTTACGATGACGACGCCAGGCCTTTGGCGGGCATTACCCGTCTCAAAGCCCCCCCTACCGATCCCCTTGGAGCGATTATTTCGAAACAATCCTCACATTGGCTACACGAATGCTGGTCCGCATAGGCACGACCGAATAGTCATCCAAATTGACGTCCTTGGTCATATTCCAATAATCGATCAACCTCCACGAGCTGTTGGTGACGATGCGCCCATGGTCGTTCCGGAAATACGTCGACATGCCGGGATGGCTCCAAATCATCTTGCTATGCATGTCCTGGATGGTCTGATTGTAGCGCTCATAGACATCCTGCTTACAATCGACTTCAGCGAGATTCTGGTTGCCCATTTCGCGCAGCACCGACAAGATATAGTCAATCTGACTTTCGACAGTAAAGATGAAGCTGCCCCCATGACCAAGGGCGGTGTTCGGTCCATAGAGCATGAAGAAGTTGGGGAAGCCTGGCACAACGGTTCCTAAATAGGCTTGGCAGTCCACATCGTTCCAAGCTTCGCGGACACTCACGCCACCGCGACCATACACATTAATCGGTAACAGGAAGCGAGAGACGTCGTAGCCCGAAGCGACGACCAACACATCGACCTCGCGGGATTCACCGTTAGCAGCAATGATGGACTTTCCTTCAACCCGCTCGACCGCGCTGTCCACCAATGACACATGATGCTTCTTCAACGTTTCATACCAGCCGTTATCCAACAGCATTCGCTTGCCGAACGGCGGATAGGTAGGAACGACTTTGGCAATCAGATCAGGCCGGTCGGCGAGTTGTGTTTGAATGTATTTTGTATAGGCCTCCCGGTGCCCATCATTTGCCTTGTTAACCGAGCGTTCCGGATGCGGCCAATCAGGATCTCGCTGCAGGGCATCATGAACCTGGCTGTCAAAAATCCAGCTGAGGCGAAGGCGATACAGCCACTCGTAGTGCGGAACCTCGCGCAACAGAACACGAACCGGCTCAGGTACAGGCATGCGCAACTTGGGAAATGGTGCGGCCCACTGGTGCGAGCGTTGGAAAACGGTCATCTCCGATACCATCCCCGCAATGGCCGGCACAACTTGCATCGCGGATGCGCCATTACCGAGCACAGCCACGCGTTTGCCTTCGATCACCACCGCAGGGTCCCAATTCGACGTATGAACCACTGGTCCATCGAAGTCCATCAGTCCTTCGACATTCGGCCATTTGGGAGTGGTAAATCCTCCAACACAAGAAATTACGACGTTGGATTCGATCGATTCGACCTTGCCATCCGCATGGCGCAGCACGGAAGTCCACTTGTGGGCGGCTTCGTCGTAACGGGTTTCCATGCATTCGGTACCGTATTGGATTGAATCCTCGACGCCAAAATCACGGGCCACGCGGCTGAAGTAATCGTCGAGCTCGCGCTGCATCGGGAAGAATTTCGTCCAGTTCCCACTTGCGAACGTATATGAATACAGGTGGCCGGGCGTGTCGACGCCACATCCGGGAAAATGGTGCGAATGCCATACCCCGCCAGTCCTGTCCTGCTTTTCGATATGAATATATGGCACACCAAGTTGCTTCAGCCGGACGGCTGTGGCAATGCCAGACATGCCGGCACCAACGATCAAGATCTTGAACCCTGGCGGCAAGTTGACAGGGGCCGGCACCGATCCTGAATAGCGCCGCAGCTTGTGAAGAATCATCTCACCATACTCCGGAGGAATCGGCTCCGCTTCAGACACGGTCATCATCTGAATCAATTCTTCAGAAGTGAGGTCCGCCTTGGCGATCGATGTACCCTCTCGCCATGCGACGATGGCTTTTAGCGCGGCCTCACGAATTTCTTCCTGAAGCTCGGGTGACAACCCGCCAGAATCGTTATCATCCCAACGGCTTTTCTTGGGTTCGAACGGCGCTTTAATCCAGTAATCGTCGCCGGTGAATTGGTAGAGCAGCAAAAGTAGCGTCGGGATGTTCGCTGACGGCAGGGCTTGTGCAATACGCTGTCTAAAAAGTTCGGAAGAACCGGTATCAGCGACGGCTTTAGATTCTATGTTCAATGTATTCACCTATCTTTCTTGTTCGGTACACCGTACCGTTTGTCTCCCGCCAATGTGGGACGCAAACGTCTGCCACGGGGAAGGCTATGCGACTATGCAGATTCGCCAAAAATGAATCAAACCGTTCAAAGTTTTGCAGCACTAACTTGATGACGCCAAAAGCTGTCAAGCAAGTCATTCAATTGGCGCAGATCGATGCTATAGGAAACATCATTGGCTCCACAACGGCCGAAAGTGTGCAAGCGCATTTGCGTGGGGCGCAAAACTGAAGGTTCCACCCGGGTTTCGGCAAGCGTGTCCAACCTTGCCTCGACCATCCTCAGCTAGGCGAACGGGTTCGTGGTCAAAATCAGAAGTAGGGGTAACGCATGTCGTCTTCATGAGAGCGCCACTTGCCGCTGCGATTGCCATACGCAATAGAGTTTTGCGTCGTAATCAAAAGTAGCGGATGGTGTATCGTTCCGCGCTGAACGAGCCCAATCGCAGCAAGGAATTCACACGCAGGCGCAGCCTTCGGCGCCTGCTCGATTGCGTGGTTTCGAGGGATGTTCCTGCCGCCGGTATTCGGGTAGAGTAAGCGAGTGGACAATTCTCACCCTTTATCGTATCCGGTGTTCCGCACGATGTGGATGGCCAACGCCGTATCGAACTTCGGCTCGGTGATTCAACTTGTCGGTGCTTCCTGGCTCATGGTTGCATCGCATGCGCCACCGCACATCATCGCGCTAGTGCAGGCCTCGACTAGTCTGCCCTTTGTCCTGCTGGGACTGCCTTCCGGCGCCATCGCCGACAACCGCGATCGGCGCACGGTGCTCCTTATAGCGCAGGGCTTTCTGCTGATAGTCTCCAGCATACTGGCGCTACTTTCCGCAACAGGCCCGATCTCTCCTTGGACCTTGCTCGCCTTCACGTTCTTGGTGGGATGCGGCAACGCGCTAAACGGTCCTGCGTGGCAAGCTTCCGTGGGTGACATGGTGCCGCAGCCGGTGCTGCCCGCCGCTGTCGCATACAACGCCGTGGCCATCAATGCTGCCCGAAGCGTGGGACCGGCGTTGGGTGGCATAATCGTCGCGTTGGCTGGGAGTACCGCTGCCTTTTCCATCAGTGCCGTGTGCACCATTGGACTGCTAGCCGCACTCGCTTGCTGGCGGCCCCGCCGGCCAACACGTCGGCTGCCTCCAGAGCGGCTTGGGGAAGCCATGGCGGCCGGGTTGCGCTACACCGCGATGTCACCGCATTTGCGCGCATCGCTGGTTCGCACGGTACTCTTCAGCTTGGCGATGTGTCCGCTGCTCGCGTTGCTGCCGATCGTGGCGCGCGATCACCTCGGAGGTGGTCCATTTACCTATGGCATGCTTCTCGGAAGCTTTGGGGCAGGAGCGGTGGCGAGCGCCTTGTTGCTGAAGCATCTGCGCAAACGTTTTAGTCCGGCGCAGATGATGCAGTTGACCGCCATTTTTGCTGCGGCCGGCGGAGTGGGTGCGGCATGGCTCAACAGTCTATGGCTCATGGCACCGCTACTGGCGCTCGCCGGCGCAGGCTGGTTGATGGCTTTTGCTACGCTCAATGTAAGCATCCAGTTGGCGTCGCCGCGTTGGGTAACGGCCCGCGCACTGGCGACCTATCAAATTGCAGTCTATTTGGGAATGGCCGTAGGCAGCGGCATTGCCGGTGTCATGGCCGGCATGTGGGGAGCGTCGGCATCGCTGTCGATTGCGGCGGGTTTTGATATGGTGCTAATCGTTGCCGGTGTGCTTTTCCCCATGACCGACTTCAACAGTGAGAACCTCGCGCCCAGCGATGCATGGCGTGAGCCCAGCACCAATGTGCAGATCCGAATGCGCAGCGGTCCAATCGCCATAAGCATCGAACATCGAATCGCCGAAGGGAGCGTCGCCGCGTTCCTCACGGTCATGCAAGAACGCCGGCGCCTCCGACTACGTGACGGTGCGTCCAGCTGGTCCCTGTTTCGTGATCTGGAGGAGCCCGAGCTTTGGATCGAAAGATATAGCATCCCGACTTGGCTCGACTACCTCCGCCTCAACAACAGGAGGACCAAGTCAGACGAAGCCAATTTCAGTGCCCTTAGAGATATGTACATCTCGCCGGGCGACCCGCCCATCCGCCGTATGGTGGAACGATCGCTAGGCACGCTACAGCACGACGACGACGACGAGTTGTCTGCGGCACGTTTCGGTGCACCCAACTGAAAAAACTGCGAGTCGGTGATTCCGTCAACGCATCGTATTTTCGCTCCTCAAATCATCGGCGTTCATCGAGCTCCCATTTTCGATTTTCCTGACTGGCGCGCAGTCGATCCATCTTATATGAACACTGCTCGCGGAAGCCAATTCGCCGCTTTCGAGTGGCCGATAGCAATCGCTATTTGAGCGGTAACGTACCACCATTCCCGCGAACACCGCGTCCATCGCAAAAATGATTTGCGACGTACGCATGCCACTTCGCGACCCGATTCCAAATCCTAAATGATAGACTTTTGACGCTGCATCTTATCCCGCTTGAGCGCGAAAGCAATCGCCCCGCTCCCGCGAGACGCTTCAGAAAATTGGGCGAGCGGGAGAGCCGGCATTCGAAGAAATCTAGAACAACCTGCAATCACGCCGGAGTTTTACGATGGATGATTTGAAAATCTTTCCGGTAAATTTATCTTGAAGGTCAAACCTCGTGGTCGGCTGCAATATCGAACAAGGAGACGGAATGAATACAAAAGAATCGACGTTGGATCAAGAACACACGCTCAACGTTGCCATTCTTGGATGTGGTGCAATCAGCGATACATACTGCAAAGGACTGAGTGACTCGCCTCATATCCGCTTGGTTGCGTGTGCCGACCGCAAGGTCGAAGCGGCGCGCGCCCTCGCAGAAAAGCATGGGCTGCGTTATATGACCATTCAGGATTTGCTCACTTCCCCGAACATCGACATCATTGTGAATCTCACTCCGCCTGCCGCCCATGCGGAAGTGGGGTTGCAGATCCTTCGTGCAGGGAAGCATCTCTATCAGGAAAAACCTTTGGCCACGAACATTGATGATGCCAAATTGCTGATCGCGGAAGCGGATCGGCTTGGCTTACGCATAGGATGCGCGTCAGACACTTTCCTGGGCGCTTCGCACCAAGCCTGTCGCGCTGAAATAGATGCGGGGGTGATTGGCGAGGTAGTAGGAGGAAGCGTTCAGGTATATTCCAACGGGATGGAATCCTGGCATCCCAATCCGCAGTTCTTTTTCGAGCCAGGCGGGGGCCCAATTCTCGATGTGGGCCCTTACTACGTTACCCAGTTAGTTCACTTGCTCGGGCCGGTTGCCGAAGTGGTGGCGATGGGACGTATCGGGCGGAAGACGCGGACCATTGGAAGTGGCCCTGACCGAGGCGCAGCAATCGCGGTCCGGGTACCGACGACCATCTATGCGGTCCTGCGATTCCAAACCGGTGCGGTGATTAATTTCTCGGCTTCCTGGGATGCCATTGCCCACCAAGAGGGACCGTCCCTGGAACTATTGGGAACCGAGGGTTGCCTGGTAGGCCCCTCCCCCAATTTTTTTGACGGTAGGGTTCAGGTCTGCACCGACTCCTCGTCTTGGAGCGACGCCCCCACCGAGCAATGGGCGTTTGGGCAAGCGAATTATGAGCTGCCCAATGGTGAGATGGTTGCCTATCATCGGGGCCTCGGTGTGATCGAGATGGCAGCAAGCATAAAGGCTGGGCGACCTCACCGGGCCAGTGCCGAACTCGCACTCCATGTTTTGGAGGTGCTCATCGCAATAGAGCGCGCTACGGAAAACGGCCAACTTCAACGCATTACCACAAAGGTCGAGCGCCCGACCCCACTGTCGCGCGGACATGATCAGACGGTATTTGGCGCCTAAGTCAGGTTGCATCGACCTTCACATTTTTATTCAAGACCATGAGAAAACTTCAGAAAAATCAGCGTTCGCAACTGACGACCGTCCGCATTGATGGGACGGAACCAACCATCCTTTTCGAAACCGCAGGCTTAATTGAAGCCCCTAACTGGACACCGGACGGAGACTTCCTCGTGTTTAATTCCGAGGGAGCGCTGTATAAAATCGGCGCCGCTCGTCCAGGGAAACCTGACAAGATCCAGGTGGAAAACGTATATACCTTCAACAACGACCATGTCATATCCCCTGACGGCCGGCATATTTATGGCAGCGCAAGCGGACATATTTATCAGCTTCCCATCCTCGGGGGCGTGGCCCGTCAAGTTTCCAACGATCACCACCCCAGCCGCGCCTTCCAATATTTTTTGCACGGAATCTCGCCGGATGAAAAGCAACTTGCGTATGTTGCTGTTGAAACTGATGGTCAGGACGCCTTCGGAGTCCGGCGGATCGCGACTTTGGATTTGAACACACATACAGACTGTTTCTACACCGGTGCGGACAACCTCGCGGATGGGCCAGAGTATTCGCCGGATGGGCGATGGATATATTTCAATATGGCTGCCGCCAGTGCTGGTGATTCCAAACATCAGATTTATCGCCTTTCACTCGCCGATGGCGCGTTGGAGCAACTAACTTCAGACGAACGCTCGAATTGGTTCCCTCATATTTCTCCAGATGGCAAATGGCTGTCCTTCATTAGCTTCCCGCCCGAAACAGTTGGTCACCCGGCTGACGTGGATGTACTTATCAAACTCATGCCTGCAGCCGGCGGAAAAGCGACGGTGCTGGCTTCCGTCTTTGGCGGCCAAGGCACCCTGAACGTCAACAGCTGGTCGCCGGACAATTGCAGTCTGGCCTACGTTGCATATCCCATGGCTGCCAGCGATCGAGTCCATATTGATGCAACCGGTACTTCGATATAGGGGGATGCCAATGGATGCTAGTACAAACCTAGACCTGATCGCTCGTCAAGAGGCAACGCTAAGCTTTGCGAAGTTTACTGAATCGGAAGCTTGGGAGCTCGGGAATGCGTTACAGAGGCGAGCCTTACAGGAACAGTTGCCGATTGTGATCGACATTACTCGCCTTGAGCGACAGCTCTTCTTCGTTGCGATGCCTGGCGCGAGCTATGACAACCAGGACTGGTGCCGCAAAAAACGAAACGTTGTCGTGCACTTCGGCCGCAGCAGTTATTTTATTGAAGAAGAAATGAGGATGGCGAATACGACGCTGGCTGAGCGCTACGGTCTTCCTTATGACGAATATGCGGCGGGCGGCGGATCCTTTCCCATCAATGTTCAGGGAAGCGGCATGCTTGCTTGTGTCACGGTCTCCGGTTTGGTCTCGCGTGCGGATCACAATCTGATTGTTGATGTGCTCTGCGAAATGCTGGGCGTGGATGATCCATCAATTCATTTAAAGGATTGATCAAGCCATCTCTGCCGCTAGCGTCGCCTCAGCGCGATTTTCCGCGCGGGCGCGATTTATTCGATGTTCGCATCGCGCGACCGCGACGACGCGCCACTGGAACGGCCGCTCCCGCCCGGCGATCCATCATCACCGGTGAGGTGGCGTGCGGGGGGCTGTTTCACGTGAGCGGACACCATCCTGAGAAATCAGTCGGGCAGCGAAACACAGTGCCTGAGCTGATGGTCGATACCTCGACCGGACAGTTCCGCTCTGAAATTGGCGGGTGAAGCGATGCGATCGGCGAGGTTAGCGCGCCGACGGGATGGCGACAGCTTTACTGAACATGGTGACAAAGCCGCTGGCGTTCCCGTACCTCCACATGCAACGAGCCAATTTGCACGCCTCCCTGAACGGTCTTTTCAGTAAGAGAATCACTTGCAACAGATGTAGACTTTCCACTGGCGAGACCGCCAGAGTCAGCTGCGATTGAAAACCGAACACCAGTTTGAGAAGATGATCGCTATGCAGAGCGGCCGACATTGCCGCAGAATACCCTCAAGGTGAATTGTGTCCCATATAGAAGAAGAATGCGGGCGCAGTGGTAGATAAATGTTCGGAACGGTTGTTGAGGGGTACAAGGGCACGTGAATGTATGCAGAACATCCAATGCCTCACCCAATCATGTACACTATTTTGTACATTCAGTAGAAATCGATTGCTCAACATCGTGCGGGTATACCTATGGACATGTTAACGCTAGGAGACGCGATCAAAATGCGCCGGCTCGAGGTAGGCTTAACTCAAGCCCGCCTCGCAAAGTTTGCGGAATTGTCTCGTCAAACCGTGCAAAAGCTCGAAGCCGGTACGATTAGCGATCTTAGCTTTCGACGGATCGCACGGCTACTCAATGTGCTCGGCATGCAGTTAGGGATGGTAACTGTGGATTCCCCAAAAAAAAGAGGCCTATGGATGGCCGCAAAGACCTCTAGCATACGCTATCGGGGAGAGCTCACCAGCGCCATGCTAGGAAAATCGCTCGCAACCGGAAAAGCCCCCCCAGGGTACGAAGCACATATTGGTCATCTTCTCGAAGAAGCACCTGTCGAGTTGATTGTGATGGCCGTCGAGGAAGTAGCTGAAGCCAAACAAACCCCGCCATCCGAAATTTGGGAACATGTGGCACAGCTTGCTGAAGAATTGGCCGATGCTCGAAAAGGGATGTGGACATGACAGACATGGAAACGTTACCCGACGGTATATGGAAGAAGTTATTTCCTCACGCCTTGACCTTGATGGACGAGATCGCTAAGCACGGCGGGGTATCAGAACCTTTTTTTACCTTCGGTGGTGGTACCGTCTTGATGTTGCGCTACCGGCACCGCTTCAGCAAGGATATCGATATCTTTGTTCCCGATCCCCAGAGCCTAGGTTATGTAAATCCGAGGCTCAGCGACGTCGCCGCCGAGATATGCAACGACCAATATACTTCCGGCGACTCGTACGTTAAGTTGCACTTGGACGAAGGCGAGATCGACTTTGTTGCGTCACCGAACCTTTTAGCGGCGCCCCACGCGTTCGAGGTCTGGAGCCTCTATGGGCGCGAAGTGAAGGTGGAAACTGCCGGCGAAATCGTCGCAAAAAAAATGTATCACCGAGGAGAGCAAGCCACAGCTCGGGACCTCTTCGATCTGGCGATGGTCCTCGAATTCGCACCCGAAGACCTTCGGTAATCCCCCCACCAAATGATCGCGTTTAAAAGTAGAATTTTCCAAACTCAGATTTTTGAAAGTTCTGCATGAAGA